>JBCDBB010000024.1:0-31518 GCA_039184415.1 Pseudomonadota bacterium
CCACCGCGGCCGCAGCGTTTGGAACGCTGTGCCAGCGATCCCGGGACCCGGGCGCCCAGGACGGGCGCAGCAGCTGCCGATAGGGCACTCCGAGCTGATCGCACACAGCACGGCTGCGGGCCGTGATGCGCGCCGCAAAAGGATGTGTGGCATCCAGAACGGCGGTGATGTTCTCCGCACGCAAGTAATCGGCAAACCCGTCAGCGCCGCCAAAGCCGCCGCGCCGGGTCGGCAGCGGCAAAGGAAGGGCATGCCGCGTTGCCCCGGCCAGCGAAACCCGCGCCCCCGGCAGGTCTTGCAAGCTTTGAGCAAGGGCCCGTGCCTCGGCGGTCCCGCCAAGGATCAAAAGGCTCACGACCCCGCCCGCCCGAGGATCTCGCCCGCCCGGTTCACGACCATGGTGTCGGCCAGAACGGGCGCCTTGCCGAGAATGGTTCGCACCGTTCCGAGAGCGCCTTCTGCGACCGCTTGCGCCAGCCCTGGCCCGGCACGCTCCAGCGCCTCCAACGCCGTTCGAGCGTCGGAGACATTGGCCAATCCATTGGCACGCGCGAGCGCGCCAAGCCCGGCGAAGTCCACCTGTGACCGTTTCGAATGGAGATCGCGGGCGCCCTGGGCGAGCTTGGTCATCTTTCCAATGCCCCCTCCGATCGTCACCCGGGCGACCGGGTGTTGCGCGAGGTACTTGAGCAGGCCCCCTGCGAAATCGCCCATATCGAGCATTGCGTGGTCCGGCAGGCCGTATGCCGCCTGCACCGCCGCTTCGCTCGTGGCCCCCGTACAGCCGGCGACATGGGTCAGGCCACCCGCGCGGGCCACATCGATGCCGCGATGGATCGACGCGATCCAGGCTGCGCAGGAAAACGGCCGCACAACCCCCGTCGTCCCGAGGATCGACAGCCCTCCTTCGATCCCGAGCCTCGGATTCCAGGTCTGTTCAGCCAGCGCCGCCCCCCCGGGAACAGAAAGCGTGATTTTCGCCGCTGCCGGTTGATCGAACCTCTCGGCCAGGCCGGCAACGATATCTTGCATCATCTGGCGCGGCACCGGGTTGATCGCGGGCTCGCCAACCTCGATCGGCAGACCGGCACGCGTCACGGTTCCGACGCCCACTCCAGCCGCGAATCGCACGCCTTGGCCCCCCGGCGCCACCCGGGCCATGACCGTACAGCCATGGGTGACGTCAGGGTCGTCGCCGGCATCCTTGACCACCCCGCACTCTGCCCAGCCCGGCCCGTCGGCCAGCGCTTCGAGCGCGAATACAGGGCGCTCGCCCCGCGGCAGCAGCAATTCGACTTTCTCCGGCCATTCACCATCCCAAAGGCGCAGCAGCGCCCCTTTGACCGCTGCCGAGGCGCAAGCCCCCGTCGTCCAGCCCCGGCGCAGAGTTTTGGGATTGGCATCCACCATGGGGCGGTTATATCAGCGGCCTGAACCGCGCCAAGATGCGCCGGACCCTGCGCCCTGCGGCGCTGAACGCTCTTTTCCACGCCACCCTGCCCCGCCATACCGTACCGATGATCGATCCACCCTCTCTCCCTCCCGACAGCTGGCCCCGGATTGAACCGGGCTGGGTCTGGCTCTGCGGCGCGGGCCCCGGCGATCCTGGCCTTCTGACGCTCCACGCGCTGAACGCGCTCCGTCAGGCCGATGTCATCGTGTATGATGCGCTTTTGGATCGGCGCATTCTCGACTGGCGCGCGCCGGGAACCGAAACGGTGTTCGCCGGCAAGCGCGGCGGCAAGCCCTCGGCGCTTCAGCGTGACATCTCCCTCCATCTGGTCGAGCTCGCCCGGAGCGGCAAGCGCGTGCTGCGGCTCAAGGGCGGCGACCCGTTCGTCTTCGGGCGCGGCGGCGAAGAAGCGCAGACTCTGATCCAGCACGGCGTGCCCTTTCGTATCGTGCCGGGCATCACGGCGGGGATCGGCGGGCTGGCCTATGCCGGCATTCCGGTCACGCATCGCGATGTCAATCAGTCCGTGGCCTTCGTGACGGGACATGACCAGACCGGCGAGGCGCCAAACGCCGTGAACTGGGAGGCGCTGGCCACGGGTGCGCAGGTTATCATCGTCTATATGGGCATGAAGCATCTCGACACGATCGCGCAGCGATTGATCGCCGGGGGGCGCGATCCAGCCGATCCGGTCTGTGTCATATCCTCGGCGACAAACGCCGACGAGCGTATCGTGGAAACCCGGCTCGACCGCGCCTTTTCGGATGTGCGCGAGGCCGGCCTCACCCCGCCGGCTATCATCTGCATCGGTCGCGCGGTGTTGATGCGTCAGGCGCTCGACTGGCAGGCGCTGGCGCGCGGCGCAGCGCCACGGGACCTCGACCCGTTGGGGCGCGGGCGGCCCGCCGAGGTTTCGTGACCACCGCGCCGGGCCGTGCTCTGATCCTCGCCGCGCCAAGTTCGGGCTGCGGCAAGACCACACTGACCCTGGCACTGCTGCGCGCGCTCTCGCGCAGCCCTGATATCGCGGTCGGGCCGGTGCGCGGGGCGAAATTCGGCCCAGACTATATCGATCCGGCCTTCCACGCCGCAGCCTGCGGGCTGCCCTGCCCTAACCTCGATCCCTGGGCGATGTCCCCTGACCGACTAAAACTGCTGGCAGCGGGTCCTGGACTGCTCCTTGTCGAAGGCGCCATGGGTCTTTTTGACGGCGCGGGGGTCGCTGGACGCGGCGCGACCGCCGATCTCGCCCGCCTGCTCGACTTGCCGGTGATAATTGTGATCGACGCTGCCCGCATGGCGCATTCCGCAGCAGCGCTGGTCGAAGGGTTCGCCCGTCACGATCCCGAGGTCAGAGTTGCAGGTGTCATCCTCAACCGCACCGGTTCCCCGCGCCACGCCGCAATGCTGCACGCGGCGCTTGAACCTACAGGTCTGCCCGTTCTGGGTGCGGTACCGCGCGACGCCGATCTTGCCTTGCCGGACCGGCATCTTGGTCTGGTGCAGGCCACCGAGCATCCCGATCTTGAGGGTTTTCTTAACCGCGCCGCCGATGTCGCCACAGCCCATATCGACCTGGCGGGTCTTGCGGCTCTCGCGGCACCGCTGCCGAAGCCTTCTCTAAACCCGCCCGCCCTGTCTCCCTTGGGCAGCCGTATCGCAGTGGCCCAAGACGCGGCCTTTGCCTTTGCCTATCCGCACCTTCTCGGCAGCTGGCACGCGGCGGGGGCGAGCCTTCATCCCTTTTCGCCCCTGGGCGGCGAACCCGTGCCCGACGATTGCGACTCGGTCCTGTTACCCGGCGGATATCCCGAACTTCACGCCGGCGTGCTGGCCGCGATGCGGCATGTCTGGGACAGTGTAACACGGGCGGCCGAGCGCGGCGCCACGGTCTATGGCGAGTGCGGCGGCTACATGATATTGGGGCGCAGCCTGACCGACGCCGATGGCACCACCCATCGGATGGCGGGACTTTTGGATCTCGACACGTCGTTTGCGACCCGCCGCCTCCATCTCGGCTATCGCAAGCTCACAACAGACCATGGTCCGCTCGCCGGGACCTGGCTCGGCCATGAGTTTCACTATGCAACCACCCTGTCGGCGCGCGGCACGCCCCTCTTTGGCGCCAAAGATGCCGACGGCGCGCCGCTGCCGGACATGGGTCTGCGGGCAGGTACCGTCTGCGGCTCCTTCGCGCACCTGATCGACCGAGCGCCCGCCGGGCTTTCGCGGACCGCGGCAGCGCGGTAAGGCAAATCATGGCCGAGACAACCGCCTCCCGCAGCGACGGGGTTGAAACCCCGACCGCCCTTCACGACGCAGCCTCCGATGCCAAGGCCCGGCGCAATGTCTGGGTGCTCGTGGCCGCGCAGTCGATCCTGGGCAGCCAGATCGTGATGATCTTCATCGTTGGGGGGCTCGCGGGCCTGATGCTCGCCCCCAACCCCTGTCTCGCCACCTTGCCGATCTCGCTCACCGTTTTCGGCTCGATGACGACTGCCCCATGGCTTTCGGCGGTGATGCAGCGCCTTGGACGGCGCCCCGGCTTTCTGATCGGCGCGACCGGTGGACTGCTGGGCTCGCTGATCGGTGCGGTCGGGCTCGTGCAGGCCTCCTTTCCGCTCTTTCTGATCGGCAGCTATCTGACGGGAATCTATGTCTCGGCACAGGGATTCTACCGCTTCGCCGCCGCCGATACCGCCAGCCCCGCCTTCCGGCCGAAGGCGATCTCCTACGTGCTGGCCGGCGGCTTGGCCTCCGCGATCCTCGGCCCGCAACTGGTCAAGTTCACCACAGATTTGCTGCCGATTCCCTTTCTGGGCACCTATATCGCCGCCATGTCGATCAACCTGGTCGGTATGGGGCTCTTCTTCTTTCTCAACATCCCGCGGCCGGCCCGCGCCGCACCGGGCGCCGCCGGCGGCCGATCGCGCATGGAGCTGTTGCGCAATCCAAAGATCGCCATCGCCATGCTCTGCGGCATGGTGAGTTACGGGCTGATGAGCCTTGTGATGACGTCTACGCCGCTTGCCGTGGTCGGCTGCGGTTTCGCGACTGCGGATGCAGCCAACGTGGTCTCCGGCCATGTGCTCGCGATGTTCGGGCCGTCCTTTTTCACCGGTCACCTGATCGCTCGATTTGGCGCGGCACGGATCGTCGGCACCGGCCTCGTGATTCTTGCGCTCGGCGGCGGCGTGGCGCTTTCTGGCGTTGACCTCGCCAATTTCTATGTCGCCCTGATCCTGCTGGGCGTCGGTTGGAATTTCGGCTTCATCGGCGCCACGGCGATGCTGTCGGAAGCACACAGCGCCGAGGAGCAAGGGCGCGTGCAGGGGCTCAACGACATGTTCGTCTTTGGCGCGGTCACATTGGCCTCCCTGGCCTCCGGCGGTCTCATGAACTGCACCGGCGGCGATCCAGTCGCGGGCTGGTCTGCCGTGAACATGGCGATGGCCCCCTTTCTGATGCTGGCCTTCGGCGCCCTGCTCTGGATGCGCCTGCGGCCGGAAGAAACCGCGCGGTAAGACCTACTTCCAGAAGCTCCGATATCCGACTTGTGTCGTCGGGCGCTTGCAGAGTCTCCGACAAAGCTCCCAAAAGAAGGGCGGCCCGGTCTGCCAGCGAAAGACCGGGCCCACTCGTTACGCACTACTGCCGCTGGTTTTAAACCCATCACCGTTGGGCAGTAGAGGTATCGGCTTCACGATCCGCCTGTGTAGGTTTCAGAGAATAATTAACGTTTTTTTCCTCCAATGATGCAATTTTGATAACAATTGGATCAGCATCGCGATCCTTCGATCAAAACCTGAGCATTGCTTGACGAGGCCCTTGGAGACGAACACTGCACAGAAAGCGGAGCAGCCCATCAGGACTCTGGCGGTGCGTCACCAACCGGCCATGCTTCGGCGGATCAGGAGCAGCCGTTTTCGCGCGCCCGAAAACTCCAGCCGCCCGTCTCGCACCCGCCCTGGATCTGCCCATGCGGCCTTGAGAACCTGCCGCGTCTGCCATCCCGCCAGAAGCGCCGGCGCTGCAACCCGCGGCACGTCCGCGCGCCGGACGTCCGCGCGGGAGAGCCGGTCAAGCCCCTGCTCCGCCAGCCATTTCAAGGCGTCATCCCCGTCGTCGAGCAGCGGCTGACGCCCCCGTGCCCAAAGCTCCGGAACCGCACGAAGGAACCCGGAGAGCCCCGCCGCCCAACCTGCATCCCGCGCGGTGGCCTCGGTCTCGCGCGGCGCCCCGAGTGCGGCTGCCGCGACCCACATCAGCCCACCCCCGGTTGCGTCGAGATACTCGGAAAAATGCTGCGCATTCTCGAATGGGTCGCGGTAGACATCCCATCGGCGCGCCGCGACCAGACGATCCAGTACCGCAGCCCGGTCGGGATCGAGCACATCGGCCAGGGGCGTTGTTACCTCATGGGCGCGTACCGCCCCCGAGGCTCCGATTTCATCCAACGCATCGCGCCACCATTGCAGGCGGATTTCGGCGATGGGCGGTTCCGAAGCGACCCAAGGGGCGCGCGCAACCTCGGCATTGAAGGCATAAATCGGAAAGAGTGTCCTTCGGGCCGCCACCGGTGCCGCCATCGTCGCCAGAAAACGATCCGGATCTGCCCGCGCCACCAGATCGGCGCAGGCCTGAAGACTCATGTCCGCAACGTCCCCGCCATGGGCACGACGCTTTCGATGGGCTGAGCGCCGTCGCGCACCAGCTTCCAGGTGATCGCATCAAGCAGCGCTTCAAAGCTTGCATCAACGATGTTCGCGGACACCCCCACGGTGGACCAGCGCCGGCCCTGCCCGTCCTCGCTGTCGATGATCACGCGGGTCACCGCCTCGGTGCCGCCATCGGTGATCCGCACCTTGAAATCGACCAGCCGCAGATCGGCGATGAATTCGCCGTAGGGGCCGAGATCCTTGGCGAGCGCCTTGGCGAGCGCATTGACCGGACCGCGATCCTGGCCTGTCTCATCGATGCTCTCGGACACCGACAGTCTCTTCTCGCCACCGACCTTCACCACGACGACCGCCTCGGAGAGGCTGACCATGCGGTTGTACTTGTTCTTGCGCCGCTCGACCGTGACCCGGTAGCGCTTGACCTCAAAGAACTCGGGAAGAAGGCCCAGTTCCGCCCGCGCCATCAGCTCGAAACTCGCCTGCGCCGTGTCATAGGTGTAGCCGCGGGCCTCCCGGTCCTTCACCGTCGCCAGAATGCGCGGTAGGGCCGGGTCGTCGCGCGCGGTATCGAGCCCCGCTTCCGACAGGCGTCGACGCAGGTTCGATTGCCCCGCCTGGTTCGACATCGGAATCACGCGCTCATTGCCCACTGTTTCCGGCGTCACATGCTCATAGGTCGCCGGGTCCTTGAGGATCGCACTGGCATGGAGCCCGGCCTTGTGCGCAAAGGCCGACGCGCCGACATAGGGCGCCGATTTCATGGGCACGCGGTTCAGGATGTCGTCGAGCAGACGCGAGGTTCGGGTCAATCCCTCCAGCGCCTCCCGTTCGACCCCGGTCTCGAATCGCTCGGAATAGACGGGTTTCAGCAGCAGCGTTGGAATCAGCGTGGTCAGATTCGCATTGCCGCAACGCTCGCCCAGCCCGTTGATCGTGCCCTGGATCTGCCGCGCGCCGGCCTCGATCGCCGCGAGCGTGCCCGCGACGGCGGTGCCGGTGTCGTCATGGGTATGAATGCCCAGCCGGTCGCCGGGAATGCCGCTGGCGATGACTTCGGCCACAGCCCGCCCGATCTCGGACGGCAGGGTGCCGCCATTGGTGTCGCAGAGAACGATCCAACGCGCGCCTGCCTCATGGGCGGCGTGCAGGCAGCGCAACGCATAATCGGGATTGGCCCGAAAGCCGTCGAAGAAATGCTCCGCATCAAAGAGCGTCTCGCGGCCCTGCGCAACGCAATGGGAGATGGAGCGCGCAACATTTTCGAGATTGTCACCGAGCCCTATCCCGAGTGCGCGGGTGACGTGATAATCGTGGGACTTGCCGACCAGGCAGACCGCGGGCGTGCGCGCGTTCAGAACGGCGGCGAGCACATCGTCATTCTCCGCCGACCGTCCGGCGCGCTTGGTCATGCCGAAGGCCGTCATAACCGCGCTGGTTTTCGGCGCCTCCGAAAAAAACGCACTGTCGGTCGGGTTCGCGCCGGGCCAGCCTCCCTCGATATAGTCGATGCCGAGCGCGTCGAGGGCGGAGGCGATGCGGAGTTTCTCCGGCGTCGAGAACTGTACGCCAAATGTCTGCTGGCCGTCGCGGAGAGTTGTGTCGAAGAGAGAGAGGCGCTCTCGGGTCATCATACCAATCCCTCAAGCTTGGTCGCGTCGAACTCCGGTTTTGCCAAGAGTTTAACGCCTTCCTTGCTCATTCGCACTTCGACGCCCGCCGCCATCAGCCCGGCCTTGAGCCTGTCGACCTCGGCGAAATCCTTGCTCGCCATGGCAGAGGCACGCGCCTGAGCAAGCAAGGCCTCGAAAACGCCCAGATCAGTATGCGCGGTTGCCGCCCATTGCGGCAGGCTGGCGCCAAGCAGTCCAACTAACTCCAACCCGGTGCGCAACCCCGCGGCGTCACCGTCCGTAGACAGACGATGCAGAACGGCGATCGCCCCGGCAGTGTTCAGATCATCGGCAAGCGCAACGACCAGGTCGCCTGGCACAGCACCCCCATCAACACCCTCTACTTGCCCATACCATTTGCGGAGCACGCGCTGAGCCTCTTCGGCCTTCGCCTCCGTCCAGTCCATCGGCTTTCGATAATGCGTGGACAGGAAGACGAACCGGATCACCTCGCCCGGCACGCCCTTGTCCAGCAACTCGCGCACGGTGAAAAAGTTGCCCAAGGATTTGGACATCTTCTTGCCCTCGACCTGGAGCATCTCGTTGTGCATCCAGACCTTCGCAAAGTCACCGCCGGGATTGGCGCAGCGCGACTGGGCGATCTCGTTCTCGTGGTGCGGAAAGGTCAGGTCCCGCCCGCCGCCATGGATGTCGAAGCTCTCGCCCAAAAGCTCGCGGCTCATGGCGGAGCATTCGATATGCCAGCCCGGACGGCCGGCGCCCCAGGGGCTCTCCCATCCCGGCTCGATGCCGGTGGACGGCTTCCACAATACGAAATCCATCGGATCGCGCTTGTAGGGCGCGACCTCGACCCGCGCCCCGGCGATCATGTCCTCGACCGATCGGCCCGACAGTGCGCCATACGCCTCGTAGGAGCCGACCGAGAACAGCACATGACCCTCCGCCGCATAGGCGTGACCGCGCGCGATCAGATCTTCGATCATCACGATCATGCCGGCGATATGGTCCGTCGCCCGGGGTTCGTGCGTCGGGGGCAAGGTTCCAAGTGCGCCCATATCATTGTGGAACCACCGGATCGTCTCGTCGGTGATCTCGCGGATCGGGCGCCCGGTCTCGGCGGCGCGTGCGTTGATCTTGTCATCGACGTCGGTGAGATTGCGCACGTAGGTCACGTGATCCGCGCCATAGACATGGCGCAGCAGGCGGAAGAGCATGTCGAACACCACCACGGGACGCGCATTGCCCAGATGCGCACGCTCATAGACCGTGGGTCCGCAGACATACATGCGCACGTTGGACGGATCGAGCGGGGCGAACGCCTCCTTGCGGCGGGTCGCACTGTTGTAAAGCGTGATGTCGGTCATGGATGCCTCGCGCGCGTCGCGGCGGGTCTAGCCTAGTCCATCACACATGAAAAGAACGGCCCGCCTGACGTCTGTCAGCCGGTAATACAGTCTGCAATGGTGCCGTTCGGTGCCATGGGAGTTTCATACGACCATCGCGGCCCCTTGTCGAGAGAGCGTACAACACCCAAGGTTGCGCCATGCGCGATCTGGTTCAGACCTTTGCCGCCGCCCTGCCCGGCGCGACGCTCGATCACAATTTCGGGCCCGCGATCGACAGCTGGAAGGTCGGCGGAAAGCTCTTCGCCATTGCGGGGGCCGAGGGCGTCAGCGTGAAATGTCCTGATCGCGAAACCGCGGCCATGCTGGTCGAGGTCGGTCAGGCAGAGCCCGCGCCCTACCTCGCCCATGCCGGCTGGGTGCGTGTCAGCGCAGAGGCGCTGGCGGCGGGAAATGTCACTGACGCGGACCTCGAACACAGGCTGCGTGTCTCCTACGACACAATTGTCGCAACTCTGCCCAAGCGTCTGCATCCGACGCCAGAGGCTTGACCCCGCCCACGGGCCTGTCAAAAGCGACGTCCATGGGAACCGCAACTCTGACCATCGACCGGGACGCGATCGCCGCCAACTGGCGGACGCTGGATGCAGCCAGCGGGCCACAGACGGAAACCGCAGCCGTGGTCAAGGCCGACGGCTACGGTCTGGGAGCGGCCGAGATGGCCCAGGTCCTTGCCCGCGCCGGCGCGCGCAGCTTTTTCGTCGCCGTCGCCGAGGAAGGCGCGGTGGTCCGGCGGGCGCTCGGGGCCGGGCCCACGATCTCGGTCTTCTCGGGGCATATGGCGGGCGACACGGAGCTCTTGCGCGACCATGATCTGATCCCTCTGCTCAACAGCGGCGAGCAGGCCGCGCGCCATCGCGATGCTCTCCCGGGTCACCCCTTCGGTGTGCAGCTCGACACCGGGATGAACCGGTTGGGGATGGAGCCCGAGGAATGGGCTTACTTGCGCGGGTGGCTGTTGGGGGAGGCTCCGACCCTGATCATGTCCCATCTGGCCTGCGCGGACGCGCCGGACCACGCCCAGAACGCCGCGCAGTTGCGGGCCTTTCGCGATATGACCGAAGGTGTCAGCGCACCGCGGGGCGTGTCTGCCACTGGGGGAACTCTCCTGGGCGCGGAGTATCATTTCGACCAGGTGCGCCCCGGTGTCGGCCTCTATGGAGGCGCACCCTTTCACGACGCACAGCCCGTGGTCACCCTGTCGCTGCCGGTAGTACAGGTCCGCGACCTGAACCCCGGGGAATCCGTGGGATACGGCGCGACCTGGGTGGCCGGGCGCGCCTCCAAGGTCGCGACCGTGTCGGGCGGGTACGCCGACGGGCTGATCCGGGCAAAGTCCAACCGCGCCACGCTTTGGGCCGGCGACACGCCCTGCCCGTTGATCGGGCGCGTGTCGATGGATCTCATCACGGTGGATGTCACTGATCTGGACGAGACCCCTGACATGCTGGACATTCTCGGGCCGCACCAGGGGGTGGATGCGCTGGCCGAGGCGGCGGGCACCATCGGCTACGAGATCCTGACGGCCCTCGGTGCGCGCTACCAGCGCCGCTACACCGGAGGATCCGCATGATCGGTGCGGTTGCATCCCTGGGGCACGCCACGCTGTCCGCAATCGCCGCACTTGGCCGGATCGTCCTCTTCGCGGCCGCAACGCTTCGACACATGTTCACGCCGCCCTTCTATCCCCGCGAGTTCGGCAACGCGCTGCTCGCCATCGGCTGGTTCAGCCTGCCGGTCGTGGGGATGACGGCAATCTTTACCGGCGGGGCGCTCGCGCTCCAGATCTATGCCGGGGGCTCTCGCTTCAACGCGGAATCCGTGGTGCCCCAGATCGTTGCCATCGGAATGGTGCGCGAACTCGGCCCCGTGCTGGGCGGCCTGATGGTGGCGGCCCGCGTGGCCAGTTCCATCGCGGCTGAGATCGGCACGATGAAGGTTACCGAACAGATCGACGCGCTGGTGACGCTTTCGACCAACCCGATGAAGTATCTCACGGCCCCGCGGGTGCTGGCTGCCACCCTGACCCTGCCGGTTCTGGTCGCCGTGGGCGACACGATCGGCATCATGGGCGGCTATCTGGTGGGGATCACGAGGCTGGACTTCAACTCCGCCACCTACCTTCAGAACACCGTCAACTTCCTGGAGCCCTGGGATATCGGCTCGGGCCTCGTCAAGGGCGCCGTCTTCGGCTTTCTGATCGCGCTGATGGGCTGCTACTACGGGATGCACTCGGCGCGCGGTGCCCAGGGCGTCGGGGCCGCGACCAAGGCCGCGGTGGTGGCGGCGAGCGTCCTGATCCTCGCCTCCAACTACCTGCTGACAGAGGCGTTCTTCGCCGCATGATTGAGCTCATCGACGTCCACAAAAGCTTCGGCGACAACGCGGTCCTGCGCGGGGTCAACCTGACCGTGCCGAAGGGTGAGAGCATGGTGATCATCGGCGGCTCGGGCACGGGCAAGTCGGTGACGATCAAATGCATCCTCGGCCTCGTCACTCCCGACAGCGGCATGATCAAGGTCGCCGGTCAGGACATCACGCGCACCGACCGGGACGAGTTCCTGACCCATTTCGGGATGCTCTTTCAAGGCGGCGCGCTCTTCGACAGCCTGCTTGTCTGGGAGAACGTCGCCTTCCGCCTGTTGCGCGGCCGGCTGAAACGCCCCCGCGGGGAAGCCCGCGAGATCGCCATAGAGAAACTCCGCCGTGTGGGGCTGAAATCCTCTGTCGCGGACCAGTTCCCGGCCGAGCTCTCGGGGGGGATGCAAAAGCGCGTCGGGCTGGCACGGGCCATCGCGGCGGAACCCGACATCATCTTTTTCGACGAGCCGACCACCGGGCTCGACCCGATCATGGCGGGCGTCATCAACGAACTGATCCGCGAGATCGTGGTCGAGATGGGGGCCACGGCGGTCACGATCACCCATGACATGTCCAGCGTGCGCGCAATCGCCGACGATGTCGCGATGCTCCATGACGGCGTGATCCAATGGACCGGTCCGGTCAGTGAAATGGACAGCTGCGGCGATCCTTATGTGGAGCAGTTCGTCAACGGCCGCGCCGAGGGCCCGATCGAGGCCGTCCGCTAGCGGGAAACCGGCGCCGCAAAGGGCTGTGCCTTGCCTTGGGCGGCCGCCATTGCACATGGTAGGGTGCGACGGACTGGAGGGTGCCATGCCGACATTCATTGTCACCGCGAAACTGCCGGAAAAGGCGCTCGCGGGCTATCTGATGAAGCCGGAGGATCGCAGCGGTCCGCTCGGCGATCTGGTTGCCGCCGCGGGCGGAGATCTCAAGGCGCTCTATTACACGACAGGGGACATCGACTTCCTGATGGTGATCGAGGCCGAGGGGCCCGAAATCATCGCGCGCGCCCTACTGGTTGCAGGCGGCGCCGGGATGATCACGGACGCCAATACGCGACGCGCCTGGACGGGCGAGGAATATGCCGAGATCGTCGAGGATGCCGCGGCGATGACCGGCAGCTACAGCGAGCCAGGGACCTAAGCCCCGCCCTGCCACTGGGTCGATTTCTGCGCAGCGAAGTAGTCGAGGTTCTGGCGGATCCGGCCCATCTGCCGAGCGAGACCCGGAAAGGTACGAAACCTCTCGGCCTCCGCGGAGTTGTCCAAAAACGTCATGGCCGCGGCGACGGAACGGTTCAGATCGTACCCGGTGCCCAGCCAGATATGGTTGCCGAGCGCGTCGAGTTGGACGACAGGGTGCGGGTTATCGACCCAGAAACTCGGGTTCGCGAAGGTTCGGATATAGGCGATCCTGCCCGCCGCGTCGAAGCGCAGGAACTGCATCCCGTGGATGGCATCGACCGTCGACTGCGCGTCACCATATCTTACCGCGAAGGCGATGGCGCCCGTGCCGGTCTCTGCGTCGATGCTGGTGTGATAGACCTCGACGCTATGCAGCAGCTCGAACCACCAGATGTTGTTGTAGTCGACAAAGAACTGCAGCGGCATCCGGTCATCATTGTTCTCGACGCTCGTCTGAAGATATCCCCTGTCCAGATCGAAGATGTCCTCCGCGAAATGCTTGGCCTGATATGCATCGCGCAGGGCGTGGAGGGTTGATTGCGGGGTCATCAGAGTTTTGATTTGCGACTTCGGTTGTTCAAAAGCACTTCTATAGCACCTACATATGATACCGATACTAAACCGATTTTCTCAATACGGTTCCGACACCAAGAGGTTTTGTGAGGCTATAAGATGCCCAAAGACATTCGTCCACCAATCTCTGAACCAATGCAGAGAGAGGTTCGTCAACGCTTTGGGTTTTGCTGCGCCATTTGCGGAGAGATGCCAACAGAGATTCACCACATCGTCGAATACAGTATTCGCAAACAACATGAAGTAGACAACCTAATTCTCCTGTGCGACAGGCATCACAAGGAGGTTTCAAGCGGTCGCTTGTCAAGAACGCAGGTTCTAAGCGCTTGGGCGTATCCTTATTGCAGTAGCGGAAGACCGGCTCGGTACAGCTTCCTGCACTCAGAACAAAAGCAAGTCCATATTGCATCTTCAAAATTTATTGTTCAGGAAGGCGGTACAGTTTTCTTGTTCGACTTAGATGATCAGAATTGGCTCTCTTTTCGACTACTTCGCGGAATACCATTATTCTCAATGTCACTATACGGAAGCTCAAGCCAAGAGCATGTGGAGATTGTTGATAACGTTTTTTCCTTTCCGCCAATAGGCCTCTTTGACATTCGGCTGAAAGGAAAAAAGCTCACTGTGAATCTGCAAAAAAGGAAAAAACTTCTAGAGATTCGCTTCGACCAGGGCGCTATGTTCATTGAGAAATTAAAAGCATGCGGCGATGAGGGGGCAGTAAGAATTGAGAACAATCAAATGTCCATTTTTGGCCAGTACGAAAAACTCGAAGTTAATGCTACTATACGAAACAATTTCGTCTTTGTACCGACCAATCACACACTGACCTACTTAGGTCGTTCAAACAATCCTTTTCAATGCATGGTTCGACTACCAAAAGAGAGCAGATTGCAACGAAAAGAAGCTTGGAAATGGCTTTTTAGGAGAGAACGGAAAGCAATCTAAGTTACTTCTTAGCTTCACACCAACCGGCTCACATCCGTCGCGGCTCGCACGAAATCTGCAAAAAGAGGATGCGGCGCAAAGGGTTTTGACTTCAGCTCCGGGTGGAACTGCACGCCGACGAACCAGGGGTGGTCGGGGCGCTCGACTATTTCGGGCAACCGTCCATCCGGGCTCATGCCGGAGAACATCAGACCCTGCTGCTCCAGACGTTCGCGGAAGGCCATGTCGACCTCATAGCGGTGGCGATGGCGTTCCTCGATGCTCGACGCATCGTAGATGCCCGCCACGCGGGAGCCTTCGCTCAGATAGGCGGTGTAGGCCCCCAGCCGCATGGTCCCGCCCTTGGCATCGGTCTTCTTGCGTTTGACCGAATGGTTGCCCTGCACCCACTCCTTGAGGTGATAGACGACCGGCGTAAAGCGCGCATGCCCGGCCTCGTCGTCGAACTCTTCGCTGCCTGCGTCCTCAAGCCCGACGAGGTTCCGCGCGGCCTCGATCACCGCCATCTGCATGCCGAGGCAGATCCCGAAATAGGGCACGTTGCGGGTGCGGGCGAACTCCACCGCCTTGATCTTGCCCTCGGTGCCGCGCTCGCCGAACCCGCCTGGGACGAGAATGCCGTGAAATCCTTCGAGATGCGCGCCGGCATCCTCGGCTTCGAAAATCTCGGCATCGATCCATTCCGCCTGGACCCGGACGCGGTTGGCCATGCCGCCATGGGTCAGGGCCTCGCCGACGGATTTGTAGGCGTCCTCAAGCTGGGTGTATTTGCCGACCACGGCGATCTTGACCTCGCCTTCCGGGTTCTCCACGCGGTCGGCGACGTCCTCCCAGCGCGCGAGGTTCGGACGTGGCGCGGGGCTGATCTGGAACGCATCCAGCACCGCCTGGTCCAGCCCCTCGCCGTGGTAGGCCAGCGGCGCCTCGTAGATCGATTTCAGGTCCTGGGCCGCGATGACGCTGTCGGGACGCACATTGCAGAACAGCGCGAGCTTCTCGCGCTCCTTGACCGGAATGGGTCCCTCGGAGCGGCAGACCAGAACGTCGGGCGCGATGCCGATGGCGCGCAGCTCTTTGACTGAGTGCTGGGTCGGTTTTGTCTTCAGTTCTCCGCTCGCCTTGATCCAGGGCAGCAGCGTCAGGTGCATGAAGATGCACTGCCCGCGCGGCTGGTCCTGACTGAACTGGCGGATCGCCTCGAAGAAGGGCAGCCCCTCGATATCGCCCACCGTGCCGCCGATCTCGCACAGCATGAAGTCCGTCTCGCCCGCACCGATCTTGAGGAACTCTTTGATCTGGTCGGTGACGTGGGGGATCACCTGGATCGTCTTGCCCAGATAGTCGCCGCGGCGTTCCTTCTCCAAGACGGTGGAATAGATCCGGCCCGAGGACACGCTGTCGGTCGCCCGCGCCGCGACACCGGTGAAACGCTCATAGTGGCCAAGGTCCAGATCCGTCTCCGCCCCGTCATCGGTGACGAAAACCTCGCCATGCTCGAAGGGCGACATCGTTCCGGGATCGACATTCAGATAGGGGTCGAGCTTGCGCAGCCTGACGGTGAAGCCGCGGGCCTGGAGCAGCGCACCCAAAGCGGCCGAGGCGAGCCCCTTGCCCAGCGACGACACAACGCCGCCTGTGATAAAGACATACCGTGTCATGAACGCTCTCCCGCAACCCTGCTGGATGCCATTCGCAGCCCTGCGAATTTGCAGCATCACGGGGCTCAACCCTTAGGAGATTCGGGCTGTTAGCGCAATATGCTGTGATGCCGCGGCGCGATTTTTCTAGGGGTTGTGGATTATTCGGCGCGGGGCGGCAATGCGGGTGCGTCCCCCGTGGACGGCGGCAGAAGGCTGTCTCCGGACGGCACCGGCGGCGGCAAGAGGCCATCGGCGGGCTCCTGGGTCGTCGGCGCGTCGCGCAACCGGTCCAGAACCGAGGAGTTGGCCGAGTTCTGGGCCGCAACGATCGTCAAAGCGATGGATGTGCAGATGAAGGCCACGGCAAACACCCAGGTCAGTTTGCCCAGCGGCGTGATCGGTGTCCGTCCGGTCATCGCGCCGCCACCTCCGCCGATACCAAGCCCGCCGCCCTCGGAGCGCTGCAGCAGAACGACCCCGATCAGGCACAGGGCGAGGATGAGGTGGACGATCAGAAGGACGTTTTCCATGGGGCGCGCGCTTTCGGGCTCTGGCGGACAGGGGGCAGATAGAGAATGCCGCCGCCGCGCGCAACCCCGACAACGGGCGCGGGCCAGCGCCCGGACGACCGGACCGATCAATTTGTGAAGATGTCAGCCCCGGTGCAGGCTATGGATGCCCGTTCGTGCATGGAGTCCTGCGAGGGCAAGCGGCAAGGCGGCTGGGGGCGGTCCCAGGCGAGGTTGTCATACTCCATGAGATAGCGATTGATGCGGCGGTGGCTGCCCGGCATGTCGTTCCAGCGGAAGTTTTCGCCATCGGACCAGCCGGTGAGGTCCTGATTCACGGGCTCGCGCCGGTTGCAGACTGTGAAACAGCCGCACAGCCCTGTGCCTGCCTCCGGACCGTCAGCTTCTTTTTCGGATACCTTTGTCTTCGGCATCGGTCGCACAGCGGAAGAAGGCGAACCCGGTGCTGCAGAACGCGTTTGTGATGAACAGGAAATCCCCCTTGGTTGTGCAGGTCGCCCTGTCGGCAGCAGCCGGTGCTAAGGTCAGAAAGGCGGCCACGCTCAGAACAAGGGACCCAGTGTAACGCGCGTTCGCTCACTCAGGTTGCACCAAACCGATCCGGAAATGCGCGTCCATGTTGATTTGTCGAGGAGTTTCAGCCGTTCATCGTTAGCGCCAAGCAAAGGAAGCCCAACCCGCCGATCAGGCCGGTTCGGCGGATGTGTCTGGATCAGAGGCGTCCTGCTCGGCACCAGCAGTCGTTTTGTCCGCGGGCGGTCTTTTTCGGGCCGGCCCGGCAGCCGTGAGGAACACGCTGACCAGATCGCCATCTCCGCGCCGCCCGGCACCGTCGGTAGCCTCCTTGATGCCGGCCTTGGTCGCAGGAAGCTTCTCGGAGTCCTCAGTCAGAACTTCGGGGCGCCCGTTGCCACCACGCAGCATCCGAACGATCTGCGCCACGTTCGAGAGCGAACTGTAGACACGGTACCAGAAAGGCCCCCCCAAACCGATAAGGAACCCGGCAATCACGACATTGATCATCCACATCAGCAGGTTGCCCCGCGTCGGCTCGGTCGTGTCCATCCCGGCGGTGTTCTGCGCGTCGGATGACTCAGATCCCTCGTCGCCGGTGAACCGGCCCAGGGCCGCGCAGGTCTGCGTCACCCAATTGTCGCCTGTGGCCTCCGGGGTGATCATCTGGCGCCAATCCGCACAGGAGCGATTGTACGGAAAGTAGGTCGGCCCCAGAGGCAGCCCGCTTTCCAGCAACAACTCTTCACTGCGTTTCTGCAACGCGTCGGCCCGCTCGAGCAAATCCTCCAGAGTTTGCGCCTCGACCGGGTCCTGTCCCGTTGCGTCGGCGTCGGACGGGGACGTCTCTTGTGCATCGGGCGTCTCACCGGTGGGCTGCTGCGCCGCCTCCTCCTCCGCTGCCGCGAACTGCGCGCGCAACGCCGCGGCGCGTTGCCGGTTTTCCTCGGCATAGGCTTCGGCCTGGACGATGAGCTCCTGTTGCAGCGGCGTGTCGGTGGTCAACTGCGTGAAGAGCCGCCCCGCGCTGACATTGAAGCCGACGGCAAAGACCAGTGCGACCAGCATCGCATAGCGCTGGCTGCGAATCCGAAACCGCTCATTCACCGTGGCCATGAACCGTTCGAAAGTGCGCAAGGCGTCCTGAAGAAACGCGTGCAGTTCATCATGCGCGCCGGTCTGAATCTCATGGTACTTCGCAACCAGTTCCTGTCCGGCCTCCGTTTTGGCAAGGCGCTGGAGGAACGCATAGGTGCTCAGATCCTCGACCGCCGAGAACCGGCCGATGGTCGTGTTATTTGCAACTTCTCCGGTCGCGTCGATCGACGGAACCGCGGTCTTGGCCGGATTTCCCACCAGCGCTCCGACGATGTGAGACTTGAGATCCTTCCATTTCTCGTCGTCGAGATACGTCAGGCCGCGGCGCTGCATCTCGCGCTGGAGATACTGTTCGACATAGTGTTCCATGGCCTGGATCAGCAGCAGCGGCCGGATCCGCAGGGCCCGCAGGATCACCTCGACGATCCCCGTCACCACGGTCGAGAACACGATCATCGCCACCGCAAAGGCAAGCGCGCCTTGAAGAATATCCATCTTTCCGCCCTCTGAGACGCATTTTCCGCCCCGATGAGCTTACCCTACGTCCGCGCGCAACATTCAGCCAAGCAAACCTTCACGGTGGACGCGTGAAATCGTCTGGGCCATGACAGTGCTATGACCGACGATCCCGAATACCTGACGACCAAAGAGCTGGCCGAGCTTTTGCGCATCAAGGAACGCAAGATCTACGATATGGCCGCCCAGGGCGAGGTGCCTTGCGTCCGCGTTGTCGGCAAGCTGCTCTTTCCGCGCCAGGACGTCGAGGCCTGGATCGCCGAGGGCCGCTCGGGCCCCCGTACCCAACCCGGTCCGTTGCCGCCGATCCTTGTCGGCAGCCATGACCCGCTCCTCGAATGGGCCCTGCGCGCCTCCGACAGCGGTCTGGCGGCCTTCTTCGACGGCAGTCTGGATGGGCTCGACCGGGTGATCGCGCGTGAGGCCATGGGCTGCGCCACCCATATCCATGACAGCGGTGGCTGGAACACCGCGACCGTTGCCGCCCGCGCCGGCGATCTGCCGGTGGTGCTGGTGGAGCTTGCGCGGCGCGAACGCGGCCTTGTGACCCCGCCGCAGAACCCGCGCGCGCTGAGAAATGTTGCCGATCTGGCCGGGCTGCGGATCGTGCGCCGCCAGCGCGCCGCGGCAAGCCAGCAGCTTCTCATCGGGCTTTGTGCGGAGGCCGGGCTGGAGCCCGCCGCGCTCGACTACGCGCCCGACACCGCGCGCACCGAGGACGAAGCTGCGCTGATGGTCCATGACGGGCAGGCCGATGTCGCCTTCGGGTTGCGCGCGATGGCCGAGCGGTTGGGGCTGACCTTCGTTCCGGTGCTGGAGGAACGGCTCGACCTGCTGGTGTGGCGGCGCGCCTATTTCGAGCCTCCGATCCAGCGGCTGCTGCGCTTTCTGGACGGCGACGAGGCCACGGCGCGGGCCGCGTCCATGGGGGGCTATGACCTGAGTGCTGTCGGCGAGGTGCGCTTCAATGGAGGCGGAGACTAGGCCGGACCGGCCTTTTGCCCCGGCGCAAGCGGACCCGAGGCGGCACTCTTATCCGTCTCGCACCCAATGAACGGCCCCACCCTGGCACAGATCGAGCAAGGTCAGAAGGGACAGGGTGCGGTCAGGTTCACACTCCGTCCGCCATCGGGGTGACGCAGCCTCAGCTGGTGGGCATGCAGCATCAGCCGGTCCGCCAGCCCGAGCGTCTCCGGGGCATAGAACGGATCGCCCAGGATCGGATGCCCGATCTCGCGCATATGCACGCGCAACTGGTGGCTACGACCGGTCTTTGGCATCAGGCGCATCCGCGAACGGTCCGCGCCGCGCCGCAGCAGCTTCCAGTCGGTCACCGCGGGCTTCCCGGTCTCGAAGTCAACCTTCTGCAAGGGACGGTTCGGCCAGTCCACTACCAGCGGCAGATCCACGGTACCCTCGTTACCGGCGACCTCGCCGAAAACCTCTGCCAGATAGATCTTGCGCGCTTTCCGCTTCTCGAACTGTAAGCCAAGATGCCGTTGCGCATGGCGGCTCAGCGCAAAGACCATCACCCCGGACGTGTCCCGGTCCAGCCGATGAACCATAAGCGCCTCGGGAAACACCGCCTGCACGCGGGTCAACAGGCAGTCGGCCAGATGCGCGCCCTTGCCGGGCACCGACAGCAGACCCGACGGCTTGTCCACCGCCAGCAATTCGTGGTCGCGGTGCAGGATCGCCAGCGGCGTCTGGGGCGGGGCATAATCCTCGGGCATCAGGGACGCGCGAACACCGCGTTGAGCAGGTGGCCAAGCGCCGCGGCGTCCTCCCCGGTAAAGGCATCGGGCATGTTGCTGTCGATATCGAACACGGCGATGAGCTGTCCGGTCGCATCCCGCACCGGCAAAACCAGTTCCGACCGCGTGCTGGACGCGCAGGCGATATGCCCCGGAAAGGCATCGACATCCGGGACCAGTTGGGCCTCGCCGGTGCGCGCCGCCGCGCCGCAGACCCCGCGGTCGAAGGGAATTGTCAGGCAGCCATGGCCGCCCTGATAGGGGCCGACTTTCAGCAAGTTTGGCGCAACCACCCGATAGAACCCGGTCCAGTCGAACCGGTCATCGCTTTGATGCACTTCGCAGGCGACCGTGGCCATGAGCGCGACCTCATCCTGCTCCCCCTCCGTCAGGGACAGCACGCGGGCGCGCAGCGCAGCATGATCCGGGTGCGCGGATGCTGGATGAGATCGTTCCATTTTTCACCATTCCTTTGACCGGGGCGCACTTCTGAGCCCGCCGGCGCTTAGGGATTGGTAAGACCCGGCCCCTAGCCTGTCAAAGACCGCAACGGGTGAAGAGTATGGGAGATGGATATGGAGCTGGCCTGCGAACGCACCGGCGATGTTCTTGTAATCACGCCACAAAAAGACCGGATTGACGCCGCGGTGGCGATCAAGTTCAAGGATGAGATGCGCGCGCTGACAACGGACGGACCGGAAAGGATCGTCCTGAACCTGGCCCTGGTGGGCTTCGTCGACAGCAGTGGGCTCGGCGCGATTGTCGGCGCGATGAAGCAGCTCGCGCTGGGGCAGCAGCTGGAACTCGCCGGGCTTACTCCGAATGTCGAGAAGGTCTTTCGCCTCACACGCATGGACCGTGTGTTTCGCATTCACACCTCTGTCGATGACGCATTGAGTGCGCCTTTGCATGCCGGCTGAAAGGCCGAAGGGAGTGACCATGACAGTGTCCGCTTCGGACGCAAACGTCCTGTATCTGTCACTGTCCCCGACGCCAGAGGCCGTGCGCGACGCGCATGTTCGAATCAGCGCCTGGATGGAAACCAGGGGGATCGATGCAGACCTCAGGGGAAACACGGAAATCGTTCTGGGCGAAGCCTTGAACAATGTCGTCGAACACGCTTTCGCCGCGTGGTCTGACACTCTGCCCGAGCCGGATGCGATCAGACTGGAGATGCGGCGCGGTGAGACCGGGCTCAGTATCTGCATCTGCGATCGTGGCGATGAGATGCCGGGTCTGGCCCTGCCGGAAGGACAGTTGCCGGCGATGTCGGACCAGACCGATTTGCTGCCCGAAGGCGGGTTTGGCTGGTTTCTGATACGCGAGCTCGCCAGCCGTCTGGACTACTATCGCCAGAACGGCTGGAACCGTCTGGACATGGTGATCGAAGACACCGCAGACACCGCCGCCCGAAAACCAGGGACAGGCTAGACCGACATCGTAAACTCGAAACCGCTTGAGCCCATTTTCGCAAGCGGGCTGCTTGGCATTGCCCGTGCAGACGCCTAGCGTCGCCCCGCGAACGAAAGGGCTCCAGCGATGCGCGATTATCACCTTCCCGGTCGATCAACGGTCTATGCGACCAACGGCATGTGCGCCACGTCGCATCCGGTGGCTGCGCATACCGCTGTCCGGGTCCTGCAGGACGGCGGGAACGCGGTCGATGCCGCCATTGCTGCCGGAATTGTGCTGGGGATCGCGGAGCCTCAGATGACCGGGCTCGGTGGAGACCTGTTCGTGCTGATGACCCCGCCCGGCGAGGATCGCATCCTCGCACTCAACGCGTCCGGGCGCGCTCCGGCAGCCGTCGACGCCGAGGCGCTGCGCGCCGCGGGCCACAGCAGCGTGCCCACCTACGGTGTCGAAGCCGTCACGCTGCCCGGCGCCGTTGCGGGGTTCTGCAAGCTTTCTCAGGAATGGGGCCGCCGGGAGCTGGCCGACATTCTGGCGCCGGCCATTCACTACGCGGAAGAGGGTTTGCCTGTTGCGCCGAGGACGGCATTTGACTGGTCCGAGTTCACGGACCGGGCCGAAGGTCATGCGCGCACCCACTTTCTGATCGATGGCGAGGCCCCGCGTCCAGGCCAAGTCTTCCGCGCGCCCGGCCAGGCAGAGGTGCTGCGTCGCATCGCAGCCCAGGGGCGCGCCGGATTCTACGAGGGTGAGGTTGCTGCCGACATGGTCGCAGCCCTCCGCAAGCGGGGCGGCGCCCATACCGAAGCCGATTTCGCCGCGGTCGAGGCCAATTGGGTGAACCCGATCAGCGGCGACTACAAAGGGGTGGACTTGGTCGAGCATCCTCCGAACGCGCAGGGGGCGACTGCAATCCTCCTGTCCAAGATCCTGGCCCGGTTCGATCTGCCGGCACTTGACCCGTTCGGCGCCGCCCGTGCGCATCTGGAGGCCGAAGCGACCAAACTCGCCTATGACGCGCGAAACCGGCTCCTGGCTGATGCCGACCACACGACACGCCTGGCGCACATGACCGATGAGTCCACGGCGGACGCCCTGGCCGCGCTCATCGACCCGCGACGCGCGATGCCGACACCGCCGCCGGCGGCCGGGGCCGTGCACAAGGAAACCGTCTATCTTAGCGTCGTCGACCAGGACCGGATGGTCGTGTCGATGATCTATTCGATCTTCCACGATTTCGGCAGTGGTATCGCCACCCCCAAATTCGGACTGCTGTTTCACAATCGCGGAGCCGGCTTTTCGCTGGAGCCCGGCCATCCGAACGAGATCGGGGGCGGCAAACGACCAATGCACACGATCATTCCGGGCATGCTGCGCGAGGCGGGCCGCGTCACCATGCCCTTCGGCGTGATGGGCGGCCCCTATCAGGCGACGGGACATGCGCGGTTTCTCACCAACATCGTTGATTACGGGCTACACCCCCAGGCAGCGCTCGATGCGCCGCGCTGCTTTGCCACCGAGGGCGAGCTGCGCGTGGAACGGGGCTACAGCGCGGCCGTCCGGGCCGAGCTTGCCGAGATCGGCCACAAGGTCGTCGTGCCGGAGACGCCCATCGGCGGGGCGCAGGCGATTCGCATTCACGCTGACGGGGTGCTCGAAGGCGCGTCCGACCCGCGAAAGGACGGTTGCGCGCTCGGCTATTGAGACCGTTTGCGGCGCGCGATGCCGACTGGAGAGAGGCACCGAGCCTCTCGGCATACGGCAACGCCGGACGACGTTACGCGCTTCGGGACGCCGCTGGTCAGAGAACACGGCAGGTGCGGTCGCCCCAAACCCGGGGCTCCGACCCCGGGATCAGTTCATCTGGGCCTGGAGCTGGTACTGGCCGTTTTCCATCTCACCGAACATGTCCTGAAGATCGGGGTGATCGACCGGCTCGCCGCTTTCGTCCGGTTCCAGATTCTGCTCGGACACGTAGGCCACATAGTAGCTCTGATCGTTTTCGGCCAACAGGTGGTAGAACGGCTGATCCTTCCGCGGACGACTATCTTCCGGGATCGCATCATACCATTCTTCGGTATTCGAAAACTTGGCGTCGACGTCGAACACGACACCACGGAACGGGTGCTTGCGATGCCGCACCACCTGACCGAGCCTGTATTTTGCCTGTGTTCTCAGCATGTCGTCGCAACCTTTACTCATATCTTTCTAGCCTCTATTGGACCGGTCTGTCCATCATGCCCCCACGACACTGGGCGGCCACGACGCACCCGTTCGTAGACTGCCCAATCCTGAGGCAGAGGGCGCAGCAACGATTGACCGATCCCATTTGTGTCAAATTCGTCCATAGGTACAGGGTTCAATTCGTCACGCGCTGCGAAATCCAGCGGTTTGCGCCCGGTTTGGTTAATCGGATCCGAAGGTATACCCGCCGGGACGGTCACTGAACGACGCATGCCCGGGCTTTTGGCGCAATGGGTTACGCGCGTGGGTGAGCCATCGCGCCGACCCGGGACGAGCTGAAACCGCGTTAACCAATAGACTGCCGCGTGGCCGAATTCGGGTCCTGCGTCCTGGCTCACGGTGCTTGCCGTTTCTGCCGACCGGCCCCCGCTCCTGCCAAAATGACGCGCCACGCGGTCTTGTGACCGGGCCTGTCGCAAAAGCCGTTCACCCAGGCGGCGGAATACGATAACCTCCCGAAAAAAGCAGAAAATGACGCGTGAGGCCGGAATGAGCAGACGACTAAGCGCCCTCGCCGCCTTGGTGATCCTGGCTGCCTGTGGCGGCGGTGGCAGCGGCGCCCCCCCCCGCGATCTCGACAATGCCTGCAGCATCGTCGACCAGCGGCCCAACTACCTTGCCGCCATGAAAAAGACCGAGCGGAAATGGGGCATTCCCGTCGCGGTGCAGATGGCCACCATCCATCAGGAGAGCAAGTTTGTCTCCAACGCCCGCACGCCGCATCAGTACGCGCTCGGGATCATTCCCATGGGTCGGCAGTCCTCCGCCTATGGCTACTCGCAGGCGCTGGACGGCACCTGGGACGAATACATCGACGGCCCGGGCCGGGGCCGCGCGCGGCGCAACAACATCCGCGACGCGACCGATTTCATGGGCTGGTACATGGACAAGAGCTACCGCGTGAACGGAATCTCCAAGACCGACACACGTAACCAGTATCTCGCCTATCACGAGGGCCACGCCGGCTGGCGCCGCGGGTCCTACAACCGCAAGCCCTGGCTCTTGGGCGTCGCCGACAGTGTCAGCGCCCGTGCGGTCGTGTATGACCGGCAGCTCAAGGCCTGCCGCAAGATCTGAGCTGCGGGCCAAGCCCCGCTCAGGATCAGGAAGTCCAGAGCGCCGGATCGCGCCAGGGCGGTGGCACCTGCAACCTCCCGCTGGCGGGCGGGCCTGCGGCGTCGAAGTCCAGGGCCTGCCATGCATGTTTCCATGCGGCCGGAATCGGGTGGGGCGGCGTGACAGTACACGACTGGCGAAAGCCGAACCGCCCGTAATATGCCGGATCTCCCAGCACCAGAACCTGCCCGCATCCGCGCTGCTGCATCGCGTCGCATCCCGCCCGGACCAGCGCGCTGCCCACACCTTTCCCCTGGGCATCGGGGCGCACCCCCAGCGGCCCCAGTAAGGCGATCGGATCCGCCGTCCCGCCCACACTGCAGGGTGTCATCACGATATGCCCGACGACCCTGTCGTCCAACAGCGCGACCAGAGAGCAGACGCCGAACGCCGGATCGGCCATAAGAGCCTCCACCAGGGGAAGCAGCACTTCCTCGGGGAAAGCCTCGGCATAAAGCGTTCGGAGCGCGGGCCAATCCTCACGCGTGCCGGCGCGGATGGTCAGAGATGACGCCATGCACCCGCGACTTCGTTTCGGCGTCGTATCATCGTGCCTGTGCGGGTTCAGCCGCCACGCTCGCGCTCGATCAGCGGAATATTGAACATGCGCGTCGACAGGTTCCCCGCCGGCTGGAAGGGCTCGAAATCCACGCGGGTCTTCTCGCCGGTCTCCGAAGTGATCACCCACCCGGCGAGCGCCAGAGGATCCCGGTCGAAGTACAGCCGGATCGTGCCGTATTCCGGGTTGTTCGGGTCCTGCGCATCCAGCACCGTCTGACCGCCCGGATACTCGCCATGGGCGGTGACCATGCGGGCCTTCCGCAGATTCACGTTGCGCGCCAGGATCAGATTGAGCGGGGTGCGGCGCAGCGGAAAGATGTCCGATGACGCATTTTTGAGACTGTCGAAGACGGCCACCTGCCCGCCACCGGCAACCACGAGCGCCTCCAGATCGTCATACTCGAACCGGGCACGGCCGGGTCGCTTGATGAACATCGTCCCCCGGCTCTTGGATCCGTCGGAGTTGGTCTGCACGAACCGCGCCTTTACCGTGTCGAGACCGGTCAGGTAGGCGGACAGTTCGTCCAGCGAAGCGGGCTTGGCCTGGGCCAGACCCGCGGCGAGCGAGAAAAGGAGGGTCAGGATGAGTCTCATACCCCTACCCTAACCACCATGCGCGCGGATTGCATCCACCCGCGTGCTCACGTCCCGGAGAGCGCATCAGCGCACGGTCAGTGAGGCTCGGGCACCAGAACCTCGCGCTTTCCGACATGGTTGGCCGAGGAGACCACGCCATTTTCTTCCATCTGCTCGACCAGCCGCGCGGCCTTGTTGTAGCCGATCGCGAGCTTGCGCTGGATGTAGGAGGTGGAGCATTTCCGGTCGTTGATCGCGATCTGCACCGCCTGGTCATAGAGCGCATCTTCGCCACCGGTATTGCCGCCGAGACCCAACACGAGGTCGATATCGTCGGCCTTCTCATCCTCCGGTCCGGCGACGACACCGCCGACATAGTCGGGCGGGCCGAACTGCTTGAGGTGATTGACGATCTCCTCGACCTCTTCGTCCGAGGCAAAGGGCCCGTGCACGCGGGTGATCTTGGCGCCACCGGCCATGTAGAGCATGTCGCCCATGCCAAGGAGCTGCTCGGCCCCCATCTCGCCGAGGATGGTGCGGCTGTCGACCTTGGAGGTGACCTGGAAGCTGATCCGGGTCGGGAAGTTCGCCTTGATCGTGCCGGTGATCACATCGACCGAGGGCCGCTGCGTGGCCATGATCAGGTGAATGCCGCTGGCCCGAGCCATCTGGGCAAGTCGCTGGATGCAGGCCTCGATCTCCTTGCCGGCGACCATCATCAGGTCGGCCATCTCATCGACGATGACGACAATGTAGGGCAGCGCGACGGGCTCGAACTCGTCGGTCTCAAACGTCGGATCGCCGGTCGCATCGTCAAAACCGGTTTGAACCGTGCGCGAGAACATCTCGCCCTTGGACAGGGCCTCGCGCACGCGACCATTGTAACCCTCGATATTGCGCACGCCCATCTTGGACATCTTGCGGTAGCGGTCCTCCATCTCGCCCACGACCCATTTGAGCGCGACGACGGCCTTCTTCGGATCCGTCACGACGGGCGACAGAAGATGCGGGATACCGTCATAGACACTGAGGTCCAGCATCTTGGGGTCGATCATGATCAGCCGGCATTCCTCGGGCGAGAGCTTGTAGAGCAGACTCAGGATCATGGTGTTGATCGCCACGGATTTGCCTGACCCGGTGGTACCCGCGATCAGCAGGTGGGGCATCTTCGCGAGGTTGGCCACGACCGGCTCGCCCCCGATATCCTTGCCGAGTGCCAGTGGCAGCCGCAGCTTGCTGTCGCCGAAATCGCGCGCCGAAAGGATCTCGCGCAGCACAACCATTTCGCGCGCCTCGTTGGGCAGCTCGATCCCGATGACCGACCGGCCGGGCACGGTGGACACCCGCGCCGACAGCGCCGCCATTGAGCGGGCAATGTCGTCCGCGAGCCCAATGACACGGGACGCTTTCAGACCCGGCGCCGGTTCCAGCTCGTACATTGTGACGACGGGTCCGGGCCTGACGCTGACGATGTCGCCCTTCACGCCGTAATCGTCGAGCACATTCTCGAGCATCCGGGCGTTTTCCTCCAGCGCCTCGTCGCTGAGATAGGTCTTTTCGATGCTCGCCGGATCGGTCAGCAGCGACAGCGGCGGGGTCTCATAGGCTTCAGGCTCGTCGGCGAGCGGAAGACCCGGCTGTACCTCCGCCTCGGCCTGGCGCGACAAGGCCTGAGAGCGCCGCGGAGGATGCTCGACCTTGGGCCGGGCGATCGGCGCACGCGGCAGGTCCGAACGCGGCATGACCGGATCGGGCGCGTCGAGCAGATCCTCGTCGTCCAGCGCGTCGAGCGGCTCCAGCGCGTACTCCTCCGGGACCGACGCCAGCGGTTCAGCCGCGCTGGCTCCAGCAGCCATTGCCATGGGCGAGACCAGTGCCGGCTCCTGCCGGCCGCGACCCGCGCTGGTGTCGCTCTCATCGGGGTCACTGCGCAGTCTGGCGCGGATGGCATCGGCGATCCGCATGCGCCGGGGATCGCTGTCCTCGGGCTCGTCCGCCTCCGGTTCGGCTTCGGCCTCGGCGGCGCCCGCCGCCGTGGCACCAAAGGCCGGCCCGCGGGCAAAGAGACGCCGCCCCGGGCCGTCAGCCTCCGCATGGGCAAAGGGCACATCGTCCGCGTCCATGTCCTCCAACAGCCCGTCGTCCTCGTCATAGTCCGCATCGCGGTCCTCGGCGCGGGCCGCGCGGCGTTCGGCGACGCGGGCCGCGCGGCGTTCGGCGACGCGGGCGCGCAGGGTTTCGCCGGCCTGACCCGCCCTGGCAAAGAGGGACGCATAGCCATGGAGCAGACCATGCCAGAGGAAGCGGCGCGTCGAGCCCAGCTCCTCGCGTGTCGTCCCAAGGGCAAAGAGCGTGAGCGCCAGCGCGGCGACCCCGAGCGTGCCGGAGGCAATCTTGAGGCCGAGCGCCGGCGCGATGGGCAGCACCCCCAGCAGCACGCCCAGCGCCGTATCCCCGAAGAGCCCACCCAGCCCGAAACTGTGGCCCCAGGCGCCGTGGGGCGGATAGGTGGCCATGCAGACCGAGGCCAGCGCCACCGCGATCGGCATGGAGATCAGCCGCGACAGTGCGCGCCCGTCGCCGACGTGAAAGACGAAGCGCGCGGCCCAACCGACGCACAGCACCGGCAGCACCCAGGCCCCGAGCCCCAGGATCACATAGAGCGGCGCGGCGGCGTAGGCCCCGAAGAGCCCCAGCCAGTTCTGCGGCGCCTGCTGGGACGAGCCGAGGAAACTCGGATCGCTGTCCGAATAGGAACCCAGCGCCAGCGCCAGCACGACGCCCGCGCCTAACAGCGCCAGGCCCAGCAGCTCCTTGCTGCGTCGCTCAATGGCGATCTGGGTGGCGGTGTCCAACAACGGATCGCGGGGTCGGGTGTTGTAAGCCATCAACTCAGTCCTTCGGGATAAAGGCAGTCACGCAGCAGGCGCAGCCCGCGGTCGGTTTCGTCATAGGGGGCGACCAGCGCGACCCGGATATAGCCCTGACCGGGATTGCCGGTCGCGGTATCGCGGGCCAGATAGGCGCCCGGCAGCACGCGCACACCGGTCTCGCGCCAGAGCTTGAGCGCCGCGGCCTCGCCATCAGGCACCGGCAGCCACAGGAAAAACCCCGCCTCCGGGGAGCGGTATCCCGGTACGGCATTGCCCAGAATGCGATCGGCGAGCTCGAACTTGGCGCTGTAGAGCGCCCGGTTCTCGGCGACATGGACCTCATCGTCCCACAGTCGCTCCGCCGCCCGCTGCAATGGCAAGGGCAGCGGCGTGCCGGCATAGTTGCGCAGCGACTGCATGCGCGCGATGTTCTCCGGACCGCTGGCGACAAAGCCGGACCGCAGCCCCGGCAGGTTCGACCGTTTGGAGAGCGAGTGGAACGCCACGACCCGCTCGGGATCGGCGCCGATCTCTGCGGCGACCTCCAGCACACCCGGCGGGGGCGTGTCGCGCCAGATCTCGGAATAGCACTCGTCGGCGAGCACGATGAAATCATGCTGCTCGGCCAGGCGCAGCAGCTCCGCCCAATAGGCACGGTCCGCCACCGCGCCCTGAGGGTTTGCCGGCGAGCACAAATAGACCAGCGCGGTTCGCGCCAGAACGTCGCCCGGCAAGGCGCTGATATCCGGCAGGAAACCGGTCTCGTCGGTGGCGTTGACATAGACCGTCTCAGCCCCCACCGACATCGCCGCCACGGCGTAGACCTGATAGAACGGATTGGGCGTCAGAACCACCGGACGCGCCCCGTTCTTGATCTCGGGGCACAGCGCCATGGCCGCATTGTAGAGCCCCTCGCGCGTACCGTTCAGCGGCATGACCTCGCGCTCCGGATCCCGCGTCACGCCGTAACGGCGCGCCAGCCAGCGGCAATAGGCGGCCCTGAGTTCGGGCGTGCCGTCATTGGGCGGATAGCGCCCGAATCCCTCGGAATGCTCGGTGATGATGTCCATAAGCCAGGGCGGGAACGCGTGTTTCGGCTCACCGATGGACATGGCCAAAGGCGCGCCGCCCGGATCATGGACGTCGAGCAGTGCGCGCAGGCGCGGGAACGCGTACGCCGGCAGATCGGAAAACCGGTCCGGGGACTGCATCGCCAGAATGTGCCTCAATCGACGGGGTCGTTTCGCCCCTTTGCAAGCACGGTATCGCGCGGCGAGTCGCCGGTCCAGTATTTTAGGCCAGCGCGGCCTCGACAGCGGCGCCCAGACGCAACAGCCTGTCCTCGTCCATCGGCGGCGCGAGCAGCGACAGCCCGGCCGACGGCGTGCCCGTCGGCAGGGTCAGCGCTGAGAGCCCCAGCAGGTTGCCGATGCGCGTGTTGCGGAGCGACAGCAGGTTCTCGGCGACGAAAAGCGCGCTGTCCGCAGCGACGCGCTCCCGGGACGGCGGCAGGGTCGGAACGGTCGGCAGGATCACGGCATCAAAACCCGCCGTCAGGTCCAGCCAGTCGTCGCGGAGCCGTGCCAGCGTATGCCAGGCGCGGATATAGTCGATCGCCATATGGTCCTGTCCGGCGCGGAACCGCTCGCGGACGCGGGCGAACATCAGATCCGGCTGCGCCTCGATCTGCGCGCCCCAGACCGCATAGGCTTCGGACGTGTAGAGGATCCCTGCCAGCGCCATGGCCTCGGTCACGCAGGGCGCACCAAAGCCGGTCACCTGGGCGCCAGCGGCCTCGATCCTGGCCCGGGCGCGCTCGAACCCCACTGCAGGCCCATCCCGGATATCGTCGAACGCCACGGTTTCGAGCAGCCCGATCCGGGTGCCCTCCAGCGTCGCCCCGGTCAGGTCCGGCGCGCCATGGGCAGCGTGCCCGGTCAGGATCGGAAGCAGCAGGGCGGCATCGGCGACACTCCGGGTCAGCGGTCCGACCGTGTCGAAGCGCGGCGCAAGCGGGACAACGCCATCATTCGGGATCAGACCGGCCGTCGTTTTCAGCCCGACCAGATCGTTCCAAGCCGCCGGGACCCGCACCGATCCGCCGGTGTCCGAGCCGATCGCCGCGGCCGCGAGCCCGAAGGCGACCGATCCGGCCGCGCCCGAGGACGACCCGCCCGTCACGGCGTCGACATCGTTGACGCAGGGCGGTGTCGCCGTCACCGGATTGTAGCCCAGCCCCGAAAAGGCCAGTTCCGACATATGGGTCTTGCCCAGGCAGATCAGCCCGGCCGCGGTCGCCCGGGCCAGCACCGCGCAATCCTGCTCCGGCACCCGGCCCCTGAGCAGGGCGGACCCGGACTCCGTCGCGACGCCGGCGCTGTCAAAGAGATCCTTCCAGGACACCGGCACGCCATCGAGGGGGCCGAGCCTTTCGCCCGCCGCCGCGCGC
>JBCDBB010000025.1:0-30931 GCA_039184415.1 Pseudomonadota bacterium
GCGATCTTGAAGCCCATTTCGGTCATCAGATAGTTGGCTTCGGTGTGGGGTGCCTCGAGCAGCCGCACATCGCCCTTGAGCCGTGTCGCCGTCTCGGCAGTTGAGGCCGACTGCGTTCCGTCGACGAACTTCCAGTACTCGCGCTTGACCATGTAACCGAGCCCGGTGCTGACCAGTGCCGCGCCGAGCAGGTCTTCGAGCCGCGCCACACCCCAAAGGCTTCCGATCAGCGCCAGAAGCGCCGCACCGGTCATTAGCCCGTAGACCACATATCCGATCCGGGTCCAGACATTGCTCCAGGCCCGCACCGTCTGGAGGCTCGCATAGATCATCGCGGTGCAGTAGATCGTGACGAGCGCCATCGCCGCGGCGATGAGGCCGATCAAAGCCGCCGCGCCGGAGTTGGTTCCCAAGAGCACCCAGGCCGCCGCAAAGAGCAGCGCGGGGGCGTAGGTGACGAGCGCCGCGACACCCTCGCGCGAGAGCCAGGACGTGCGCCACTGGCTCATGGCGCGCCAGGCGCGCTCGGGATGACCCAGATGCAGCGTCGAGGACAGCAGCCCCCCGGTCACGAGGCCGAGCGACAGCGTGAAAGCGATAAGGCCGAAGCCCCGGTCGGGGGCAATGGTGCCGGTCGCGGAGAAGATCGCGAGCCAGATCAGGAGCCCGTAGCCGGCGCCCGACGCGGTGGTGAAGAGGATGACGGACTTGGCCGGATGCATGGGACGGGCGCGTTCAGCTCGACAGGGCGCGGTCGATCCAGCGCGCGATGAGCCCCGCGCCGTCGGGATCGCCGCCGTCATGGTCGAGCATGCGCGGCGCGCGGTCCTCGGCCGGCCCGGACGCCTCCTGCGGGGGCGGGCCCTTGCGCGGACGCGGCGGCAGGTAGCGGTTGACCGGCCTGGTGTCCTGCTCGGGCATCAATTCGAACCCGCCGCGGGCCTCCACCAGGCGGGACACATCGGAATCCGGATCGCCGAGGTCGCCGAAACTGCGCGCGCCGACGGGGCAGGTGGACACGCAGGCCGGCACGCGGGACTCTTCGGGCAGGCTGTCATTGTAGATCTTGTCGACGCAGAGCGTGCATTTCTTCATCACGCCTTCGGTCTCGTCATACTCCCGCGCGCCATAGGGGCAGGCCCAGGAACAGAGCTTGCAGCCGATGCAGATGTCGGCATTGACCAGCACGATCCCGTCCTCCTCGCGCTTGTAGGAGGCCCCGGTGGGGCAGACCGTCACGCAGGGCGCGTCTTCGCAATGGAGGCAGGATTTGGGGAAATGGACGGTGCGGCCGCTGCCGGTTTCGGGGTCATTGACCTCGAACGTGTGGATGCGGTTGAACCAGACCCCGGAGGGGCTGTCGCCATAGGGGGACATGTCGGTCAGCGGGCCGCTATGGCCGCCGGTGTTCCATTCCTTGCAGTTGACCGCACAGGCATGGCAGCCGACGCAGATATCGAGATCGATCACGAGGCCGAGCTTGCGCTCCGTCTGCTCCGGCAGGTCGGTCATTCGGCAGCCTTCAGCTTGGGTGTCGCATCACCGCCATGGCCGTCGGCCAGCCCCTCGACCGATGCGGCATATTCGTGGCGGTTGCCGATCCATTCGCGGCAGGGCACGCCCTCGGCCCGGCAGGGATCGGCCTTCACGTCTGCGCCATACTGCAGAATCGGCGGCGGATGCGGCGCGTCGAGCGCCTCGAACGCCGGCACGCAGCCCTCGGCGCTCTGATCCTCGCACCGCTCGATCCGGACGCGCAGGTCGTACCAGGCCGCCTGGCCCGTCACCGGGTCGGAATTCGAATACCGATGCCCGCCTTCGCGCTCGGGCAGCAGGTCCGAGATCACGTGGTTCAGCAGGAACCCGTCGCTCGCCTCGGGCGCCGCCTGGCTGAGGCCCCAGGCGCCCTTGCGCTTGCCGATGGCGTTCCAGGTCCAGACGGTCGACGGGTTGGTCCCGCGCATCCGCCGCGCCCGGCAGCGCAGTTTGCCGACATGGCCATGGACCCAGATCCAGTCCTCGTCCCGGACGCCGAGCGCGTCGGCCAGATCGTCATGGATGAAGAGCCGGTTCTTGGAGGTGATCTGGCGCAGCCAGGCGTTTTGCGACCCCCAGCTGTGATACATGTGCATGGGCCGCTGGGTGATCGCGTGGATGGGGAAATCGCCGCCCTCCAGCGCTGCTTCCTCGAACGGCGCGTACCAGAAGGGCAGCGGGTCGAAATACTGCGCGACCCGGTCGCGATGTTCGGGCGGCGGCTGGTGCGCGCCATGGCCCCGGGCGGCGAGCCGGAACTTCTGCAGGGTTTCGGAATAGAGCTGAAAGATCACCGGCTCGGCCGAGGGCATCCAGCCCATCCGGTGCGCATAGTCCAGATAGGCCCGGTTGAAGGGCTTCATGTACTGCGCGTCGTCGGGGAAATCCTGGGCGCAGAAGCAGCCATTCTCGATATAGCGGTCGAGCTGGTCGGGGTTCGGCTCACCCCGCCCGAAGCTATCGCCGTCGCCGCGCCAGCCCGCGAGCGGCCCGATCCCGGGCCCGCGCTGGTGGTTGACGATATAGTCGGGATAGCCGCCGGGATATTTGGGCGTGCCGTCCTCGTGGGCGAAACCCGGCAGTTGCAGGCGCGCGCCAAGATCGATCAGCACCTCCTGGAACGGGCGCACATCGCGGTCGGGCGCGCAGACCGGCTGGCGGATCGCGTCCCCGGGGCCATGAGCGCTGGAGATCGGCCGGTCGAGGAGCGAGATGCAGTCCCACCGCTCCAGATAGGTCGTGTCGGGCAGCACCAGATCGGCATAGGCGACGGTCTCGGACGCGAAGGCGTCGGCATAGATGAACTTCGGGATCTTGTAAGAGCCGTCCGGGTTCTTGTCGGTCAGGTACTTGATGGTGGCCGGCACGTTCATGGACGAGTTCCAGGCCATGTTGGCCATGTACATCATCAGAACGTCCACCGGGTAGGGATCGCCCGCCCAGGCATTGTGCAGCACCATGTGCATCAGCCCGTGGGCCGCGAGCGGATGTTCCCAGCTATAGGCCTTGTCGATGCGGAGCGGCTGGCCCGCGTCATCGACGATCAGATCCTCGGGTCCGGTCGGGTTGCCGATAGGCATCCCTCCGAGCGGCGTGTTCGGGGCCGTGGTGACACCGGCGGGCTTCGGTCCCGGCGGGATCGGTTTTGGAAAGGGCGCCTTGTAGCGCCAGCCGCCGGGGGTATCGACGGAGCCCAGGAGCGCCTGGAGCAGATGGATCGCCCTGCAGGTGTGGAAGCCGTTCGAATGGGCCGAGATCCCGCGCATCCCATGCATGGAGACGGGCCGCCCGACGATCCTGTCATGGCGGCGGCCCAGCCAGTCGGTCCAGGGCTGCTCGACCACGATTTCCTGCTCGAAGGCGGCCTCGGCCAGTTCCGCGGCAATCCGGCGGATGGTGGCGGCGCTGATGCCCACGCGCTCGGCCACGGCATCGGGGCTGTGCTCGTCCCTCAGATAGCGCCGCGCCATCAGCTCAAAAACCGGCACCGCCTTGCGCCCGTCCTCCAGCGTCCGTGCGCCGACGAGCACCGGCGAGGCCGCCGAGAGCGCCGGGTGGAGCCCGCCGGTCTCCGCGTCCCAGACCAGCGGATCGCCGTCGGCATTGCGGGCGAAAAGCCCGTCATCGGCCTCCCCGGGTGCGTCGATCACCAGCCAGGCCGAGTTCGTGTAGCGGCCCAGATAGGCGAAATCGACCTTCTCGGCACGCAGCAGTTCGTGGATCAGGGCGAAGACAAAGAGCCCGTCGGTGCCGGGTCTGAGCCCGATCCATTCGTCCGCGATCGCCGAATAGCCCGTGCGCACCGGGTTGATCGAGACGAACTTCGCGTCGCCCCGGGTGCGCATCTTGCCCAGGCCGATCTTGATCGGGTTGCTGTCATGGTCCTCGGCCACGCCGAAGAGCATGAAATAGCGGGTGCGGTCCCAGTCGGGTTCGCCGAATTCCCAGAAGGCCCCGCCGAGCGTGTAGAGCCCCGCGGCGGCCATGTTGACCGAACAGAACCCGCCATGGGCGGCGAAATTGGGCGTGCCGTACTGCGCCGCCCACCAGCCGGTCAGGGACTGGCTCTGGTCGCGCCCGGTGAAGAAGGCGAGCTTGCGCGGATCGCGGGCACGGACCTCGCCCAGCCATTCGGTGGCCAGCGCCAAGGCCTCGTCCCACTCGATCTCCTCGAACTCGCCGGAGCCGCGCGCGCCCACGCGCTTCAGCGGTTTGGTCAGACGCGCCGGCGAATAGTGGTTCATGATCCCCGCCGAGCCCTTGGCGCAGAGCACGCCCTTGTTCACCGGGTGGTCGGGATTGCCCTCGATATAGCGCACTGCGCCGTTCTTGAGATGGACGCGGATCCCGCAGCGGCAGGCGCACATGTAGCAGGTCGTCGTCTTGACCTCGTCAGCCACCCTGGGGGCGACATCGACGGTCTCCTTGACGGTCTCAAACGGGTTGGGGATCATAAATGCCTGGCCCTGTGTACACGCGACGGATTTCGCCGAGGTTCATGCATTAGCACCATTGATCAGTGCTCTCTCAAGAGAAATCGGACGTAACCGCCGCGAACAATTTCCTGCATCCAGCGTCAAATTCGGAAAAATGTCACGCGGCGCTGCAGCATCCGAGAACCGGAGAGCGGTTTTGGACCACAAGCACCCAGCCAGGCCAGGGATGCAACCTGTGTCCGCGCAGGGCGTTGGCAGGTCGCACGCGAGGTCGGAAGATGCGCGGCGAGGCCTGTTGCCAGTCCTCGCCCAGTCGCCGCGCCCGGATCGTTTTCCGGGGCGCGAGGTCTGTCAGGCAGTGCCGACGAATGGGCCGGGAACGCCGGTCTCCTGCGCGATCTTCTCCAGCTCCTTGCGGAGTGCCGGATTGAGATCGAGACCCCGGGCGCGCCGCGCTGCTGCAGCGGCGGTCTTGCCCTCGCCCGGCAGCCGGACAGAGTCATGGCCGGGCAGGGGCGGAGAGGCGCGAAACTCCTCGAAGACGCGGGAGACGGTTCTGGTGAAGGCCGCCTTGTCTCCGAAGGCCGAGACATCGAGTGCCATGACGAACTGGCCGGTGTTGGTTTCGCTCTCGGTGTCGGAGGTGAAATCCACCACATCCGCGCCGAAGGCCGCACCGTTCAGCACGCCCGCGAGCAAACCGATGGCAACGGACAGCCCGAACCCTTTGGCACCGCCGATGGGCAGCAGGAACCCGTCCGCGCGACGCGCCGGGTCGGTGAGCGGTGCGCCGTCGCGACCGACCATCCAGCCCTCGGGCATGAGTTCGCCCCGCTGTGCCAGAACCTTGATCTTGCCCATGGCCGCGACCGTGCTGGCCATGTCGAGCAGAAACGGGTCGGCGTCATCGCTCGGGGCGGAGAAGGCGATCGGGTTGGTGCCGAGCAGCAGATCCGTACCGCCGAAGGGGGGCACATGGTTGGCGCTGCCCACGGCGGCGGCCATGCCGATCATCCCGGCATCCGCCTGGGGCCGGACATAGAGCGCGAGCGGACCGGCATGGTTGCCGCGGCGAATGCCGACCCAGCCGATGCCCGCATCGCTGGCCTTGGCCATCGCGAGGTTGCAGGCCGCCCGCATGGCCAGGTGGCCCAGACCGTTGTCGCCGTCGATCAGCGCGGTCGCAGCGGTCTCGGACACGACCTTCCGTTTCGGCGCCGGGTTGCAGCCGCCATCGCGCAGACGGGCCAGATACTGCCGTAGCCGAAAGACGCCATGGGTGCCGTAGCCGCCGATATCGGCCTCGACCATGAGATGGGCGACGCTGTCGGCATCTTCGGTCGGTACGCCCTGGGAGCGAAAGACATCGGCCACGAACCGGGTAAGAACGTCCGAGGGGACCGGGTGCGCCTCAGTGCTCACTGACACCGACCCGTTCCTTGTGCCAGAAGACGATCCGCCGTTGTGCGTAGGTGACGAGCGCATAGAGCGCCAGTCCGACAAGGCTCAGATAGAGGATCAACGAAAAGACGCGCGGGGTGTTGAGCTGCGAGGCCGCCACGCGAATGAGCTCGCCAAAGCCCTTGCCGCCGCCCAGGAACTCGCCCGTGATCGCGCCGGCCATGACACCGACTGCGCCGATCTTGAGCCCGGTGAAGATCTGCGGCAGCCCGGCGGGGAGCTTCATCTTGATCAGGGTCTGCATCCGGCTCGCCCCCATCGTCTTGAAGAGCATGCGCGCGTTTTCGTCCGCGGCATGGAGCCCCGCGGCGGTGCCGACGACGATTGGGAAGGTCGCGATGAAGGCGGCAAGCGCCACCTTGGATTCGATGCCGAAGCCGAGCCACGCCACGAAGAGCGGCGCGAACGCGACCTTGGGCATCGTGTCGATGGCGACGAGGTAGGGCATGATGGCGCGTTCGCCAAAGGCCGTCTCACCCACCAGCACGCCCAGCGAGAAGCCGATCGCGATGGCGAGTGCGAAGCCGTAGATCACCTCCAGAATGGTGATCCAGAGCGCGGGCAGCATGTAGCCGCCGGTCAGCAGGTTGTGCCCGACAAAGAGCATGTCGCCGAAGGTTTCGCCCGGCGACGGCAGGATGATCGGCGAGACCAGCGCCAGGGCATGGGTCAGCTGCCAGAGCGCGATGAACACCACGAAGACAAAGATCATCGACACCGAGCGCGGGACGCGGTCGATGAACGAGACCTCCTCGACCCAGACGGTGTCTTCGCTGGTGTCCCGTACGGGTGCGACATTCACATCGGTCACAGATCTGCCTCCCTGTCCAACAGGCTGCGGATATAGGTTACGATTTCGCCGAATTTCGGAGTGGTCATCATGTCGAGCGTGCGCGGGCGCGGCAGATCGACGGTCACGATCTCGGCCAGACGTCCCGGGCGGGGTTTCATCACATAGATGTCGTCCGACAGGATCACCGCTTCGGGGATCGAATGGGTCACGAGAAAGGCGGTCGCGTCCTTTTCGGTGCAGATCCGCTGAAGCTCCATGTTCATCATGTCGCGTGAGAGCTCATCAAGCGCGCTGAAGGGCTCGTCGAGCAGCAGCACCGCGGGTTCCGTGATCAGCATCCGGCAGATCGAGGCGCGCTGCGCCATGCCGCCCGACAACTCGTTGGGATAGACATTCTCGAAGCCCGCAAGCCCCACGACCTCCAGAAGGTCATGGGCGCGCGCCTTTGCCTTTTCGGCGGCGGCGCGGCCGTCGCGGATCTCGATCGGCAGCACGATGTTCTCGACCGTCGTGCGCCAGGGAAACAGGGTGGCCTGCTGGAACATCATGCCGATGTCCCGGCGCGGGCCGCGCACGGGGCGGTCCTGAAGGACCACCCGCCCCATGCTGGGCGGGATCAGACCCGCCATGATCTTGAGCAGGGTGGATTTTCCGCAGCCGCTCGACCCGATGACCGACGAGAAGCTGCCATGCCGAAGCGTCAGGCTGACATCTTCCAGCGCCACCACCTTGTTACGGGCGTAGGTCTTCCCGACATGGCTCAGCTCATAGACCGGAGCGCCATGTCGGCTGGGCATGTCGGTCGGAGCTGCGGAAAGATCCATTACTGAAGCGCCTCGTTGGCCTTTGCGCTGAAGTCGTTGGTGTAGGCCGCGGTCAGATCATCGAGCGGGGCCGAGATCTCGCCACCGGCGATCAGGCTTTCCTGCCATTCTTCCCAGACCTCCGGCGGTAGGTAGCCCATGCCCTTGCTGTCATCGACCGGGATGGTCTTGGAGCGCACGGCGTCAAAGAGCGCGGACTGGAACTCCTTGTCCTCGCCTTCCTGGGGGTTTCCGGCCGCCAGATGGCCCAGAACGGCCTCACGGTTGGCGTCGTCCAGGGCGAAGGCATGGCCCCGCGCGAAGGCGCGCATGAACTTCTCCACCAGTTCGGGATCATCGCGGATCGTGTCGCCCATGGTGGCGATGCCGTTGCCGAAGAAACGCGCATATTCCGGCGGGGTGATGTCCCGCACCGCCATACCGCGCTGGTTCAGGATCGCCGCGTCGGCGGTCGAGGAGGAATAGGCGTCCATCTCGCCGCTGTTGAAGGCGACCGTGGCCGGACCGCCGTCACCAACCGTCAGGAACTCGAAATCATCGCCCGCGACCATGCCGGCGCCGGCCATGACGTTGCGGGCAAATCCGACCTCGGCGCCATCCGCGGTGCCGGTGCCGATGATCTTGCCGCGCAGATCCTCGGGGCTCTGGATGTCCGACTCTTCGCGGACAACGATCCCGAAATTGCTGCGCGCCGCGACATTGTAGATGAAGACCGCGTCAACGCCGCGCGAGCGCGCCGCGATCACCGGGCCGGGACCCGGGCGTCCGAAATGCGCCTGATCGGCCGAGAGCGCCTGCAGCACCGCGCCGGAGCCGTTGATGGCTTCGACCGTCACGTCGAGGCCTTCATCCTCGAAAAAGCCCTCGCCGATGGCGACGAAGACCGGGAACGAGTTGATCGCGGACGGGCTGGGCTGAACAAAGGTGATCTCGCGCAGGTCTTGCGCCTGAGCCACCGAACCGAACAGCGCGGCCACCGGCAGGGCGGCGGCGAATGCTGCGGTAAACAATCTTCTCGTGGTCATTGGTTTTCCTCCTCCGTTGGTTTTTTGCCGCCCGCCACCTCCCATGCCGGACGGCTTTTTTCGGACGCCTTTCAAGGCACCTTCTTCATGCCAGGCGCACCGTGTTCTTGAGCTCTCCGATCTGCGCGATTTCACAGGTGACGGTGTCGCCATCCTTCAGGAATTGCGGGGGTTCCATCGCATATCCGACGCCCGACGGCGTGCCGGTCGCCACGATGTCGCCCGGCTCCAGGGTCAGGCCCTCGGAGAGCGAAGAGATCAGGGTCGGGATGTCGAAGATCATGTCCCGCGTCGTCCCGTCCTGGCGCATCTCGTCGTTCACCGACAGACGGATCGCCAGATCATGGGGGTCGCTGATCTCATCGGCCGTTACGATCCAGGGGCCGAGCGGGCAGGATCCGTCGAGCGCCTTGCCCTTGAAATACTGGCCGCCATGGCGGCGCTGCACGTCGCGGGCGGTGATGTCGTTCAGGATGGTGTAGCCGAAGACATGGTCGAACGCGTCTTCCTTGGGGATGTTCCGGCCCGGCTTGCCGATCACGACCGCCAGTTCGACCTCGTAATCGATATTCTCGGACACGCCCCGGAAGATCGGGATGACACCACCCGGGCCGACGACGGAGGTCGGCGGTTTCGTGAAATAGACCGGGTGGTCGGTGATCCCGATGGTCTTTTTCTGCGCCCGCTCGCCTTCGGCGATGTGGTCGGCATAGTTGCGTCCCACGCAGAACACATTCTTGAGCGGCTTCGGCAGCGGCGCCATCACGGCGCTTTCCGGGACCATGTGGCAGGCGTCGTCGTGCTGTCCTGCTTCGGCTTCGGCCACCAGGCTCTGCAGTGGGCCCAGTCCCTCCGGACCTGCCTCGATCAGCGCCTGGATCGTTCCTGCCTTGAGGCTGTCGGGGGACGCTCCATTGGCGGCCTTTGCAATCTCCAGCATTGCGCCGTTCTTGAGCCGGACCGCGGCCACGGCTTTGCCGTCCACGGCAATCGTTGCTAGTTGCATGTTCCCCCCTTGCACCCATGTTCGTCTGCCCGAAGCCGGTGATGCGCCGCAGCCCTCCTCCAGGGCGACGGCCGGTTTCGAGCAGAACGGCCCGTCCGGTCCCGAGTTCCATCGGGTTCCGGGACATCTTCCGCCTTTACAGAAAGCCGCGAGGGCGCGATGAAAGCAATGAACCAATGTTGGAATTGGGTGGATGACAAAAGCCGCGACCGCAGCGCTGGTGGCCCGGATACGGCGCCTGATGGGCGAGGGGGGTTATGCCCATAACGACCGGCTTCCGGCGGAACGGCAGCTCTGCGAAGTGCTTGGCGTATCACGCAATCGGCTGCGCACCGCCCTGAAAAGCATGGAGGAATCGGGTCTGATCTGGCGCCATATCGGGCGCGGCACATTTGTGGGTGCGCGGCCCGTGCTGAACCTGGAAGACGTGATGTTCCTGCGTGATCAGGTCAGTGCGCCACAGATCGTGGCGGTGCGCTTCACGATCGAGCCCGATCTGGCGCGGCTGGCCGCGTCCCATGCCACATCGCGGGATCTCGACCACCTGCGCAGCTGTGCCGAACAGTGCCGCAAGGCGCGGGACTGGCGCGAATATGAGGCGACGGACCACAATCTGCACCATGCCATCGCGCGGGCGTCCAAGAACCAGCTCTTTCTCTATTTCTTCGAGACGCTGAATGTCGTGCGCCGCTCGATGGTCTGGGGGCAGACGCGCACGACGCGCAAGCCGGCGCGCGACTATTGCAGCTTCACGCAGCATGACCAGATCGTTTCCGCGATAGCGGCACGCGACGGCGATGAGGCGGCGCGTGCCATGACGCGCCACCTGGAGTCGGTCTATGAGCGCATCCTGCCGGAGCTGCGACTGGGGACGTCGCCGGAGGCGGCGGGGGCGGCGCGCTAGGGCGCCGCGGCCCGTTCGGTCAGAAACTCCAGCACCATGGCGGCGGTCCAGGTGAACTGTCCGCCGCCGCAGGGCTCTGCGGTGATCGGGTCGTAATACTCGGCAAAGCCGCTGGCCTCGATCAGCCGGACGCTGTCGCGGACGATGCGCGCGACGATCTCTCGCTCGCCCGCCTTGGAGAGCCCGTCGGCGATCAGGTAATTGACGATCAGCCATGCCGGGCCGCGCCAGTAGCGCAACGCGTCGAATTCCGGCACCGATGGATCGTGGCTGGGGATCAGGTAGTTGACCGCTTCACCCAGCGTTGCGATGCGTGCCGCGATCGCGGACGCGCGGTCCGGCGGGACCGGGGCGAAGGCCGCGATCAGCCCGCCGACCGAGGGGCTGTCGACCAAGGCGCCGATGGCACGGTCATGGCAGAGATACTGACCGGCAGCATCGGACCAGAGCGCCTCCATCGCATCGATGCCGCGCGCGGCAAAAGCCCGGGACTGCGCCGCAATCTCCGGCGCGCCGAGCTCCTGCGCGAGATGGGCCAGTTCGCTGCAGGAGCGGATCAGGATCGCGTTGAAGCCCGGATCGACCATCTTGAAGGGTGAGGCCGCATGCAGTTTCGTGTTGTCCCAACCGAGGTCGCGGAAACACTGCACCAGCCATATGTAGCGCTCATACTGGGACTGGGTCGGCCGGTGCGCGGGATTGGCGTGGAGCGTGTCACGCCGCGTGAAGGGTTCCACCCCCTCAACCGGGACCCGGTCCAGCGCGGCGTCCCAATCCACGGAATTGTCCCGACCGGATTCCCATGGATGCAGGATCGCGACGAGGCCGGTTCCCTCCGGATCGCGGCAGCGAAAGAACCACTGGTGCCAGGCGTGGATCCGGGGCAGCAGCGCGCGCGCCCGCTCCGACGCCATGTCCCGGTCCTTCGCCCGTTCGAAGAGCCGGCGCACGCAAAAGGCCGCCACGGGCGGCTGCGTGATGCCGGTCGTGGGGACCGCGCGGCCCGTGCGCCAGACCTCCGGGCCCGGGAAGTAGCCGTCGTCAGGCTGGTGAAAGACGATATGGGGCACCATCCCGTCGTCCCACTGATGGGCGAAGAGCGTGTCGATCTCGGTCCAGGCGCGCGCCTCGTCGAGCTGGGCAAGGCCGAGCGCGCTGAGGCAGCTGTCCCAGTTCCACTGGAACGGATAAAGCCCCGCGGTCGGCACCGTGTAGGTCCCGCGATCATTGAGGCGCAGGATTTCCTGCGCCTTGTCGATCATGTCCTTGGCCATGACCGGTCCCTACGCCACGGCAAGGGTGGTTTCGGGATCGAACCACCGGATCCGGTCCTGTTGCGGCGCGAGCGTGAGCTTTTCGCCGACATGGACCTTCATGTCGCTGTCGAGCACGGCGCGGAACATGGCGCCCTCGACCTCGCAGGTGACCAGCAGGTGGGCGCCTAGCGGCTCCACCACCTTGGCCGTCGCCGTGAGGCCGCTGTCGGCGACGCGGATATCCTCGGGCCGGACGGCGAATTGCAGCGGTGCGCTGCGGCTGGCCGGACCTTCCAGCACCTGGCCCGCAACCTGCCATTTGCCGTCGCCCGAGGGCGTGGCGGGCAGGAAATTCATCGGCGGATTGCCGATGAAGCCCGCGACGAATTCCGCGGCCGGATTGCGATAGACCTCGATGGGCGTGGCGGCCTGCACGATCCGGCCCTGGTGCATGACGCTGATCCGGTCGGCGAGGCTCATCGCCTCGACCTGGTCATGGGTGACGTAGATCGCGGTGGTCTTGCTATCGGCCAGAACGCCCTTGAGTTCTGCGCGCATCTCCAGCCGGAGCAGCGCGTCGAGGTTCGAGAGCGGCTCGTCCATCAGGATCACGTCAGGTTCCATCGCGAGCGCCCGGGCCACGGCGACCCGCTGGCGCTGACCGCCCGAAAGCTCGCCCGAATACCGCTTGAGCAGCTGGTCAATATGCATCAGGCCCGCGGTTCGCTCGACCCGGCGGGTGACCTCGTCATCGGGCAGCTTCTGCATCCGGAGCCCGAAGCCGATATTTTCGAACACGGTCAGATGCGGGAAGACCGCGTAGTTCTGGAACACCATCGAGATCCCGCGATCCTTGGGCGACAGGTGATCGACCCGCCGCCCCCCGATCCAGACCTCTCCGGTGGTGGCGGTCTCGAGCCCGGCGATGATCCGCAGCAGGGTGGACTTTCCGCAGCCCGAGGCGCCCAGCAGAACCATGAATTCCTGGTCCGCAATCGTCAGGTTGATGTCATGGAGCGCCTGGTAGGATCCGAAGCTCTTGGCGATGTTCTTGATCTGAATTTCAGCCATTGATCTGTTTCCTTTGTCAGCCGGACCGCCTCAGCGGTTGGCGATGCCCCACATGGCGAAGAGGTACTTGCGCACGGCGAAGATGAAGATCAGCGCCGGCACCACGAGGATGAAGCCGCCCGCGAACTTCAGATGCAGCGGCGCCTCGCCGAGCGTCTGCAGCAGGAAGGCGGGCAGGGTTCGGTTCTCGATGGTGAGCACCGCCGCCGCGAACACCTCGTTCCAGGAGATCACGAAGGCGAAGATCGCCGATGCCGTGATGCCCGGCAGGATGAGCGGCAGCACGACCTTGGTGAAGGCGGTGAAGCGCGTGCAACCGAGCGTCCAGGCCGCTTCCTCCAGCTCGATGGGGATGCCGGAGAAGAGCGAAAAGGTGATGAGCACCGCAAAGGGGATCGCCAGCGTCGTATGCACCAGCGCGAGCCCGAAGGCGGTGTCGTCCAGCCCGGTCCGGATGAAGAGCACCGCCAGCGGCAGCGCCAGGAGCGGGAGCGGGAAGGCCCGGGTCAGAAGGATCAGAAGCCGGAAGGCCTCCTTGCCCCGGAACTCGAACCGCGACAGCGCGTAGCCCGCCGGGGCCCCGATAACGATGGACATCACCATCGTCATCGCCGCCACCAGGACGGAGTTCCAAAGCGCCCGCAGGATGCCCTGGAAGTTGGCGAAGAAGGTCAGGCTGCCCATGTCGAAATGGGGAATGAACGACTTGGGGAAGCTGTTGACCTCTTCCGGCGACGAGAGCGTGTTAAGGAGTAGAAAGTAGAGCGGAACGATCACCCAGGCGCAGAGCAGAACGACGGATGCGCCGTAGAGAAACTGCCCCGCCTTGCGCGAGGCCCCCGTGTCCGCCGGGAGGTCGGCGACTGCAACGGTCATATCGTGGCTCCTTTCGGGACGCGCAGGGCGCGCAGGATGACGAGGGTGAAGGCGATCGAGATGGCCAGCACGATGAGGGCCAGGGCTGCGGCTGCACCGCCATCCTGAAGGTCGAACTGGTAGGCGTAGATCTCGCCCATGAGCACCGGGAAGAGCGTTCCGCCCAGGGCGGCGACGACTGCGAAGACTTCAAAGGCCAGCACGACACGCAAGATCAGGGCGGTCTGAAGCGATGGCCGCAGAAGCGGCAGCGTGACCTTCAGGAAACGCTTCCAGGGCGATGCGCCGAACACCTCGGCGGCCTCGTAGTATTCCTTGGGGATCAACCCGATCCCGGCCACCAGGATGACCAGCATGATCGCCGTCGCGCGCCAGATTTCGGCCAGGGCGATGGCGACGAAGACGATGAGCGGGTTCTGGTAGGAGAGCAGGTTCACGGGCTGATCGACGATGCCGAGCCCCGTCATCATCGAGTTGAGGAAGCCGGACTGTTCGAAGATCGCCAGCCAGATGATCCCGGCCGCCAGATCCGAAATGCCCAGCGGGATCGTCCAGATGTAAAGGACCATGTCGCGGCCCTTCTGCATCCGGTTGACCATCGTCGCCATTAGGAGCGCGAGGGCGACCTGAACCGGCACGACGGCGGCGGCGAGCAGCAGTGTGTTCTGCAGCGAGATCGGGAACTTCCAGTAGCTCGCGACCTCGCGGAAATTGTCGAGCGTAAAGCCGTCACCGGTGGAAAAGGCTTCCTGCGAGACCAACACGAACGGGTAGAGAAAGAAGAGACAGAGAAAGAGCGTGACCGGAAGGATCAGCAGATAGGGCAGAATCCGGGCGTTCATGGAAAAGCTCCATTTCTGACACGCGCGCGTGCCTCACGGATTTGGGGAGGATCCGGACCGCGCAAGCGCGGCCCGGAGGTCGGGGATGTCAGCGTGGTCCGGTCACTCGACCGGGCAGGCACCTTCCGAGGGCGCGTCCGGGGCCCAGCAGGGGGCGCCGGTTTCTTCCATGATGGCGCTCAGCCGGCGCTTCTGATCCTCGAGGACGCGGTCGATCGGCTGGCGTGCCAGCACGATGCGCTCGAACGTGTCGACATAGACCCGGTTGAAGTCACCGCCCTTTTCGCCGAGCCCGGAGGGGAGCAGGCCGGGATTTGCGTCCGGCGCGCCGCTCATCGCCGCGATGGCGGCGCCGGAGGCCTGAACCGAGGCCGGCAGATCGTCGGGCAGGTCCACATCCACCACCGGGAAGAAGCTGGTGGCTTTCAGCGTCTCGATCTGGGTTTCGGGGGCGAGCATGTAGCTGACAAGCGCCTTGGCGGCATCCACGTCAGGCGCGGTCTTTGGAATGGCGACGCCCGCAAGGACGGGCATGAATCCGCGCCCGGTGGGTCCGGCGGGGGCCGGGAAGGCCACGAAATCGTCGGGCCGCTCGTTGAAGGCCTGCGCCAGGCGCGAGGTGTGGTCGAAAACGATCCATGCATCGCCAGACAGAAGCTGTTCCTGCATGAACGAAAAATTGGTCGAGGACGGGTTGGTGTGCTCCCAAAGCTCGATGAATTTCTCCCAGGCGGTGACGGCTTCGGGCGACGCAAAGGTGCGCACGACCCCGTCGGTATAGGAGGGATAGAGATATCCCTGGAAGAACCTGTGCTTCAGCCCTTTGGGGCCCGCCGGAAACCCGAATTTCGGGGACCCTGTGGCCTCGTGGACATTGGCGGCCCATTCGATCAGCTGGTCGTAGGTCAGCGCGTTGATGTCGGCGCCCTCGGGGAGATAGGGCAGGGCCTCCTTGTTGGCCGCCATGATGTAGCTGGCCTGCATCCAGGGAATGTACTGCATGTTGTCCGTGCCGAGACGGGCGAGCGTGTTGAAGGTCTCGCTGGAGGCCGACACACCGAGGTCGTCGAGATCGACGAGGCTTTCCGGGTCGATTGCCGAGAAGTTGCCGTGCAGCGCCCCGAGCAGTTCGATGGATCCCGATCCCGCCTGAAGCTCGGCCTGAAGGCGGGTCAGCCAGGGGCCGTCCTCGTTGGGTTGATAATCGACGGTCTGATCGAAGCCCGACAGAACGTCCTGACGCATGGCCTGGGCCTCTTCCACGGGTCGTGCCTGCGTCGACCAGAACAGCACATCGGCCTCAACGGCGGCGGCTGAGACGAGAAATGCCAGGCCGGAAACAGCGCCGGCAAGATGGGTGATACGGGTCATGGGGTCCTCCCTAGGGTTCCGAACAGCGCGCGGTCAGCAATGCGCCGGGCGCTCCGGCCCCACGCCACCCCTGTCTTTGGTGCAAGGTGCGGCGGTGAGCCGGCTGTCGACCCCAGATGGCGGGGCGCCGGCGACTGGAGGAATGGTGATATAACGTTATACCAAAGTCAATCTGATTTTTTCGATGAACTACTTGAAGGGCTTTAATCTGCGTCAGATCATGACAAACGAGCGTGTTGGCCCTTGAATTATCGTGATCTCTCCCGGATGGATTGATTTAACGTTTTATCTTTTGAGCGCGTATGATGACGGAACGACCGAAACTGGGCACTGTCGCAAAGGAAGCGGGCGTGTCCGTGGCGACGGCCAGCCAGGTGATGCGCGGTACCGGCCGGATCTCGGAAAAGACGCGCAAAAAGGTTCTGCGCGCCGCGCAAAAACTCCGTTACGTGCCCGATGCCCGTGCTGCCTCCATGCGTTCGGGTCAGTCCCGCGAAATCGGCTTTGCCATCCACCAGATCGCCAACCCGTTCAATGCCGAGGTCATAAGCGGTGTCAGCGATCAGCTTGAGACCGAAGGGTATCTGGTCTCCGTTCTGGACGCCCGCGACAACGCCGACCGGCAGGGCGATCAGCTCGAGGCGTTCATCCGAAACTCTCGCGGCGGCCTGCTCTGGGTGCCGGCGCTGGACACGCCGGCGGACCGGCTGGAGCTGCTCGCCGCCCACCGTCTGCCCACCGTCACATTTCTGCGGCGGCCCGAGGGGTCGGTGTTCGACCATGTCGGGATCCGCAACGCCGAGGCGACCGGGGCCGGCACGCGGCATCTGGCCGAGCTGGGACATCGCCATATCGCCTATCTCGGCGGGTCGGGAATGATGGAGGTCCGCAGAGCCCGGATCGCGGGCTACACCCGACAGATGGCCGAACGCGGTCTCGGCCCGCCCGTGGTCTGGGATTCCGGTGACAACAAGCTGGCAGGCATGAATTCCATGATGGCCCTCCGCGAGGCCCATCCCGACACCACGGCGGTGGTCTGCAACGGCGACATGGTCGCGCTCGGCGCCTGTCTGGCACTGACGCGCGTCGGTCTGCAGCCGGGCCGGGATCTGTCCGTGATTGGGTTCGACGATATTCAGGATGCGGCGGTGGCGACGCCGCCCCTGACCACGATGGCCGTGCATCCCTACCAGCTTGGCCGCAGGCTCGCCCGGACCATGCTCGACCGGATCCGCGATCCGCAGATGCCGGTCACTGTTTCGGAGATTTCCGCGGACCTTGTCCTGCGCGAAACGACGGCGCCGCCTCGGGCCACCTGATGTTGCGTGCCTTTAAGATCGGTCGGACCGCAGTAGGGGGCGCGGCCAACAAGCCGGCAGTTCACGCTTTCAGCCCAAACAGGGGTGCCGTCACCGCAAGCGATATTCGGAGGCCTTGACCCTGCGGATCGGAATTGAGGATTCGATGGACGCAACGCCCGGCACGCTGGTCAGATGCCGGGTCAGGAAGTCTTCGAACTCCACTAGGTCCTTGACTGCGATCCGCAGAAGATAGTCGCGTGAGCCGGTCATCAGCCAGCAATCCACGACCTCCGGAAATCGGTTCACCGCGGCCTCAAAACTCATGAGCCTGTCCTGGACCTGGTGGTCGAGCTTGACGGAAATGAAGACCGAGAACCCGAAGCCGAGATTGGCCTCGTTGATGCTCGCCCGATAACCGGTGATGACGTCGTTCTCTTCCATCAGACGCACGCGCCGGGTGCAGGCCGTGGGCGACAGGCCAACCCGCTCAGCCAGTTCAAGCTGGGTCAGCCGTGCCTCCCCGCGCAATTCCCGCAGGATCTTGCGGTCGAGCTCATCAAGTGTGCGTGCCATCACCGTTGTTTAGAGAATATCGCTACGAAAGACGCAATTTGAAAGCGAAACCCCTAGCGGTCGGCTTCGAACACAGTGACTTTGGTGCCTCCCACGGGTCTTCAGCTGTTAGTATGCCAGAAAGCTGGAGGCTGAAGATGAACGAGACGACCCGGTCGGGTCTTCCGACCAGGGATCCGGATCCGGAGGAAACCCAGGACTGGATCGACGCGCTTGAGGCATTGACCGCGATCGAGGGGAAAGAGCGCGCTCAGTTCGTGCTGTCGCAGCTTCAGGACCGGGCGCGGCGGCTCGGCGTGACGACCAGCGGGTTACCATACTCGGCCTATCGCAACACGATCCCGCTGTCCCAGCAGCCGGCCTTTCCCGGCGATCTGGAGATCGAAGAGCGCGTCACCTCCATCATCCGCTGGAACGCGCTGGCCATGGTGGTGCGGGCGAACCGGGCCTATGGCGAGTTGGGAGGGCATGTCGCGTCCTACGCGTCGGCGGCCGAGATTTTCGAGCTCGGCTTCAACCATTTCTTTCGCGCGAGAACGGACGATTTCGGCGGGGACCTGGTGTACTTCCAGCCCCATTCCGCGCCGGGGGTCTACGCGCGCGCCTTTCTCGAAGGGCGTCTGAGCGAAGAGGATGTCGCGAACTATCGCCAGGAGGTGCCGGGGCGGGGGCTGAGTTCCTATCCGCACCCGTGGCTCATGAAAGAGTTCTGGCAGCTGCCCACGGGATCCATGGGGATCGGCCCGCTCTCGGCGGTCTATCAGGCCCGGTTCATGCGGTATCTTCAGGGCAGGGGCCTGGCCGATACGCAGGGCCGCCATGTCTGGGGTGTTTTCGGTGATGGCGAGATGGACGAGCCGGAGTCCGTCGCTGGCCTGACGCTGGCCGCGCGCGAAGGGCTCGATAACCTGACCTTTATCGTCAACTGCAATTTGCAGCGGCTCGATGGTCCCGTGCGGGGCAACGGCCAGATCATTCAGGAGCTTGAAGCGCTTTTCGTCGGCGCGGGCTGGAATGTGATCAAGTTACTGTGGGGCTCCGAATGGGACAACCTGTTTGCGCGGGACATCAACAACGTCTTGCTGCGCCGCTTCGCGGAAACGGTCGACGGGCAGTACCAGGATCTCGGCTCGAAGGATGGCGACTATAACCGCGCCAAGTTCTTCGATGCGGATCCCGAAAGCGCAGCCCTGGTCCGGCACATGACGGATGCCGAGATCCATGCGCTCCGGCGGGGCGGGCACGACTTCAAAAAGCTCTATGCGGCCTTCGCGGCGGCCAAGGCGCAACAGGGCAAGCCGACGGTGATCCTGGCCAAGACAAAGAAAGGCTATGGGATGGGCGGGGCGGGAGAATCCCGCATGACCGCACATCAGGCCAAGAAGCTGGATATCGACGCCCTTCTGGCGTTCCGCGACCGGTTCGACCTGCCCCTGACCGACAAGGCGGTCGCGGCACTGGACTTCTACCGTCCGGCGGAAAACGGTCCGGAACTGAGCTATATGCGGGCGCGGCGCGCAGCCCTCGGCGGGCCGATGCCGAAGCGGCGCACCAATGCCGGTGCTGGGGTTTCGGACCGACCCGAGCCGCACCGCTACGCGACATTCGCGCTGGAGGCCGGCGGCAAGGAAATGTCCACCACCATGGCCGCCGTCCGGATGCTGGGCGGCTTGCTGAAGGACAAGTCCCTCGGTCCCCGGATCGTGCCGATCGTTGCGGACGAGGCGCGGACCTTCGGCATGGACAATCTGTTCCGCCAGGTGGGCATCTATGCGCCGCAGGGCCAGCTCTATCAGCCTGAGGATGCGGGTTCGATGCTCTACTACAAGGAAGCCTCCGACGGTCAGCTGCTCGAGGAAGGGATCACGGAGGCCGGCGCCATCAGCTCGTGGACCGCCGCGGCAACCGCCTACAGCCTCCACGATACGCCGCTCCTCCCGGTCTATATCTACTACTCCATGTTCGGCTTTCAGCGGATCGGGGATCTGATCTGGGCGGCGGCCGATCAGAGGGCACGGGGATTTCTGTTCGGTGCGACCGCCGGGCGGACGACGCTCAGCGGCGAGGGCCTCCAGCATCAGGATGGCTCGAGTCACCTTGCGGCCTCGGCCATTCCCAACTGCCGCGCCTACGATCCGGCCTACGCCTACGAAGTGGCCGTGATCCTGGACCATGGCATGGCCCGCATGCTCGACGAAAAACGGGACGAGTTCTTCTACCTTACGCTGACGAATGAAAACTATGCCCAGCCGTCACTGCCGGAGGGTGCTGAGGATGGGATCATCAGGGGCCTCTATGCGTTGCGCGGGTTCGGCAACGGCACGGGACCGGCGGTCCGGCTGTTGGGGTCCGGTGCAATCCTGCCGGAGGTGCTTGCCGCGGCGGACCTGCTGGAGCGCGACTACGGCATTGGCGCGACCGTGTTCAGCGCGACGAGCTATCCCGAACTGGCCCGTGAGGCGATGGAGGTGGAGCGTCGCAACCGTCTGAGCGCTGCCGCAAAGCCCGAACGAAGCCATGTGGAGACTGCGCTTGGCGGGTCCGACCCGGTGGTGGCGGCAACCGACTATGTGCGCGCGCTGCCGCAGCTGATCGCACCTCATATCCGCGCGCGCTACGTGGTGCTGGGGACGGACGGTTTCGGGCGGTCGGCGAACCGAAAGGCGCTGAGGCGCTTTTTTGAGGTCGACAGGAACAGTATCGCGCTTGCCGCGATTGACGCCCTTGTGCGTGAAGGAACGCTGAAGCACGCGGTCCTGAGACAGGCGGTCCGCGATCTCGACATCGACTGCGCGACCCACGCGCCCTGGACCGTGTGAGGCGCGGTGATGATCAGGACGATCGAGGTGCGCGTTCCGGATATCGGCGACGTCGGCGATGTGCCGGTGTTGGAGGTTGCGGTCGGGGTCGGCGATGTCGTCCACATCGATGACCCTCTGATCCTGCTGGAGTCAGACAAGGCAACGCTCGATGTTCCGTCGCCCCATTCGGGGTCGGTCGCGGAAGTGAGGGTCAGGGAAGGCGACACTGTCTCGACGGGCGATGTCATCATGATCCTCACCGCCGAGACAAACTCGACCTCAGCAGAGATGGAAGCTGCCTCGGTTCCAAGCGTTGCGCCTGAGCACAGGGCCGATACCGCACCGGCCCTGACGGCGACACCTGCCTTGGAGGGTGAGCAGTCGTCGTCGCCAGCACCGGCCGGCGTGCCCGCCCATGCCTCGCCTTCGGTGCGCAAGTTCGCGCGGACCCTCGGTGCGGACATCGCCGAGATTGCGGGTACCGGTCGCAAGGGCCGGATCACCCGCGCAGATGTGGAAGCACATGTCAAAGCTCGCCTGAGCGCAGTGCAGAGCGGCGCGAAGAGGGCCGGGGGCGGGCTTCCGGAGCTTCCGGACTGGCCCGAGGTGGATTTCGCCAGGTTTGGCCCGGTCGAGCGGACGCCCCTGTCGCGGATCGTGCGCATTGCCGGTCCTGCGCTCAGCCGCAACGCCATCGTCATTCCCCACGTGACGAATTTCGACAAGGCCGATGTCACCGATCTGGAGACATTCCGTAAGACTCTGAATGATGAGCGTGCCCCCGATGAGGCGAAACTCACCATGCTGAGCTTTGCGGTCAAGGCCGTGGTCGCCGCACTCAAGGCCTTTCCGCGTTTCAACGCGTCACTGGATAGGGACGAGCTTGTGCTCAAGCACTACTGGAACATCGGGGTTGCGGTGGACACGCCCGATGGCCTCGTCGTTCCGGTGATCAAGCAGGCAGACCAGAAGGGTCTCCGCGATATCGCTGCGGAAATGGCGGAACGCGCAGCGTCCGCCCGTGCGGGCACTTTGCCTGCCGCCGACATGCAGGGCGCGACCTTCACGATCTCCTCTCTCGGCGGGGTCGGCGGGACAGGATTCACACCGATCATCAACGCCCCGGAGGTCGCGATCCTGGGGATGGTGCGGGCCGAGATTCAGCCCGTGTGGGACGGCGCGAGCTTTGCGCCGCGTCTGATCCAGCCACTAAGCCTCAGCTGGGACCACCGCGTGATTGATGGCGTCGCGGCGGCCCGGTTCCTTGGCCATGTCACCCGCTCCCTAAGCGACTTTCGCCGCATCTCTGTCTGACGCGCAAGGTGCGAGACGATGTCCAAATCTCGGAAAAGTAATTTTTTGCAACGAGTTACGGGAATGCGTCGCGTCGGGCGAGCGGATCGGCCGTTTGCGATCAGCCCGGCCGCGATGCCCGGTCGCCGCATGATGTTGAACAGGGTTTTGGTTGATTTTCGCAAAGCTCGCAGAGACAGTGACGGATTATGTCAAACGGGAGCGGTCGCTTGACGTCGAACACCACAATGACCGAGGCGCGCGACCTGCTGGAATCGGGCCGTCAAATTACGGAAGGCGCTGTTCCTGAACCGATCGCCAACAGCTGGCATCGCTGTCGGCAGATGGGTCTCGACCCCCGGGGCGTGCCGACGGATGCGGTGGTCACCGATGGTGAACTGCGGACGCTCCTGGAAGTCAAAGAACAGCTCATGCAGTTTGTGCGTCCCGAACTTGAGCTGCTGAGTTCCCAGATCGCCGGCACGAATTTCCTGTGTGCCTTTGGCGATGAAAACGGAGTCGTGTTGGAGGCGATCACCGACGCAGAGTTTGATGCGAGCGCGTGCGCGCGCAGCGTTCGGGTCGGGTCTGTCTGGCGTGAGGAGGTCCGGGGCACCAATGCTCTGGGGCTGGCATTGAGCACGCGCCAGACGAGCATGGTGACGGGGCAGGAGCATTTCTTTGTCTGCCATGGCGGGGTGTCCTGCGTCTCCGCGCCGATCTTTGCGTCCGACGGCGCCATCGTCGGGCTGCTTGACGCCTCCTCCGAGGTCGAGGAGCGTCAGTTGCATACCAGAGCGCTTGTCAAACTCGCGGCCACGAACATAGAGAACCGGCTTTTCGTCGAAACGCACCAGTCCGACTACATCGTTCAGTTTCATCCCCGGGCCGAGTATCTGACGACTCAGAGCGTCGGACTGATCGCGTTCACGCCGGCCGGGCGCATTGCCGGAGCAAACCGCAACAGCAGTCGCCTGCTGTCCGGGCTGGGCTTTGCGGAGGCAGGCAAGTTCGGCGATCTGTTTCGGGGCGATTTCCACGTGGTCCTGCGAAAACTGATCGCGGGAGAGACGGTAAAGCTCTGCGAATGGCTGAACTCTGGCTTTTTCGCACGGCTGCACCCGGGATCGCCGATCCCCGCCGAGCACACTGTGGCGCAGGGCGCTCGCCTCGCGCAACCGGGCCTTTCCAGGATCGCGCCTCGGGACGGGCAACTTGTTCTGGACGACGAAATGGTACGCGACGCCCTGCGTGTGGCGGTGAAAGCTGCGAGGCTTGGCCAGCCCGTTTGCATCCGCGGCGCAGCAGGCACCGGCAAGTTGGCCTTGGCCGAGGCCGTTCACTGTCAGGCCTATCCTGGCACGCCTTTGGTGGTGCTCGACTGCCGCCGCCTGTCTCAGGCGGCAGGTGATCCGGAAGCGTCAGGGGTGCCACTCGGGCGGGCGGAACCTTTCGACGCATTGCTCGGGGACGGCGGTACTCTGATTGTGAAAAATCTCGCGGAGATGGACGGGCGGGGCGCAGAGCAGATCGGCCGGCTGTTGGACGGGTTTCGCGACGTCCTGACCTCCCGGCGCGGAAGCGTTTTGGCAACCCAAACGGTGCGACCCGGGGAGATCGGCGAGCGGATCCTGGCTCGCGCCGGTTTGCAGCTGCTCGCGGTGGATCTGCCATCTCTGGAGGTGCGCACCGATTTCGACAAGCTTGCCCGCAGTCTCCTGGCGGATCTTTCGTCTGACCATCAATTGTCGACCAGGGCTCTGAGAACGCTCACCAACATGGTTCGGCCGAACAATATCAAGGACCTGCAGCATCACCTTCAAGTGCTCGTAGCGAGCTTTCCGAGCGGTGTTTTGCGAGAAAGCCAGGTGCATCACCTGTTTCCACAATGCCAGGGTCGGCTCACAGCCTGCCCCAGATGCAAAACCTCCCCGATCCGTCAAAAAAGGTGCCTTGAGATTCGCAAGATGTTCCGCGCCTGTCAGGGCAACGTCGCGCTGACGGCCAGGCGCCTAGGCCTGTCTCGCAACACTGTTTACGCGCATTTGAAGGACTAGGCGGCGGAGAACAATCCCGCGCCCAAGGCCTCTGCGACCTCGGCATGATGTCGGGTTTCGTCCTCAATCGACAAAAAGCGAAGCTCGGTGCCTTTGTCCCGGACGAGCGTCATGCCCACGCTGCGAAGGTTGTCGTCCAGGATGACGAAGAGCCCCTCTGGCGGTCCGCGAAAACGATGAGTCTCGATGAAACCGGGCAGGTCCTCCGCCTTGGGCCAGGGCCCGGTCTGGCTGGCGGGCGGCAGCATCCTTGCCAGTGTGGCGGCGTCGTTCTGCCTTGCAGGACGCAGCGTCGTGCCACCGGACGCAAACACCGGCGGATGAAGCAGATGCCATTGCTCCGGCGCCATGAGATAGTCGCGACAGGGCTCAGCCTGCTGTGTGCTTTGAAAGAACACCCGGCGGCTCCCGGGGCTCGGTGCAAAGCCCAGCCGCACAAGCAATGCGCGAGACGCGACGTTATCCTCGCGGCAGGTCGCAATGAGCGGAGGGGCGGACCGGGCGAACCGGGCTGTGATCGCGAGGTTGAGCGCCCTTTGCATGAGACCCCGACCCCAATGGGCCGGCGCCAGCCAGTACCAGAGCGCATGACCCATACAAAGGCCACCAGCCACTGTTCCATCCAGCTCGATCAGGCGCAGATCCTCACCCGGGTGCCGGCTGTGAGCCAGCAGCGCGCTGGCCTGCGCGGCGTCGAAGGGCCGGACGACCACCGCGAGCCATGGCGCGACACGGTCGTCACCAATCTGAGAGGCGACATCAGGCAAGTCCCGTTCCCGCAGAGGGCGTAGCCTTAGGTCGTCCTGCTCAAGCACCTCGGGAAATTCGCTCATCTTGCTGCATGGCCCTTTCGGCGGACTGGATCAGAAGAACGCAGGCCCGAGGCAAAGATCAAGCAGGTGATTCGGGTTCTTGGGCCGGCACCGGAGCGCTGCTGCGCTGCGGCGAAAGGGGGCTTGAAACAGGCTGTTACACCTCGCGTTTTCGAGTGTAACGCAAGTTTACGCTTTTTAGCTGTGGCCAGCTGAAATCGCACGAATAGTTCGGTTTGAGGTCAATTTCCTTGCGCCGATATGTCTCCCAGATAGCCTTTCGTCCACTCGATCATTCGGGCGTCCAGGGGAGGTGGTGGCATGCCGGAGAGGGGTCAGGGCGGTTCAGTTCGCCCGTTGCTTACCGGGCGCTCCGGGCAGCGCATCCCAGACGGCGGACAGGTCGGTCGCCATCTGCTGATGGACCTTGCGAAAAACGGTCTCCTTGAGCGGCCCGTCCAACCGGTCGAGCGCGTCGCGCGCCGCGCGGAGATCCAGCGGATCGCCGGTGGAGATCGCCTGCTCGACCGCGTCCCGGCATGCCTGATCGACGCCCTCGATATCGCCGCAAACCCGTTTGAGCGCGGTGAAGAGGCGGATGTCGGTGGGATCAATCATCTCGCTGACCTTTCGGATCTGAAGCCGGCGCTCCCCTACAGCACCGCGCCATGACCGGTCAATCGCGCAGCATTCAGGATATCCTCACGGAGCGGATGAGGATCATCCAGGACATCGCCTGGGCCAATTCCGAACAGCTCCGTCTGAACCAGCTGGCCAACGGTCTGATGGTTCTCGAGTTGAAGGATGCCCGCGACGGCGTTGCCGAATGCACCAAGGACGAAGCGCGAAACCGCAACGACGCGGCGCTGGAGGCCAACATGGCAAAGATCAACCAGTTGGAGGCCGAACTCGCGGCCCTGGATGGTGAGCTCGAACGCGTCGCGAAGAAGGACCCATGAATGTCACAACATAAGCCACCGCGCGCGATGTCGCTGTTCGATCTGATTGCCCGGACCTGGGCTCTGGATTGCGGAGTGCGGCAGGTTCTTTTCAACCGCTCCGGGACCTCGCTCGCTGCAGTGCTCGAGGATGGGCGGATAGCCTTTGTTTCCGTGAAGGATGCGGAGCATCCCGAAGCGCGGGTGCGGGTCGAAGCCGATACCGGGCGCGCGAGCATTCGTCCGCGCTCCAAACCGCTGCCGGCACCGGTCCTCAGCGAAACGCCTGTTGCGCGCCTGGACGTGGCGCCGTGCCGACAGGGAGCGCAGGGCTTTGCCTTTGCCCATGCCGGGACCGGCGCGCTCTGGCGTGCCACCGCGCGAGGTCAGACCCTTGTGATGAAGGCCGCACGCGAGGATCCCGTCACCGCGCTGGCTTCACTGCCACGGACGGGGCGGATCGCGCTGGCTCATGGGAACAGGCTCGCTTTGGTCGCAGAGGAGGCCGGGGCCGAGGTCGCCTCGGTCGATCTCCCGCACGGTGTTCATCGGATCGCCCCGTCGGGCGACGGGCGTCTGCTGGCCGGTTGGGGCGACGGCCTGGTGAGCATCGTGGCAGCCGATGAGCTTCGGGCGCGCGCTCCGGTCGTTAGCGAGGGCGCGGTGCTGGACCTCGCGTGGTCTCCGTGCAACCGCTGGCTCGTGGCGGGCTGTGCGGACAAGGCGGTGTTTCTGCTCGATGCTGCCACCGGCGCCTCGGACCGGATCGTCGATTTTCCCGAAGCCGTCCGCGCCGTCGCGTTCAGTGACAAGGCCGGTGCGATGATCGCCGCCGGTGCCTTTCGCGTCGCCGGATGGACACTGCCTGATCTGCCTTTTGGCGAGCATCAGGGGACCCCGATCGAGACCGGAAAGCCGGGTCTCATGATCGTGGATCTCGTCGCGGCCAACCCCACGCGCGACCTGTGTGCCGTGAGCTATGCCAACGGGCTGGTGGTGATCTGCCGGATTGCCGATCCCGATGAGATGCTGCTGCGCGAAGGGACGGGCGCGCGGGTCAATGCCATGGCCTGGACCGAGGACGGCGCGCATCTGGCGATCGGTGATTCCGATGGCGGACTGTCGATCGCGACCTTCCCCAGGAACATGTTCAAGTAACACCCACGAAAGGGAGATCCCATGACGCAAGCCCTATCCGCCGAAGAACAGAGCAAGGACCGCTATTTCCAGAAACTCGCCCAGGTTGCGGAAGAAATGGTCGGGGACCACGGAAAGGACTTTGCCGCCGGCGCGCTGGTGCTGGCGGCGCGTTGGGTGGCCGAAAACCGTCTCGGTCAGCATGAGGAAGTCAAGCACTAGAGGGGCTTGTCGGCATGCCTCTTGCGCCTGTCGAAGGTGTCCAGGCTCTGGACCTGACCGATGAGGATGTGGCTCAGCGGCGCGGCCAATGCGGCAAGCGAGGCGCTTGGTGACGTCGCTCCATGGGCTTTCACGGCCTTGTCCGCCGCGCCAAGCGCCTCTGTCAGGGTCGGGTCAAGCAGTTGCGCAAAGGCGCAGAACTCATGAACTCGAAATGTCGCAAATTGCAGGCTGTCGCCGTTAAGCAGCACATCACCCTGCCGCCGTGTCGGAAGCCGTGTATTGAGCGCGTTGCTATGTACCGCCGCGCCAAGCGTTGCCAGCACCGACCGGCGCCACTGCGCGTACTCGGTGTCTGCGGAATGGTCGATCCCCACACTGTAGAGCTTCTCCGAAATGCTGCGAAATGCCCGCCCGCCGGCGATATGGCGGCGCCAGAAGTCGCTGGCATCCTCGACCGTGCGGCACTCGGCGAAACGCCGGGCCAGTTTACGCCGGATCAGCAACACCAGCGCCATATCGACATCTTCGGAAATCGACCGGGCGATCTGCATTGCCGGCATCGGCAGATCGGTGAGCGCCAGCAGACGCAGCGCGGCCAACTGCTCGGTCAGGCGCGCCGAGAGTGCCGCCAAACCGTGCCATTGCGCCTGGCTCAGGCCCGGGGTTTCGTGCGCGCGCCCGGCGTTCGCGGCTTCGTGTACCGCCCGGACCCAAAGGACGCATTGGTCAAACAGAAACACGAGGTCCACATCGGCGCTGTCAGAGGATGTCTCGGACCGCCGAACCGCCCGAAACCCGGGAAGGCTGCGCACGGCGGCGTGCCAATGGCGGTCGAACTCGATACCGGCCGCCGACCAGAGCTGTGTCACGCGCGCCAGAAGCTGCGGCGACAGATTTGGATAGGACCGCTCCGGTGCGGCGCCGTTGAGGGCAATCAGGTCGCCGGTGTGGGGGGGCTCTCTCATCGAACTGCTATTCATTTGGGTCTTCGCCCAAGGATAGGCGGCCACAGTCAAGTGTGGCCAGCCCTTTGTTCGGGTCGGGCGACGGAGGGTGCAGCGTGCCGCTAGGACTTCGATTGCGACCCAAGCAAAACCAGGTCTTTAGGTTGGGACATTTCGTCTGCGTCCTGCAGATGTCTACGCCCGATCTCGAAGACCATCTCGCCGAGATGGCCCTGGAAAATCCGATGCTGGTGCTAGGCCAGAGACCTGGCGGGAGCTTCGGCACGACGGATGTGCTGGAAATGACCGCCGTGGCCGACGCCATCAGCCTCCACTCCCATGTCCTTCACGCTTTGTCGGGGCTCGTTGCGCAGGGCGGGCTGATGGAGAAACTCGTCTCCGCGCTGGTCGAAGAGCTCGAACCTTCCGGCTGGCTCGGTCGGCCGGTCGCGGAGATCGCTGCGACGCTGGACCTGTCGGAGGAACTGGTCGAGGCTGCATTGCTGGTTGTCCAGAAACATGTCGATCCGGCCGGGCTTTTCGCCCGCAATCTCCAGGAGTGTCTTCGCCTCCAGCTTGAAGATCAGGATGCATTCAATGAGCCGTTGGCACAGGTGCTTACCCATCTTCCGGCGTTGGAGAGCGGTGGTGTTGCGGGGCTCTCTGCCGCGACCGGGTTGGAAGACAGCCAGGTTCAGGAGTGTCTTGCCACGCTTCGGCTACTCGATCCGAAACCAGGCAGCGGCTTTGACATCGACGCCACGCTGATGCGCGAACCAGATGTGCGCGTCATTCCGTCGGGCAGCGGTTGGGCGCTCGAGTTTCATGCCTCACTGCAGGCAAAGGTCGGTATCGCCACGTTACCACGCGGGCAAAAGACGCCCGAGACGGTAGAGGCGTTGGAAAGGGCTCGGGCTCTCAAACGGGCCCTGGATATCCGTCAGTCCGCGCTTGAGCAGGTGGTTCGTGAAGTGGTCGACCGTCAGAGTGCATTCTTTCGCGACGGGGCCGAGGCGCTGGTGCCGATGACCATGTCCGACGTGGCTCGGGAGACCGGGTTCCATGCAAGCACCGTCAGCCGTGTTCTGAACGAGCTCCTCATCGAGGGTCCGAACGGTATCGTCGCCGCGCGGACGCTATTTTCCGGTGCTGCGTCCGCCCGCACGCCCCAATCCAAACCCATGGTGCAGGCACGCATCCGCGCCTTGCTCGCCGCCGAGGATCCGAGAAAGCCTCTCTCGGACCGGCGGCTGACCACGCTTCTGCAAAAAGAGGGCATTGAAGTGTCCCGCCGCGTCGTTTCGAACTACCGCGAGGGGATCGGGATTTCGCCGGCTTCGAAACGCAGGCTCCGCGCCTGAGCAGCCTCAGAAGGTATTGCCCGAAAAAGATCGGTGGCGCACCGATCCCTCGACGGTGCCTCCGAACATGGTGGAGTCCTTCCGCCGAAGGGCTCGATTGTTGCCTGCATATGCACTTTGGCATGGGGCGACGTGACCGCCAGCCAGGGCCATTGCCACAACGTAGGATCCCTACTGTGCAGGCGCAGGGGGGGCCGCGTTACAGTCCGGTGTTACAGGGTGTTAAGGTGCTTCGGGACGGCTGTAACGATATGAAACACCCTTGCCGGGGCCAAGGTGTCCCCGCCATGCGCACCGGAATGCCGGCAAAAAAAACTTGCAAAAAATACCGATTTAAAACAGCGGCCTGAGAAGATGCCAGCCGTACTTCAGAGGCATTTCGCGGTTTCTGGAACCGGTCTTGCCACAAGAACTGCACAAGATGCGAGAGCCCGGATCTCTGCGGGCGGCTCAAAGAACGAAGGATAGGGAGAGAGGCCAGACGCTCAAGCGTGATGCGCGGGGCGGCAGGCGATGTCGATCTTTTCAACCTTTGCCGAGAACTGGTGCCCGGCTGTCGGAAGGCAACGGGCGCTCAAACGAAACGGCAAAAGCCGCCAACAGGTGATCGGTGCACCGGTCACAGAGCTATAGGAGGCTCATGGCATGACTTTGACTCTCAACAAGATCACGTCTCAGCGTGGTATCTCGGTGGGGGAGGCCACCAAGAAGATCGCTGATCTGGGATGGAACCCATCCTACGTGCAGGAAGCCAACACCTTCCCGACGGACTACAAGATCACCAAAGCCCCGCGCGATCCGATGAAACAGGTGCTGCGCTCCTACTTCCCGATGGAGGAGGAAAAGGACAACCGCGTCTATGGCGCGCTCGATGCCGCGCTTCGCGGTGACATGTTCCGCAATGTGGAGCCGCGCTGGATCGAGTGGATGAAGCTCTTCCTTGCGATCATTCCCTTCCCGGAAATCTCGGCGGCACGCTCTATGGCCATGGTCGCCCGTCTCGCGCCGGGCGAAGAGCTGCGCACCGGCTTCACCATGCAGATGGTGGACGAATTCCGGCACTCCACGATTCAGATGAACCTGAAGAAGTGGTACATGGAGAACTATATCGATCCGGCGGGCTTCGACATCACCGAAGAGGCCTTTGGCAAATGCTACGCCACGACGATCGGCCGTCAGTTCGGTGAAGGCTTCATCACCGGCGACACCATGACCGCCGCCTGTATGTACCTGACCGTGGTTGCCGAGACAGCATTCACGAACACGCTCTTTGTGGCTATGCCCTCTGAAGCCGCTCGCAACGGCGACTATGCGCTGCCGACCGTGTTCCTGTCCGTGCAGTCCGACGAAAGCCGCCATATCGGCAATGGGCACTCGCTTCTGATGGCCGCATTGAAAGAGCCGGAAAACCACCTCCTGCTCGAACGCGACCTGCGCTACGCCTTCTGGCAGAACCACGCCATCGTGGACGCGGCCATCGGCACGTTCATCGAGTACGGCACCACCAACCGCGACAAGGAGAAGGAATCCTACGCGGAGATGTGGCACCGGTGGATCTTTGAAGACGTAGCGCAGGTCGCGTTCGAGC
>JBCDBB010000026.1:0-30876 GCA_039184415.1 Pseudomonadota bacterium
ACAGCATACATCTCCCCGCCTTCAGCTCGTTGCCTCAGGCGCAAGATGCGGAATTTTACTCCGCGACGGTCAGATCATCAGACCGTTCCTGCTGTCCATTTTGTCTCCGGGATTCACAGTCTGATGTGCGCCGGCTGCGATTTAGCTTGCAGCTCTGTATTGGCCGTGGGGCCAATATACCGTCAGGATGGCGCTATCGAAAGTCTCCATATTGGGGGCTGGATGCAACGCTTACGAAAGGTCGAAGTTGCCTGAATTTCCATCAGGAGTGTGAGACGTCGCAAACCTTTGACTCCGGTTGGGTGTCTTATCGAGTAATTCAGCACTACCCGGCGTGCGACTCTCACTTAACCTGCAAGCATTTCTGACTCAGAAACTCGACCACAGTACGCGGTGAAGAAGGAAGGCGGTCGTTCGACACGTGCGGAACGAATGCTGGTTTCGAGCCCAAAAAGGGCCACTGCCTTATCCTGCTGCGGACTCACTCAGCGCGGTTTTCGACGTACCCCTGTAAAACTCAATGCTGCAGGGCGGCGGCAGCAACAGCTCTCGTGGTGCGGTGCATCGAAGTTGATGTGACTAATTCAAAGGTCGTGCATTGAACTGCCCCTCTGAACGATCGGTTTGATATCGACCATGGTGGGTCAATGCACGGCGGACGAATGACACAGCGTATCCGTCGCCGCCAATCCAAGCGCCTTGCACAACACAAACCTACCCAAACAATGACGGAGGTTGGTGAAACCTAATTGTAGCTTACGCGACAGGCGTGTTTGTTTCGCCCTCGGGCCTGCTCGGCCCCCAATCGATACGGCGGCACAGGTCGACAACAAAGTCGACGACGGGTGTGTGGCGGCGGCCACGCCGGGTCACGACAGACACCGTGCGTTTGATTTCCGGGTCGATGAGAGGCCGGCTCTGCAATTCGGGTTGAACAGCAAGGCTCTCGGGCATCACGGCGCAGCCCAAGCCTGCAATGACCATCGCCTGGACCCAGCTTTCGTGCTCACTCTCAAAGCGGTTAACTGTGTCTCCTTTCATCTCGTAGCCCTGAGCGTCGAAGACATCCAGGTACTCGCAATTCAGCCGTCGCAGGTAATTCTCGCCGTCGAGCTCTGCCAACGGCACGGCGTCCAGACTTTCAAATCGATGGCCCGATGGGAACGTTATGAGGTAGCGCTCTTCAAAGAGCGCATGGGCATTCAGGTCCTCCGTCGGAACTGGGAGCGCGAGGATTGCGACATCCAGTTCGCCCGAAAGCAGCTTCTCGACGAGACTGCGTCCCGAAGCCTCGTGAATGCAGATCTTGAGTTGGGGCGCTTTGCAATTGAAGAACTGGATCAGGCTCATCACGCGGGACGGAGCGATGGTACACATGCAGCCGAGGTCCAGCTTTGCGTTGACCATGCGTGAGAAATCCAGCGCTTCCTCTTGGGCGAGCTTGGTTAGCGAGAGCGCTTGTTCGAACCGCGGATGGACCTTGCGGCCAAGTTCGGTGAGATGCATGCGACGGCCCTCGCGCCGGAAAAGCGGGCCGCCAAGTTCCTCCTCAAGTCTCTTGATCGCCCGGGTCAATGCAGGCTGAGTTACATTGCACGATTCCGCCGCTCGGGTGAAGTTGAGGAGTTCCGCAGCGGCGACAAAATAGCGGATCTGATGCATCTCCATATGAGTGTTTCCTCAGCCTGTCCTGATCGTCAGTTTAGTTGATCGCTCTTTCCGACGCCCATGCCCGTCGGTCATGAATACCATGCACGGGACTGGCGTTAACGTGCATGCCGAAATCTCGGAAACTACACCGCAAACAGAGCAGACCCCGCTTTTTGAGTTTCGAACTGGAGAGTCGCCACGATGACCCGCAAGCTCTTCGCCACTGCGACGGCCATCCCCCTGACCGGCGCAGCCCTTCCCGGCGCGGCCGGCTCTTGCCCAGTAGCACGTTGTCTGAATGATCCTCGCGAACTCTTATAAGTGGGGCGCATTGCCCGACACGCGAGGTCATCGTTGATGCTCTACCAGAAGGCTGGCGCCTACAGAGACGAGCGAGTTCAGAAGCAGCGCGGGCAAGGCGCGTCAACTCGTCCCCGGGACCCTCTTCCACCGAGGGACGCGCGAACCTGCGCTGGACCGCAAAGTGTAGACCGAAACCTCGGAAACCCTCGTAAAAAGGAGAGAACAATGCCAAACTCTGACATAAGCCGCCGTGCCTTTTTGGGGACGTCCGCTGTTTCAGCGCTCGCGCTTGCCTCCACCCAGACCGCTCACGCCTCATTCAAGCCGGTTGGCGTTGCCGAGGCTGGAGAGTGGGACTTCGAAGTCACGCGGACAGAGGCCGAGTGGCGAGATCTTCTCACCGACCATGAATACGCCATCATGATCGAGGGCGGAACCGAAGAGAAGTTCTCGGGCCCCTACTGGGATTTCAGGGAAGAGGGCACCTATGCGTGCAAAGGCTGCGGGCTGACCGTGTTCGACAGCTACTGGCAGGAGTACCCCGATGTTGGCTGGACATTCTTCCGGCAGTCCCGCCCTCATTCGATCCTGCTTGGAATAGACCAGCCGTTTGCCGAAGGCGTCGACACACGTATTCTGTCAACGATCCGCGCAGATTGCCGGCGCTGCGGATCGCATCTGGGACGCCTTATCACCGTGAACGGAACGACGCTGCACTGTATCAACGGGACATCGCTCGTGTTCGCGCCGGCAGCGGCGTAAGGCCCCTAAGCGTGATCGCCACTCGTGCTGATGCAAGGTAATGCCAAGGCTAGGGCGGCGGTTTCCTCTTCAGCGGTGATCAAACGCATCTTGGAAAATCAATGTTCCGGGCAGATCGACGACTGCGAACGACCGGTTCGGCGAAATGCGCTGCATCGCAAGAATGGATATGCCGCGCTGGCGGGAGATTTCTGCGTCAACAAAGGTCGGGAAACCAATGTCTGCGACGTCCAAGACCCGTAGGTTGGCCTCCCAAGCGTCGCTGCGCGCACCCGCAACGCGAAATCTCAAGGTACAGATTGGGCTCTTGATCAACTTCCGCCGCTCTCGGCACGGACGTCTGCACCCAGGACAAGAATGGACCATGTTCGTCTGGGACAGCGAAGGATCATGGCGTTATCCTGACTGGCGAACGGTCGGATCTAATGAGCAAGATCCCGGGGGCGTGCTGCGTCGCCATTCGGCGGCAGTGAACCCAAACTGTTAGCTCGGTTTTCGCGCTGCCGCGCTTGCAGGACAACAAATGCTGCAGTTGCATCAAGTCATCCGCTGCCACAAGGCGCTCTAAACGGCCATTGGTCGAGGCTGCAGCGACCCAATATAGAAACAGGATCAGATTGCGTGACTTTGCCGACATACGGTGCTCGGGAATTGCTGGCGCCACATGGTTTCGCGCTTGAGGGACACCCACCACCGCATCGTGGCTCAAGTCGTTGAAGCGGTCATTGCCGAAGGGTGTGGAGCCCTGCTAAAAAGTGTACTTTCGCTGTGTGACGCATGGACACGAACACCGCACGCATTGCTGTAGCTGCGCATTTTTTTGCTCTGTGTGGCCGCTTCAATGAGTATACTTTGCTATCCCCAACCGGTGATCAAAAATTGATCTGACCAATCAACTTCGCATCGCGGCAGGCGTCACTCCAAAGTTCCTTCGGATGACAAGCGTCATGTGCGCCTGGCTTGAAAAACCGGAATCGAAAGCAATCTGAGAAAGTGGCTCCTGGGTGCGACTTCGTCGAGAGTCAGACCCATGACGGAAGGAAGTTCCGCATGCTCAACCTGATCGACGAATATACCCGAGAGTGCTTGTCGATCCGGATCGACAGGCGGTTGAGATCGCCCGCCGTGATCGACGTGCTGTCGGACCAGTTCATCCTGCGAGGCGTCCCCGATCACATCAGGTCCGACAACGGTCCTGAGTTCGTAGCCACGGCTGTGCGAGAGTGGATCGCAGCGGTCGGTGCCAGGACGGCTTACATCGAGCCGGGAAGTCCTTGGGAGAACGGGTACTGCGAGAGCTTCAACGCAAAGCTGCGGGATGAGCTGCTGAACGGAGAGATCTTCTACAGCCTCGCCGAGGCGCGGATCATCATCGAGGGCTGGCGCCAGCACTACAACACAAAGCGCCCGCATTCATCGCTCGGTTATCGGCCACCAGCTCCAGAGGTCGCGCAGTGGCCGGCTCCGCCATCCGGAGCCGCTGCGCCGGCTCCTCCAGCCATAGCTCCCAGACCCGTCATGCACTAAGGCTGAAAACGGACCACTGCATTGGGGCAGGTAAGCTTGAGCCGCCGGGCTTCAACTCGCGCGTAAGCTGCTTGCAGGATCGGGATGAGTAGAGGCCGTGGGATTGGTCTCAGCGCGTCCACCGGTTCAGGCAGTGTGACGGAACGCAAGTAAAGCCACGCTCGCAAGTGGAGGGATTGAGTTTTCATCGAGCGGGCATCCATTAGCGATCTGGCTCCATAGCCGCAGCCGTCGGCTCTGAGGGGCGCGACCTGAGTGGCGCAGGTTGAGAAAATAGGAGGCCAGCGGATAGCATAAAAGCTGCAACCAAGCTTGAAGCGAAGTGATGAAATGTCGCCAGATCCAGAAAGGCCAGTCCCCCCACCAAATACGGATCTAGAACGGCGTGCCATGAACGTTACCCGGCGCGCCAACCTGGTGGTCGGTTTGGCAGGGGCTTTCGCGGCTTGGGCGTCGAATTCCCAAGCCCTCCTGATGGACGGTCTCCTTTCTCTGGTCGGATACGTCTCTGCCGTCTTTGCCATGCGGATCAGCCAGACGGCCCACATGCGGCCGGATCGCAATAGACCGTTTGGCTATGCTGCCGATGAGGCACTCTATGCCACCTTCCGGAGTTTGGCGCTTATCGGATTGGTGATTTTCGGGATCGCTCATGCGTCGTTGAGTATTCTGGATTACATTCTCCACGGCACCCGTGAAGAGCTTCATCTGCGCCCCGTCGCGATTTACACCGTTATCGTGACGAGTGTCTGTTTCTGGTTGGCATATGTCCAAAGGCATGCGTGGCAACGCACGGGACGCCGAAGCGACATGCTCAAGCTCGAGTCTTTGGCTTCTCTGTATGATGGACTGATTTCCCTGATTGCCGGTGCTGCACTGCTGTCTACGGCGCTGATGGCAAACACTCTGTTTGAGCCGATCGCGCCAATAACGGACTCCATCGTGCTGATCGTTTTGTCCGCCTTCGCTCTTCTGAGTTACCTGCCGGCATTCCGACAAGGCGTCGCGCAATTGGCGGGTGTCCCAGCGTCCTCGAAGGACCAACTTGCTTTGCGCCGGATCATCAATCGGATCGCCTCTGACGCGGGAGGCGAAGTCGTGGACGTCGCAGCCGTCAGGTTGGGAAGAAAGCTGGATACGGTGGTCTATTATGACCCCAAGACACCAGTCACCGTGTCCGAAATCGATGCTCTCACTCTGAAAATGGATACTGAGGTCAATTCCAAGGTTGGAACGGCCGCCATCTTACTGGTGGTGTCTCGCGCGGGACGGGACATAACCAAGCTGCAGACCGACGCGCAACGCTGAGCCGCATTTCTCGACGATCTTCAAGCTGCGTAGTATCTTGTTTCTGGGCAATACCCATTCATGACGATCAGCGGCAATCCATGGGTTTTTCGTGCCTTCCGGCACGACCATGCGGTGGGGTGTCAGGTTTGGGTCAGAGATCGCAAACCTCCCGTTTCGTGACGCGGCGCCCAACGGGGTGTTAGGCACCCCGACGAGACGTACATCCAGATCATGGCATATCCCAAGTTCTGCGGAACTCGTCCCAGATTTTCTCGCCGATCATGCAGTCATACTGCGCTTCAGGTGCGTACTGAGCGGGATAGAGCACTGGCTCGGTCGGTGCCGCAGCGATTTCCAGAACAAGTTTGCGTTTGACAGCTTCGGCGAAATCCGACCAGTCCAGAACCGGAATGACAAACGACCCTGGCCCGCCGATGACGCAGCTGCGGTAGTAGACGTCCAGATCGTCCAGATGCCACCGGCTCCCCATGCCCTCTCGGGTCATGAGAGGCAGGCCGTTGACCACGATCCCCTTTGCCAGAACCTGGTCACGGGCCCAGGTGACGGGACGACCAAGGTTGTTCGGGCCGTCTCCGGAAACGTCGATAACCTTGCGCAGTCCGTCGTAAATGTTCCGCTCGATCGATTGCGCGCCAAATACCAACGCTTCGGAAATGGATGTTCGTCTGAGGGCCGGATTGAATGTCGATGTGAGCGCGTCTGCAAAGCCATCAAGGTCGGCAGGGTTTTCAACTGCGCGCCAATCGACGATGACTTCCTGTGTGCCGGACCACTCCACATAGCTCAGCGCCACACGCTGCAGCATTCCTGATTGTATGGCCCGGTAGACGGCGTCCGAACGAAGCGCGGCAGCGTATCCCCTTCTCTGGATCTCAAGTTCGCGTTCGGTCATCGATCGCGACACGTCAACCATCATGACGAGTTCCAGGTCGACCTCGATCCCGTCCGCTGAAACCGCGGAGGAAACGAATGCCGCCAACAGAAGGGAGGCAATACGCTTCATTCTTGCAGATTCCGTGCCGAGGTCGTGATCGTCAAATCACATGTTGCGATTGTCCGAGACGCGCGCTTGGCGGGCTCGGTTCACCAAACGTCGCTCAGGAACTGCAGGCAGTACCGGCATCGGGGTTTCCAACCAATCAGACGCGACGCAGAAACCCGTGATGTGATTGGGGCGTCATCTTCGAGTTGTCGTTTGGGCGGGCTTGTCCTTTCCGCACAGCCTCGAATGTGCAGATCACTTCTTCAGAGGGGCCACGGTCAACAAGGATGGGCAAAACTGCCCACCCAGACAGTGTCAGACGCCGAAGCGTCACGGAGTGGCGAAACTATCCGCGCGCGATCGCGCCGGATGACGAAATGCTATGACGGCTCCGCGACACCTCTGCGTCGAAGCCCTGCAAGCACTCCGACGCCCGCCAGCAGCAACCAACCCGCCGCCGGAAGTGGGACCGGTGTCACAGTTGAAAGGCCGGCTGCCGCTCGAATCGCCGGATTCACGCCGGTGATGTCGATGTAGCTGCCATCGTTGAAGCCGAGCATCGACGTGAGGTACGGATCCTGACCCACGATCATCTCGAGGAACTCTTCCGACCCCGCGCCATTCGCCCAGAGGAGGGTGTTCTCCGTCGTGTGGCTTCCCGAATGCCACAGAACGCCAGGCAAGTTACCTTGGCCGTTGTTCTCGATCGGTTCAAACGGAATCGTGTCGGAGTTCGGACCCATCGGCGCGCCGTTGCCGTGATCCGTCAAAACGACCAACAGCGTTTCTTCCCAGGAGGAGTACTCCGTCACCCAGTCGACGGCGGCGCCGACGGCGTGATTGAAGTCGATCTGCTCTTCGATGACCCGGCCGGTCGCGTTGGCATGCGCCATCCAGTCGACGGCACCGCCTTCGACCATAAGGAACAAACCGTCTTCGTCCTTACCGAGATGGTTGAGCGCACCTGTCGTCATCGTCGCGAGCGTGGGCACATCCGGCAGCAACTCATGGCCGATGGGGAAACCGAGGTTCGGCGACCCTGGTGCATTCGGGTCCAGAGGTGTCGTGAGCGGATCGCGGCTCGCTTGCAGCGTCTCACGTATTTCGGGCAGACCGATCAGGCGCCCGTTGACCTCAAGCGATCCGTCGGCCAGTGCCTCGAAATCGGTCTTGGTTTGGATCAGTGTCATCGGCCCATCGGGCGCGTTCACCGCCGTCCAATCCTCTTCCGAAAGCCAATTGTACTCCGGGGTGCTGAGCGGTTGTCCGTTGTCGTCAAAGTTGGGGTTGCCGCCGCCCATGATCAGATCGAGTGTGCCCTCGTTGATCATCTGGTTCGCGATCGCGTGGTAATCGTTGCGTCTCTCGTTCTGCGCGCCAAAGGCGGCAGGTGTTGCGTGACTGAACCCGACACTCGAGACGACACCGGTCGAACGGCCCGATGCTTTCATCTCCTGCGTGATGAAGGGCATCGCATTGCCCTCGGGGTCGGACGAAATGCGACCGTTACTGGTCTTTACTCCGGTCGACAGGGCAGTGCCGGCGGCGGCACTGTCCGTCGCGCCTTGCTTGATCGTCTTGTAGCCGGCGAAAAAATCGTCGTCACCGGTTGGCGTCGTATCCCATGCCGTTTCGGGGTCGTAGACCCGCTGCGGATTGGAGTAGGGCTCGGTCGTCATTCCGAGCTTGACAGAAAAATCGTCATAGGGCTGGCGGCCTTTTTCTCCGAACTCCCAATAGCTGGCCATATCGACAGAGCCCCAGGACGCTCCGTCGGATATCATGAGGATGACGTTTTCCGCCGTTGCGCCAAAGGAAGAACTCGGTGCCATGAGCGCGCATACAGCCGCCATGGCTGTGGTTCGGATCGTAAAGTGTTCTTTCATGCAGTCTTCTCCTGAAGGTCTGGTGGAGCCCGGGCCAGCATCCGATCCGGCCGCGGTTCTCGCGCGTAAGTTGAGAAGAGACCGAAAACACTCGGTGAAGGTGTGTTGAAGCTTTTGCGAACAATGTGAAAATCAGGGCGTGGTTCGCTGTTGCTGGGTTCAGCACGCGACAAAAACGACTTTGTCGCGCCGTCAAATCGACCCCCGCGGTAGGAGGTGGTCTTTCCGCCCGTTGAAGCTGGCTTGGAGAACGCCCCTTCGTGGATAGGGATCGCTCCAACCGATCTGAGCTACGGCTGAACGACGAGGGCGGGGTTCCATCTTTTGGTACGATACGGCGCTCAGAGCTTGGGCCAGCGTGTCGTGACGCTCGTCGGCATCGACCCACCTACCCAACGCAGCCGGGTTTCAGGGCGGTCGTCGGAAGCAACTCGGCTGCTTGTAGGCAACCGGCGAGCGCAACAAACGCAAGGACGAGTGGAAAAGCTGGTTTGCCGAAAGCAGCGCGCGGTCACCGATACCGGGACGGTGCGAGCGATGGCGTTACTTGCCTAATGTCTTGGACCCCCGCCAGAATAGTATCCGCCACGCCGTGAGAATGACGAGAAGCGCAAGCAAGCCCGGAACGACGTAGTGCGCGACAGATTTCAGATGTTTAAAGAGATCGGGAACAAGATCCGGTGTGTGCCCGACCTTGTAGCCAATGATGCTCCAGAACGCGACCCAGCAGGCGGATCCCACCATATCGGCGGCGATGAACAGATGCCAGCGCATCCGGGTCGTACCTGCAACCAACCCGTTGAGCTGCCGCAGGAGTGGCAGGAACCGTGCCGAGAGCACCACGAAAAAACCGTATCGGTCCAGCATCCGTTCTGCGCGGGAAAGGTGCGCTTCGGTGATTCCGACCCGCCCACCGTAGGTCAGAACAGTAGGTCGCCCCAGGCGACGTCCGAGGTAATAGCCGATGTTGTCGCCCACGAGCGCGGCGCACCACGCCACGATTGCTACATGCCAGATGTTAAAGCGCCCGTCGCCTGCCAGAGCCGCCGCGGCGAGCATCGCGGATTCTCCTGGCATCGGCAGGCCAATCGCTTCGGTCGACAACGACACGAACATGGCGGCAAGACCATACTCATCAAGCAGCGCATTTATGTCCTGGACTATTCCGGTCATGTTCTCAGCCCCAAGACAAACTGTCAGCGTCGCAAGTCACCCTTGCTCCGCGAGAGCATCGGCATGACTGGGTTTAAATCAAATTCATTCTCATTGCGCCCGATTCCCGATGCGCCCGGTAGAATGCTCTGGCAACAGAACCGACGTGCTGGGCCGGTCCGGGGTTGAATTCGTTGGGCGTGTCTCTGCGGCGTCGCGGAAGCACTCTTCAGCTCAACGGCCTCAATGACCGTACTTGTCACGGTCTTGGCAACAGACTGCCTAATAATGATCGATGCGGCTTTCGGCTGGAATCTGTGAAGCCGCTCAATCCCCCCGATCGACACCAACTCAGTGATTCTTGAAGATGCGTGCCGCAGCGAAATGCAGGAGGGTTTCGCCTCTCCTGCTTGATCGGGCAGGCCGGTGCTATCATATCCCGCCGGCAACAAAGTATAAGAGTGATCATGGCTGGCTACATTCGAACAGCGATGCTGATGGCAGCGATGACGGCGCTCTTCATGGGCGTCGGGTATCTGATTGCCGGGGGGCCAGGTGTCATAATCGCGCTTGTCCTGGCAGCCGCGATGAATGTCTTCGCCTGGTGGAATTCCGACCAGATGGTACTGCGGATGCATGGTGCGAGGCCGACATCCGGTCAGGATACCGGGCTTGTCCAACTCGTCGCACGGCTCGCACGCGACGCGGACATGCCTGTGCCCAGCGTCTACGTCATAGAGAGCGCGCAACCAAACGCATTTGCCACTGGCCGTAGTCCGCAAAATGCCGCCGTCGCGGTGACGACCGGGCTGATGCGCAATCTCAATCAAGAGGAAGTCGCCGCCGTCATTGCCCACGAACTGGCCCATATCCGCAATCACGACACGCTCATCATGACAATCACGGCGACCTTCGCAGGCGCCATCTCGATGCTGGCGAACTTCGCATTGTTCTTTGGCGGGCGGCGGGACAGCCCGCTTGGCATCGTCGGTGTCCTGGCGATGATGATCCTCGCTCCGCTCGCGGCGGCCCTTGTCCAGATGGCGATCAGCCGGACCCGCGAGTATGAGGCCGACCGTGTCGGGGCCGAGATCTGCGGGAACCCGATGTGGCTTGCCTCTGCTCTGCAAAGGATCCAGGGGCTGGCCGCGCGCATCGACAACAATCAGGCCGAGCGCAATCCGGGCACGGCGCATATGTTCATCATCAATCCCCTCCACGCGCACAGCTACGACAGTCTGTTTTCGACGCATCCACGTACCGAGAACCGGGTCGCCGCGCTGAAAAAACTCGCCCAGGGGGCTGAGATGCCCAGGCGTTCTGTTCCATCTGCCAATCGGCCAACGAAGGGCGGACCCTGGGGCTAGAAACCGTTTTCGGCCACACTTGGGGTCGGCTTTGCTGTCGGCCAGTACCGGATGCCGCGCGGCGTTGTGCTGCAGTGCTCTGGTGCGCACCGACCTCGGAAAGCTGCCCTATCGTGTCCGCCGGGATCCCGGTTCGCGTCCAGGAGACCGCGTTTGAGTACCCTGCGAACGGAGTTGAGCTGTAGGGCGATCGGCTGAGAGTGACACGCCCATTGCCCTGGCCCAAGATCGCGATTTGCGGGGCAGGCGGCAGCATCGCCATTTATCACGGAAGGCCGCCCAGGATGATCCGGCAACGCGCTTGCGCGGGCCGTTCGAGGGTGCCAAACACCGGTGCAAGGAAGAGATACTGGTCCGAAAGACGCGGGTCTCCGGAGTGAGAATGGACGACGACCGCGAACTCTTGCAGCGCATTTCGGCTGGCGATCGGGAGGCGATGCGCGCCTTCTTTGAGCGCTATCAGACCCCTCTCTTGGCGTTTATTCGCGGGCGCGGCGCCGACCCGGCTGCGGCGGCGGACGCGGCACAAGACACGATGCTGGAGGTTTGGCGGTCGGCCGGGCGATACCGCGGCGAGGCGGCGGCGAAATCCTGGCTTTTCTCCATTGCCCGCAACAAGCTCATCGACCGAACCCGGAAGAACGCCCGCCTGAGCATTGTGGATGAGGTTCCGGACAGCATTGACGAAGCGCCCGATCCCGAAGCGGTGATCATCGCGAGTTCCGAGGCGGCGCGGGTGCGTGCCTGTCTTGGCGGGCTGAAGCCCGAGCATCTCAACGTGATCCGCCTGGCCTTTTACGAGGACCTGACCTACGGACAAATCGCTGAAATCGAAGGAGTTCCCGCCGGTACGGTCAAGACCAGGGTTTTTCACGCCAAGAAGTTACTATTGCGCTGTCTCGACCGGAGATGAACGCGTTTTCCTCCGTCATTCGCTCGCGACGGTGTCCACGAGATCCGGACGTTCGGTCAAGGCGTCGAGCGCTGCCGTCCGCTGCGCGGTGTCCGGAAAGCCGATCCGGTAGAGGCCGAGCGTGCTCGGACCGTCCAGAAGGTTGCCGTCAAATTGGCGCAACAGCTCCGAGATCTCACCCATGCTGGCGTCCTCATTGAAAATCACCTGCAGAACCGGACCTGTGCGGTCCTCGGTTACAGTCTCATAGCCGGGCCCGCCCAAACCGGTCAGGTTTGGCGCGATGGCAACCTGCCAAAGCAGAACCGAGGCCAGTACGAGGGCCGCGGCCTGCAAAAGCGACAGCCGAACCGGCCGATTCAGGTTCGCCGGCTGCGTGCTTTCTTCATCCAGGGCAGCCGACAGCCGCGTCCAGCCTGCGTCCATGTCCGCCACACCGTCGCCCGAAGCCAATTCGGCTCGCACCGCGCGCATCGCCGCGACCTCCGCGGCGAGGCTCTGGTCCGATGTCATCTCAGCCTCGAACCGAGTCCTGTCATCCGGAGACATCTTGTCCTGCAGATATGCAAGCAGCCGGTCCTCGCGATCCATGTCCAACCCCTCCTGGCCAATGGCGATCTCGCCCGGCGCCGGGCGACAGTCGCAGCCGCCACGTCGCCGAACCTATACCTTCGACGGATTGGGTGCGACAGCGGTTCAAAAAAATCGTACCGATGCTGTCGCAGCAAATTGAACCATATTCAGTCTGGAGCCGACCTATGAGAAGACAACCGATTTGATCAGAGGACGACGATGTTACGGCTGGCAGTAGTACGATTTTCCCAACTGGCCGGGGGATGCCTCAGGCGCTCTATCCTGCTGGTCGCGTCGACGCTGCTGGTGGGATGCACGCTCGACCTTGGATCGGGCCTAGGTGGTGCGGGAGCAGCCGATTTGGCCGATGATGACCGGGTGATCGCGTTGTTGCCGCGGACGGCGTCTCGGGAGGCTTTGCTCAGCGCCGCCGAAACGCAGGGGTACAACCTGCTCGACACCACTCCGCTGCCGGCGCTCGGTCAGGTCATGATCACCTTCGCGAAACCTGCGGACGTGACCGGTGCCGAGGCGATTGCGGCCCTTGAGGCCGCTGAGCCTGCCTCGACTGTTGGTGTGAACCACGCCTACCGCCTGCAAATCGATGGCGCGGTGGCGGACGCCCGGACCTACGCACAGACTTTGATCGAATGGCCGGCTGCCGGCTGCCGGGCCCGTGGACCCGTCGGGCTTATCGACACCGCTGTTGATCCGGTTGCACCGCCGCTCGGCCAGGTGGATCTTCGCTCTCGGCAGTTTGCCGGGGGCCGGAATGTCTCGACGCGCCACGGCACCGAAATCGCGAGCCTGCTGGCGGATCCGCGGCTGTTGCGTGACGTGACGATCTACAGCGCGGGTGTCGTGGGCAGGACCGGAAACGGAGGCGTGGCGGCCGGCGCCGACGACATGATCCGGGCGCTCGACTGGCTCGCCGGGCAGGGGGTTGAGGTCGTCAACCTGTCCCTCGCGGGTCCCTACAACAAGCTGCTCGATCTCGCCGTGACCGAGGCCACCACCCGCGGCATGATCCTCGTCGCTGCTGTGGGAAATGCAGGACCGGGCGGGGCTCCACTCTATCCGGCGGCGTTTCCGTCGGTCATCGCGGTGACGGCGATCAACGCCGATCGCAACATCTACGAGAAAGCTGTGCATGGCGCTTTTGTCGATTTCGCCGCGCCGGGCGTGGATGTGTTCGTGCGCTCCGGAGAGGGCGGCCGCTTCGTCACAGGCACGTCGATCGCCGCGCCCTTCGTCACCGCGCGCATTCTCGCCGACCAGGATCTGATGAATGCGCAGAACGCCGCGCAACTCAGGGAAGGTCTGGCCAGCGCCAGTGAAGATCTGGGTCCCCGTGGCAGCGATCCTGTCTTCGGAGAAGGACTGCCGAAAGCCGCCGGCCTTTGCGATTGAGCGCGTCCGGACGAGCGGCGCGCCGGTGCCCCGCGCGACCTGGGACACCGGGTTACCTTGGCAATGAGTGTCGGCGCTAGTTGTTCGCACCCCACGGGCGTCGATACTGTCCCATTCCAGAATCCGCGCGATCGCCTCGCGCGGGTCGAAATGGAGGTCTTTAGGATCGATCCGGGGTTTGCACGCGACCGCCACGTCCGGGCGCGGGTCGACAACGTCGACAAAGGGGCAATCGCGGTTCTGCCCCCTGTGAGGACTTGCTCCGCCCAGATCTCGTGGCGAAGTTTTATCTGGTGGAACATGCCCCTGACCGGAAACATCCGCAGCATCCGGCCGCCTGCTTCACGCGGATCACTGTAGGGATCGAAGAAATCCGGTCCCGAAAGGCCCATTGCCGCGCCTGCCAGATAATGCTTGCATCGCCCCTTGACCAAGGCTGCGAGTTCCGGACCTTTGTAGACAAAGGCGTCATCCCTGCGGCGGAACGTGTCGCCATTCAACAGAAGCGATGCCTGGTCCACCCCGTCGATGATCCGATCCGTCGGGATGTTCTGGGTGGCATCGCCCAGATGCGCGAACATCGTGTAAAGTTCGGTGACATGTATTATGTCGCCCGCGATTTGGCCGGGCGTGGCTACACCGTGCCACCACGCGATTTAAGGGACCCGCAACGCACCGTCGAAAAGGCCGCCCTTGCCAACCCTGTGGAGCGTCTCAACGAAGCCCTGGGCTGCGTTATGGGTCATGGGTCCGTTGTCGGCCATCAGGATCACGAGCGTGTTTTGGGCAATCCCGAGGCTTTCAAGCTCCGGCTTGAGCCGTCCGATACGCACATCCAGCCGCGCCAGGGCCTCCTGCAGAAACCCGCCGGATGTCCTCACCCGGTCCGGAACGCCGAGAAAGGACGTGGCCTGTGGCCACCTGGCGACATGGAACGGATGGTTCTCGGAGGCGTTGCGCCGGATGAGGTCCAGGGTCGCCTTTTCGAAGGACGACTCCATCGCCATGTATCCTTCTTGCTCTCCAGCGCTCAGAGATAGCTTTTGGGGCGCCAGCCAGCGTCCGATTCATGGTTGCGGTCCTCTGGAAACATCTCGAGGAATGTAACGCCAGCCGAGAGCGCGTTGAGCCGTCCTTCGGGCACGTAGAGGCTGGGCAGCTGATTGTAGGGTGTTCAGATCGCCTCATCGAAACCCTGATTGTTGAGATCGGACGAGGTCACGTCGCCGAAGTGAGATATGCCGAAGAACGCTGTGGCAGGTCCCGCTTCGCTCAGAACCATCATCGATGGTCACCTTTTCGGCCGCCACGCCGCCATACTCGTAGAGAAATCCGACGTTCTACATGCCGTTGCACACGGCGTGGTGCCCTGTGATGACGGCCGCGCGTCTCGGCGTGCAGGACGGTTCGGTATACATGCGCAGAAGGTTCATTCCGCCAACTGGGATCTCATTCATGAGAGGAATTTCCCACCCGCGCATCTTCTGGACCTCGGGGATGCCGATCTCACCCACCGGCGTATCATCCCGCATCAGGTGAGTAATGCTGGGCGGTTTGCCGACCTCCTCGCGAAGCTCCGCAAGCATTGTGTCGATCTCCGCATCTTCGGCCAGCCAGCGATCAAATTTGATGGCAGCCAGCACATACTGTTCATAATCGTGAATATTCCCGCTGCCGTCGCTGCAGTCTTGGGCAACGCCTAGCTGAGCGGAGGTGACGAACAGGCCGCAACGGCCGTCCGCAGGGTGCCGGTTTTCCCTTGGTTTGGTGCTTTCATGATTGCTCCTGCGTTTTGAGATAGGGTCAGGCGCCGCTTCTCCCGATCCGGCAGCGACATCTGTGTCGTGGGATGTTTGCGCTGCGAATGACGGGTGCTGGAGCATAGACCGGCGTCACACTGTAGAAGCGTCGGCCGCGCCGGCCTGCGACGTCGGCTCTGCGCCTGTCGCGGTCATGAGCTGCCTTTTGATCTCGCGTCTCAGTTCGCCGAAGCTTACGATCAGATCCGTCGCCTCCGGGTCCAGGTGGCCGAACCGTACTTCGGCGCGCCTCAGCAGGATCTCCAGATGGGTGCAGATCTCATCGAACACGGCGTCGGTGCCGCGCAGCTCGCGGAGCTATTCGACGTGATCGGGAAACAGAGTTTCCAGCGGGTCGGCCAATTCTGCGCCTCGCGTTTCGCGCCTGCGTTTGTCCTCCCGCTGACAGCGTTCACCGGCGCCGGAAACGTGTGTTACGGCACAAAGCGGCTCAGTAAATCGCCGCCGCGACCAAGTGATTGAACACGAGCGGAGCAGGAAAAAAAGGGTTGCGCGCCGGTCAGACCAACCCGGACAAACAGCAGATGCGCGATGCGTTGGACGTGGTTCTGTCGAGCGCGACCTATGCCAATGCCTACCGGTTCGCGTCGTTCCTTGCATACATCGTCGAAGAAACGCTAAGCGCGCGCGGATCTGGCATTTGCGCCAAGACCATCGCCTCGGATGTCTATGGGCGCTGGCCTTAGGATCACGCAGAGCACGAGGCCATCGTAGGTGCCGGTGCCGGGCGTTTGCGACGCGGCCGGAGGTGTTCTCTGCGGACAAGTGCAGCGCGGCTCCGGTCCGCATTCACGTCCTGTCCGGCGGCTGTAACCCGACATTCGAGTTTCGCGGCGCCGGCGTGCCCGGGTGCACCCCGGACGCTGCTCTCTCAGGGCGCCACGCCTGCGCGTGCATCGCCGCTGCCTTGCTCTGCGCCGGTGGCATAGGACTTGCGATCCTACGGGCTGTTTCGATACCCGCGTCCGAAAGGATGCGGACCAGGGCCTCAGAGTAGCGCCAGACCGAACACCGCGGAGATCCTGCGTTTACGGGCCGTAGAACGCACCCCCGACCAGCCACTTCTGGGAAACCTCCACGGAATGATGATGGTGTTCGACGGGCACTCCGCCGAGCTTTTGTCTGCAGATTTCCGGCTTCCTGTCGAGTGGCAGTATCACCCGTTCGTCATCGCAGGGGCACGTCTTCTGACAGCGTGACGCCATCAAGTCCGTCGAAAGAGCGGTCGCGATTGAAGGCCGCGCCTGCGCGCGGATGTCCGCCATCTGCATCGCGGCTCTGGACAACACGCGAAATCTGAAAGCGGCCGAGCCGTCTTAGCGCGAGCTGCTGCAATCCTGGCCCGAGTCGAATGTCGGTGACGTTCGCGCGCAGTTCGTCACGCATGGCGCGGATGTTCTGGCCATCGATGCGCACCCGGAGACTGTGCTCGATCGGGTCGGTCATCAGTCGCCGACACGGCTTAATACGGGCTGCGCCCCTTGAAGCGGAGCGTGCATCGCGAGGCCACAGGAAAAGCGCCTGATGACTGGTCCGGCGTCGGCATCCCTGATCTCCCGCGCAACGAATGCATCGTTCCCGGATCCAGAGCTGCAGGCCCCCAAAAGGCATCACTGTCCATGCGATGTGTCCCGCGTCAGCGTCAACGCAGACCAAAGGCATCCCTTGAATGGACCAATGGCCGGGTATGCACTAACACTTTAATCAGACGAACTATTTGGGGCTCGCCAGAAAGCTAACCCTCATGACATGGCGTTTCGGACGACCTGCGGACGAGGCGCCGCATATCGCACCATCTGCGACCAAGCAGAAATTCGACGCAGCCGCGCGTCTGCGGCGTATTATGCCGTTTCTCGACTGGCTCCCCATGGTCAACCGAACGACGTTTCGAGCGGACCTGTTCGCGGGCATCACTAACGCGGCCATCGTCCTTCCCCAGGGCATAGCCTTCGCCGCGATTGCCGGTCTGCCGCCGCAATACGGCCTCTACACTGCCATAGTGACGCCTGTCATCGCGGCGCTGTTCGGCAGTTCATGGCATCTTGTCTCGGGCCCGACGACGGCAATCTCGGTGGTGATCTTCGCCACCCTGTCCGAGCAGTTCGTGCCTGGCTCGCCCGAATTCATCAGTGCGGTGCTGAGTATCACCTTTCTGGCCGGCTTCTTCCAGTTCTGCCTCGGTCTGGTCAATCTGGGGCAGCTGGTCAGTCTGGTATCTCACTCGGTCATGGTGGGGTTCACCGCGGGGGCCGCCATCCTGATATTTCTCAGCCAGCTTCCGGGCTTCATCGGCAAGTCGCTGCCCCGACCCGATGACTTGTACGCTTTCGGCAGGGAGCTCTGGCAGGCCTTGCCGGATCTCAATCCCTATGTGCTCGCGGTCTCGGCAACGACGCTTGCCGTGGCCGTGGCGGTTAAGAGGTTCAGACCCTTGTGGCCGAACTACCTGATCGCATTGGTGGCGGGAAGCACCCTGGCCTATGGGCTCAACGCTCAGGCCCACGGCGTGGTTTTCGTCCAGGCCATCGACTCCGGCGTGCCGCCCTTTGCCGTCCCCGAACTGTCCTTCGAAGTGGTGCGCACACTGTCGCAAGGCGCCTTCGCGCTGGCCCTCATCGGTCTTTTGGAGGCCGTATCGATTGCGCGCGCGATGTCGCTGCAATCCCACCAGTCGCTCAACTCCAATCAGGAGATCATCGGTCAGGGCCTGTCGAACATGGGGGGGTCCTTTTTCTCGGCCTATATGGGCTCGGGCTCCTTCACCCGCAGTTCGCTCAATCTGGAAGCCGGCGCAAAAACGCCGCTCGCGGCAATCCTCGCCGCCGTGTTCCTGTTGCTGATCCTGCTCGTGGTCAGCCCGCTGATCGCCTACATCCCGATTCCCGCGATGGCCGGGCTGATCATGCTGGTCGCCTGGAAGCTCATCGATATCAAGGAAATCCGGCACATCCTCACCACCAGCGCGTCCGAGACAGCGATTTTCCTGATCACTTTCGGTGTCGTTCTTCTCGTGAATCTCGAATTCGCGATCTATGCCGGAGTGATCGTGTCGCTGTCGCTGTTTCTGCGTCAGACGATGCAGCCTGGCCTGCCGGTCAATGTGCCCAATGCGGGTCTTGAGGGTCGCCCCTTCATGAGCCCGATCCACTGGCGTCTGCCCGAATGCCCACAATCGCTTTTCATCCGCGTTCAGGGACCGATGTATTTCGGAGCGGTGGAGTATCTGGAGCGGGAATTCCGACGCCTCGAAGAGAAGCGGCCGGGCCAGAAGCATATGGGGCTCTTGGTCGATGGGTCCGTCGGAATAGATCTCGCGGGCGCCGAGTGGCTGATCGAGGAAAGTCGCAACCGCAAGGAGCTTGGCGGCGGGCTTTACATCGTCGGGCGCTATCCACCGCTGCGACGCCAGATGGACCAGTTCCATGTGATCAAGCAGATCGGCAAGGAGAACGTTTTCCGGCGCAAACGAGACATGCTGGCAACGATGGTGCCGAAGCTCGACCGAAACATCTGCGCGTCCTGCAAGACGCGTGTGTTCCTGGAGTGCAAGAACATGCCGAACGAAATTGAAGCCGCACCGAACCGCGCCGATAGCTAACGACTGCCAATACTTCAGCCCGGCTGACGGCTGGCTTTCCTGGGAGTGCCATTTCGCCAATCGTAGCTGCTCCGAGGGGGAAAGGGAGACAACAGGCACTTGAGAAGCGCCAGGCTCTCCGGGCTGCGCTCGCGCCATCGAGCGCAGCCCGCGCCCGACCTTCTTCAAAAGTCAGGGGCGCCGCATTCGGCGCCCCATGTTTTACTTGTGCCGTAGTCTGAAACGGGCCTGCGACGCCTAGGTGGTCTTGTCGTTCTTGCCCGCCACGATCCGGTCGAGGATCAGCGCGCAGAAGAGAATCGCAAGACCCGCGAGGATACCCTGTCCGGCGGCCGCATACTGCAGCGCCTCCAGCACGTCTTCGCCAAGGCCCTTGGCCCCGATCAGCGATGCGACCACAACCATCGCGAGCGACAGAAGGATCGTCTGGTTCACGCCCGCCATGATGGTTTGCGCGGCCAGCGGCAGGTCGACGCGCCAGAGCAGGTAGCGCGGCGTCGCACCAAAGGCCATCGCCGCTTCGCGCACCGCGCCGGGCACCTGCTGGAGCCCCAGCACGGTAAAGCGGATCACCGGCGGGCTGCCGAAGATCATGGTGGCCACGACGCCTGCGGGCTTGCCCGAGCCGATAAACGCCACCACCGGGATCAGATAGACGAAGGACGGCATCGACTGCATGAAGTCGAGGATGGGGCGGACCACGGCAAAGACCTTGGGCCGGCGTGCGCAATAGATCCCGAGCGGGATGCCGAAGCTGATGGAGATCAGCGCCGCAGCTCCGAGCAGCGCGACCGTCGTCATCGCCTTTTCCCAGAAGTCCAGCAGCCCCAGATAAGCGAGCGCCGCGCCGGTGAAGATCGCGACCCGCGGGCCTGCCGACAGATAGGCCAGCATTACGATGACGAGCCCCACCACGGGCCAGGGCGTCTGAACCAGGACAACTTCGATCGCGTCGAGCAGCGTCCGCATGCCGTAGGTGATGCTGTCAAAGAACCCGCGCCCGACATCCTTGGTCCAGTCGAACGCCGCCTGAACCCCGTCGCCAACATTCAGCCGCCAGTTGCGGTTGGTCGGAAACTCGTTGAGCAGCGCGAACGCATCGGGCTGGGCGAACTTCACCATCGACAGGATGCCCGTGATGGCAAAGAGCCCGCAGGCCACCATCAGCCGCTGAGGCGACCAGCCATGGGCTACGCTGCGGTCAGAACGCCAGCGCGCGAACTGGCCCTCGAGCGTCCAGTTGGCGAGCGCCGCTGCGGCGAATTTGAACAGCAGCAGCAGGCCAAGACCGAAGGCGAGAAAGCCAAGGCCGGTCGCATCGGCCTGGGCTGCGGCGGCCTGGGCATCGGCGAGCGCGGTTTCGAGCGAGGCCGCGGCCCGCTGCAGCGCATCGAGCGATCCCGACCCGGAGGATTCCGCGGCCGCGATCTGCTGGCGACGCAATTCCAGTGTCTCGGCGATGCTCGCCGCACGCTCGCGCTGTTCCCTCCCCAGATCGCCGAAGAGCCCCTTGCCGATCTGAATGAGTGCGAAAGTCTCCAGGATCATGAAGCCCAGAAACCAGTTCCAGAGCCCCCGCGCGCCGTACCAGACAGGGCCCAGCAGACCCGCCGCCTTGTTCAGCGTAAAGCGGTAGCCCGGCGCCTCCATCACGTAGGCGAAGACCTTGCGATAATAGTCCGCGCTGCGGCCGACGAAATCATCAACCAGGGCGTCGAGCCGCTCTGCCGTTTCGGGGCGGATTGCGGCTTGGCTTTCGTCTTTCATGCCTGGCTCTCCTGAATCGCGCGGATCAGTCCGACCCTGTTGATGACGCCCACGGTCTTGCCGTCGTCGACCACCGCGACGACCCCGTGCCCGTCGGTGGCCAGCGACATCAGATCGCTCAGGTCCATCTCGGGATGCGCCTCATGGACATCTTCGGGGACCGACCCATGCTTCGCCTCGAACTCGTCCACCGGCTTCATCACCGAATGGGCAAAGATCATCTTGAGTTTGGAGATGCCGGCCACGAAATCGGCGACATATTCGTCCGCAGGGTTGAGGATGATCTCTTCCGGCGTGCCGATCTGGACGATCCGCCCGTCCTTCATGATCGCGATGCGGTTGCCGATCCGGATCGCCTCATCGAGGTCGTGGGTGATGAACATCGTGGTCTTCCTGAGCGACTGGCTGAGCTCCATGAACTGGTCCTGGAGTTGCTTGCGGATCAGCGGGTCGAGCGCCGAGAAGGGCTCGTCCATCAGCAGAATTTCGGGATCGGCGGCGATCGCGCGGGCCAGTCCGACCCGCTGCTGCATGCCGCCGGACAGTTCATGGGCGTACTTGTCCTCCCAGCCGGTCAGATCGACCAGGGACAGCACACGGTCGGCCTCTTCCCAACGGCGCGCCTTTCCGGTGCCGCGGATCTCCAGCGGCATGGCGACGTTGTCCCGCACGGTCCGGTGTGGCATCAGCCCGAAATTCTGGAACACCATCGCCACGCGGCGATTGCGCAGATCGCGCAGGCCTTCGGGGCCAAGCCCCATCACATCCTCGTCCCCGATCAGGATCTGACCGGCCGTGGGCTCCAGGAGACGGTTCACATGGCGTACCAGGGTCGATTTGCCCGAACCCGACAGCCCCATGACGCAGAAGAGCTCGCCCTTCTCGATCTCAAAGCTCGCGTCCGCCACGCCCACGACGCAGCCAAATCGCGACAGCACCTCCGGTTTTCCCAGCCCTTCGGCATGGATCGCGGCGAGCGCTTCGTCCGCGCGCTCCCCGAAGACCTTCCAGACGCCCCTCGCGTCGATCGCTATCTCTTGACCCATGGTGCCCCCGCATCCGTTCTGGAGAAAAACCCCGCACCGGCGCGGCGCGGGGATCGTGGCATCAGTTCAGGCCGAGCCAGCCATCGATGGTCTCGCTGTTTTCGGCGATCCAGTCGCCGACCACCGCGTCGATCTCGTTGCCCTGTACGACCACCTCATAGGTCAGGCCCGACAGCGTATCGGCATCCATATCGATACTCGCCAGGAAGGAGGCCGCCGCCGCATTGCGGTCTTCGAGCGACTTCGAAAAGGCGACCTTGACCGTTTTCACCTCATCGCCGGTCATGATGCTGGACTTGTTGAACCAGTCTGCATCCTCGTCCGGGGTGACCATCGCATAGAGCGCCGGGTCATAGTTGGGCTCTTCGATCATGGTTACGTCATAGAGCGCGTGGACGTAGTGCGGCTTGTAGCAATAGAACACCACGCCCTCCTTGCGGTCGACCGCGTCCTTGAGCCGGGCGTAGAACACCGTCTCGTCCTCTGTCGTGGGCTCCAGAAAAGTCCCGATGCCGTAGTCGCGCACCTTCACCTGATGGATGCTGGTCGAGGCCCAGCCCGGCGCGCCAACCCAGATCTCGCCCATGCCATTGCCGTCGCTGTCGAACAGCGTCTGGGCATCGGGCGTTCCCAGATCGAAGACCGACTTGATGTTGTGCTCTTCGGCCATGTAGGTCGGCGTGCAGAAGCCCGTCCGGCCCTCATAGAAGCCTTCGGACAGCGCGACCGTTCCCTTCTGGTCGACATATTCGTCGACAAAGGACTGCTGGTTCGGCAGCCAGACGTCGGGATGCACATCGATGTCGCCGCGCCCGCCATCCATCGCCGCAAAGATCACCGCATTTGCGCCGGGGGCATAGTCGACCTGACCGCCGAGGCGGGTCTCGATAACCTGGCCGATGAGGTTCGCCATGATCTTCGCCCCGGGCCAGCTCGGCTCGCCCACCATGACCTTGTCTTGTGCCGAGGCGGACGTTGCTGCGGCCGCCAGGATCATCGCCGACAGAGCGGCGGTTCCGATGGTCTTCATGTTGCTCTCTCCTGTTGCTCTCGGTTCTGTGGTTTGAGGGTCCGCGCCGGTCAGGCGCGTGCCCGCTCGCGTTTGGGATCAATGAATGGCACCGAAGCGACGGTGGCGCTCAGCCGCTTCATCCGCCCGTCCATGCGCCCGACATCCAGGGCCGTTGCGTCGGCGGCGTGCTCGACCGCGATCCGTGCCATGGCGATGCCGCATTCCAGGCTGGGCGACCGGGTGGCCGAGGTCACGACGCCGACTTGCCGCTCGCCCGCCAGTACCGGGGCGCCATGGGGCGGAACGTCGTCGCCGGCCATCAGCAGGCCCTTGAGCAGCCGTCGGGGATCGCGCGCATTGCGTTCCAGCGCGGCCCGGCCCACGAAGGCGGCCTTGCGCATGTCCACGGCAAAGCCGAGACCCGCCTCGAGCGCATCGACGCCGGGGGCGAATTCATGGCCCGCCGCGGCCAGCCCGGCCTCGATCCGGACGGTTTCCAGCGCGTCGGTCCCCATGGGCGTGATGCCCAGATCCGCACCCGCCGCCATCACCGCATCCCAGATCTCAAGCGCGTCGGACTTTGCACAGAAGAGCTCATAGCCGAGCTCGCCCGTGTAGCCAGAACGCGACAGCATGAAGGGCCGCCCGTCGCGATCATGGAGCCGCGCCATGGTCACGCCGAACCATTTCACATGCTCCAGCGACGGCACGCCGGGATGAGTGTGGACGATCCGTGCCAGCAGCTCTCGCGACCGCGGCCCCTGCAGCGCAAGGTTGGGGAGCGCACTGCCCATGGCCGTGATGCGGACCTGAAGTCCCTCGGCCTCGGCGAGGGCACCCAACTGCCGTGCGCTCGCCTCGCTGCCGCAGCACCAGCGGAACAGATGCTCGCCCAGCCTGAAGAGCGTACCGTCGTCAATCACCTCGCCCTGCTCGTCGCATATCAGCGCATAGGTGCCACGCCAGACCGCGAGCCTGGCGATGTCCCGCGTCATCGCCCTTTGCAGCAGCCGTTCCGCGTCCGGGCCAACGATATCGTACTTCCGCAGACCGCTCATGTCCTGCAGCGTCACCGCGTTGCGGCAGGCCCAGTATTCGCCGAGCGTGCCGATCTCGGGAAAGGTCACAGCTGCCCAGAGATCGCGCGCCGGTGCGAATTGCTGTGTCAGGGCATCTAGCCGGGGATGGAAGGCGGATTCCTCGCTGATGGCCACCGGCGCATCCTCTCTTTCACGATAGGCAACGGCGCGGCGCACCCGCGTCTTGGGCCCGTAGATCCGGACATGGACATCGGTCGGGTTCCAGCCGTTGATCGGATCGATGTCGTCGGGGCAGGCGGTGGAGACGCAGACCAGATCGTCGAGCGCCCGCATCGCAACGTAGTCCCCAGGCCGCGACCAGGCCTCTTCGACCTGGATCCGGTTGTCGGCCCGGTCGATCCAGGAATTGAAGAAGAAATTGATCGCGGGCCAGGCCCGGCGCGTCCTGACGCCGTAACCGGCCATCTCGGCGCTGATATTGTCCGAACAGTTCACGTGGCCGGGAAAGCCGCGTTCCTCATAGCCGCGCGCGGTGCAGGCCAGCGCGAACGTGTCATGGCGCCCCACCGTGTCCTGCAGCAGCGACAGCATCGGGCGCATGTCGCTGTCGACGAACTTGTCGAAGAGCCCGGGCCGGGGATAGGCGCCGCCCACGACCGTCCGGGTCACGGTGCTGTCGATCATCTGTTCCAGCCCCTGGTCCAGGCCGGCGCTGCGAAAGGCCATGAAATCGGAGCATTGCTGCCCCTCGGCATCAATGATCTGAACGACCTCGCCCTTGCGCAGCCGGTAGGCTCGCGCGGTCGCGCGCGAGACGGTGAATTCCTCGCGTACCGGGCCGAGCGGCGGTGGCAGGCGGAGCGTGCTCATCCGCGCGGGCTGATGGATGATCTCCACCGGAGCCGAGGTCGTCCCGCAGACAAGATCGACGGGAGCCGCGCCCGACAGCAACCAGACGTCGCAGCGAGAGGCGGCCTTCAGCACTAGGATCTCGGCCCCAGGGTCGAGCCGCGTCACCGGCGGATCGACGTTCGCTTTGCCGCCCTGGGCTGCGATCCAGCCCCGCATCGGGGCCGCGTCCGCAACCGCGGGGTCGAGATGCACTGTCCCGGACAGCCCGAGCGCGTCGAGGGCATCCGCGCCGCGCCCATTGAATGCCGCGATCCAAACCGGTGGCCCCATGGGCAGTCCGCGGACCGAGATGACGTCTCCCGCAGCGAGCCGGACCTGACGCGTGCCCCGCGGCGGTAGCGGCAGGGTGGTCGGCGTCGCCCCGGGAAATCCCGGAAAGGCCCGCGCGTCAGTCGCGGACTCGATATTGCTGAACTGCCGGATCAAACCGGGTGAAAACATCGCTTCGGCCCCTGCGAATCGCAATGTAACTAGTTACAAAGCGTCTCGCTGCAGCTTTGACCTGTCAATGATTGATGCGGTAAGGCTGGCAGATGCGAGCAAAAGGGCATGGTGTTTGACGCAAAAAGTGACACGCAAGAGGCGCGCGACGCTGCGCGATGTCGCCCAGGCCGCGGATGTTTCGGTCGCCACGGTCTCGCGGGTGCTGAATGCACCGGCGACGGTCTCGCCCGACACGCGGGAACGCGTGGAAGGGGCCATCGACAGCCTGCGGTTCATGCGCAGTCCGGCCGCCCGCGCGATCAATTCCGGCCGCACCCGCGCCGTCGCAGCGCTGGTCCCGACGCTCGACCACGCGATCTTTGCGCGCTTTCTCGGCGCGATGGAGACCCGGTTGGGCGAGCTCGGCCTGTCGTTGCTGGTCGCAACAACCGGCGGCGATTCCGAGCGCGAGGAGCGCAAGGCCTGGGGGCTGGTGGAGATCGGGGCCGAAGGGCTGATCGTCTCGGGCGTCTCCCATAGCGCCGGACTCGATCGTCTGGCCGACCGCCACGACCTGCCGATCGTCGCGACCTCCTTTTTCGACCCGGACGCCACCATGCCGACCATCGGCTATGACAATCGGGCGGTGGCGCGGACGGCGCTCGATCATCTGAGCGATCTCGGCCACCGGCGGATCGGCGTTATCCACGGGCCGCTGGACGGCAATGACCGCACCCAGGCACGGCTCGATGCGCTAGAGGCGTCGTCTGACAGAGCGCAGCTGAGCTTTCACGCCGGCGATCTCGGGGTCGGGGGCGGTTGCCGTGCCACCGCCGCGGCGCTCGCGCTCCCGGACCGTCCGACGGCGCTGCTTTGCCTGTCGGACGTGATCGCGCTCGGCGCGATGTTCGAGCTACAGCGCGCGGGTCTCGCCATTCCCGGCGATGTCTCGGTGATTGGCATCGACGATCTGTCCTGGTCCAAGCACAGTGCGCCCGGTCTGACATCGGTCAGCCTGCCGGTCTCTGAAATGGGCGCCCAGGCGGCCGCTGCCCTGGCCTCTTGGATCGAAACGCAGGAACGGCCTCAGCATCAGCTGCTTTCCCACCGGCTCGTTCCGCGCGGCTCCACCGGGCCGCCCGCCGGAGTGTGACGGCATGCGAACCGTTCTAGGACGTCTTTGCCTTGTTCCGACCCGGTGGGAAAGCTAGGTCACCCCTAGACCACGCGGAGGGCGCATATGTCTCAGATGCTCACGATCTTTGGCGGCTCGGGCTTTGTCGGACGCTACATCACGCAGCGCATGGCCAAGGCAGGCTGGCGGGTCCGGGTCGCCGTCCGCCGTCCGAATGAGGCGCTCTTCGTCAAGACCTACGGCGTCGTCGGCCAGGTGGAACCGGTCTTCTGCAACATCCGCGATGATGCGTCGGTGGCCGCGGTGCTGACCGAGGCTGACGCGGTGGTCAATTGCGTGGGTATCCTCAACGAGACCGGCAAGAACCGGTTCGACAGCGTTCAGGCCGAGGGCGCGGAGCGGATCGCGCGCCTCGCGTCCGAGGCCGGGATCACCTCGATGGTGCAGCTGTCGGCCATCGGCGCCGATACCGAAAGCGACAGCGATTACGCTCGGACAAAAGCCGAAGGCGAGGCCGGCGTTCTGCGCTACATGCCGGACGCGATGATCCTGCGCCCCTCGATCATCTTCGGCCCCGAAGACCAGTTCTTCAACCGCTTCGCCGGCATGGCCCGCTCGGGCCCCGTGGTGCCGGTCGTCGGCGCCGAGACGCAGTTTCAGCCGGTGTATGTGGATGACGTGGCCCAGGCAGCAGAGAAATACCTGCTCGGCCAAGCGTCCGGCGGTATCTACGAGCTCGGCGGGCCCGAGGTGAAGAGCTTCCGCGCACTGATGGAGATGATGCTCCAGGTGATCCGGCGCCGCCGTATCGTCATGTCGGTGCCGATGTTCGCCGGACGGATGATGGGGATGGGCTTTGATCTGCTGCAGACGATCAGTCTTGGTCTCATCGAGAACAAGATGATCACCCGCGATCAGGTTCGGAATCTGGCGCGCCATAACATCGTGGCGCCGGAGGCGCGCAGTTTCGCGGATCTGGAGATCACGCCCACGGCGATGGAGGCGGTGCTACCCGATTATCTCTGGCGGTTCCGGCCCGAGGGCCAGTACGCGACCCAGATCGACAGCGCCGAGAACCTGAAGTCGGACTGACCGGGCCGCCGCTGTCCGGCCTTACCAGCCGTAGCCATAGGCCAAAACCAGCAGCACGATACCCAGGACGACCCGGTAGACCACGTAGGGCGTGAAGCTCACAGATTTGAGCAGCCGGAACATCAGCGCCAGCGCCGCGAGTGCCGAGAGAAAGGCGAAAAGCGCGGCGATGGCCCCGTCGCGAGCGGCCTGCATATCGGCTTCGCCGATCACATCCACAGCCAGGAGAAGCCCAGCCATGGCGATCGTCGGGATCGACATCAGCATGGCCAGACGGGCACCGTCCTCGCGGCTATAGCCCAGCCGCCGCGCACCGGTAATGGTGATCCCGGAGCGCGAGGTGCCGGGGATCAGGGCGAGCACCTGCCAGAGCCCCATGATCAGAGCGTGTTTCAGTGTCCATTGCTCGGCCGTTCGGGTCTCCGCGCCAGTCTGGTCGGCCCAGTAGAGCACCAGACCGAAGCCCAGCATCGTCCAGCCGATGACGGCGGTGGAGCGCAGGGCCTCGTCGAAACCGGAGAGCTTCAGCAGGCCGCCCGCGATCACGACCGGGACCGTGGCCACGATCAGGCAGAGCGCGAGGAACCCGCCACGGCTCGTGACCTGGCCGCGCAACAGCTCCCCGGTGCCGAAAAAGGCCAGTTTCACGTCGCTCCAGAAATAGATCACGACGGCGAAAAGCGTGCCGACATGGACGGCCACATCGATGGCAAGACCCTGGTCCTGGGCGCCTGTGAGGTTCGGAAAGAGGATCAAATGTCCCGAAGAAGAGATCGGGAGGAACTCCGTCACCCCCTGGATGACCGCGAGAAGGAAAAGGTGGAAAAGTGACATCTAATTATAAACCAGATAGTTACATGATACTATGTCAAATATCATGACTTAAATCGTTCAAAATCTTGCCGCAGCGCAGAGTTTTCCAGGATTTCTTACGTACATGGGTAACTCTTTCTGACTTTTCTTTTCGCCGACACTCTAGTATCTCCCACGAGATGGCCTTGGGAGGCTTGTAATGTCGAAACAACCGATGCTTCAGTTCGTGTCCGTAGCACGGGACATGCCGGAGAAGCGTGCGCCTAATCTACGCAACCAGGATTTTCAAGAGATCTACGCCGAGTATGCCGAGGAGAAGGCCGCGCAGCAGGCCGGACGCTGCTCGCAATGCGGCGTGCCCTACTGCCAGTCGCACTGCCCGCTGCACAACAACATCCCCGACTGGCTGCGCCTGACCGCCGAGGGGCGTCTGCAGGAAGCCTATGAGGTCAGCCAGGCCACCAACACCTTCCCCGAGATCTGCGGACGGATCTGTCCGCAGGACCGGCTTTGCGAAGGCAATTGCGTGATCGAGAAATCGGGCCATGGCACGGTGACGATCGGGTCGGTGGAGAAATACATCACCGACACGGCCTGGGACAAAGGCTGGGTCAAGCCGATCGCGCCGGCCTCAGAGCGTCCCGAGAGCGTGGGCATCATCGGTGCCGGGCCCGGAGGTCTCGCTGCCGCCGATGTGCTGCGGCGCGCGGGCGTGCAGGTCACCGTCTATGACCGCTATGACCGCGCGGGCGGGCTGATGACCTATGGTATTCCGGGCTTCAAGCTGGAAAAGCCCATTGTCATGCGGCGCAACGGACAGCTGGAACAGGGCGGGGTGTTCTTCCGGCTGAACTGCGAGGTCGGGCAGGATATCGGGTTCGAGGATATCCGCGCGGCCCATGACGCGGTGCTGATCGCCACCGGGGTCTATCGTTCGCGCAATCTCGAGGCGCCGGGCGTGGGTGCCGCCGGCATCGTCCGGGCGCTTGATTATCTGACCGCGTCGAACCGCAAGAGCTTTGGCGACGATGTGCCGGAGTTCGACAATGGCACGCTGGATGCCGAGGGCAAGAAGGTCGTTGTCATCGGCGGCGGTGACACTGCGATGGACTGTGTGCGCACCGCGGTGCGGCAGGGCGCCACAAGCGTCAAATGCCTCTACCGGCGGGACCGGGCCAACATGCCGGGCAGCCAGCGCGAGACGCAGAATGCCGAGGAGGAGGGCGTGGAGTTCGTGTGGCTGACCGCGCCCAAGGGCTTCACCGGCGATCCCGTCACGGGCGTGATGGTCCAGAAGATGCGGCTGGGTGCGCCGGACGCCACGGGCCGCCAGGTGCCGGAACTGATCGAAGGCGCTGACTATGTCGAGGAGGCGGATCTGGTGATCCAGGCGCTCGGCTTCGAGCCGGAGGATCTGCCGCGGCTTTGGGGTCAGCCCGGACTGGAGGTCACCCGCTGGGGCACGGTGAAGGCCGATTTCCGGACCCATGCGACGAGCATCGATGGGGTCTATGCAGTGGGCGATATCGTGCGGGGCGCGAGCCTCGTGGTCTGGGCGATCCGCGACGGGCGCGAGGCGGCCGAGGCGATGCTGGAGCGCTTCGAGGTGCGCGCCGAGACGCGCCGGCCGGCGGCCTTCGTCGCTGCGGAGTAAGGCTTTGGTCATGTTTGTACGAACTGTCCAAACCGGGGTTTCGTACGGCCGTGTTCGAACTTTGTTCGCGGTCTCCGTACCCCACGCGCGCCTCGGCGCGTCCGGGACGGTCTTAACGGATCGGTCATTCTCCGGGACAGGAGTGCTGACCTAATTTGGGAGCGCCGCGTCGGGCCGGGGGCCTGTGGGGCGCATCCGCTCGCGGCGCGCGGTGACATACGCGCCTATGGCGGCGCGGCAGGTTGCGGCAACGCGCAGAGAGACAGGGGTGGCGCGGGCCGAGGGCGGCCCCGACTCCGCAGATGGAAACCACAGACGAGGCCCGGTCACGGGCCGGAGTTCAGGATCTGGAGGCGAAGATGGCCGAGGATGGCGACGACAGACTGACCGGCGGATGCCTCTGTGGCGCGGTGCGTTACCGGTTGGCGGAACCGCCCAAGAACTATGGCGCCTGCCATTGTGGAATGTGCCGCAAGTTCTCCGGCGGGATCGAGCTGGGACTCGAAGTGCCGCCGGGGGGCGTCACCTGGGAGGATGAGACCCATCTGAAGGTCTACAAATCTTCGGAATGGGCCGAGCGCGGCTTTTGCGACGTCTGCGGGTCGAGCCTGTTCTGGCGGCTGACCGCGCCCGGGCCAATGCACGGGCTGCTGAGCTTGAGCGCCGGGTCGCTCGACAGGTTCGAAGGGCTCAATTTCGTCAATGAGGTCTATATCGATCAAAAGCCC
>JBCDBB010000027.1:0-30693 GCA_039184415.1 Pseudomonadota bacterium
CGTCTGCATCCGACACGATGGAGGCCACCACGATCTGGCGTGGTGCGAGCCAGAAGGGCAGCTTTCCGGCGTAGTTCTCGATCAAGATTCCGATGAAGCGTTCGAAACTTCCCAGGATGGCGCGGTGCAACATGACGGGGCGATGTTTTTCCCCATCGGCGCCGATATAGGTCGCGTCGAGCCGCTCGGGCAGGTTGAAATCGGCCTGGAACGTGCCGCACTGCCATTCTCGACCGATGGCGTCGGTCAGCTTGAAGTCGAGTTTCGGCCCGTAAAACGCGCCTTCGCCGGGATCGACCTCATAGTCGTTGCGCACGCTCAGAATGGCCTTTTCCAGCGCCGCCTCAGCCTTGTCCCAGACCTCGTCGGAGCCCACGCGCACCTCGGGACGTGTCGAAAGCTTGATGTCGAAACTTGTGAAGCCGGTGTCGCGATAGACATTGGACAGAAGATCGATGAAGGCCGCGCATTCGCTCTCGATCTGGTCCTCTGTGCAAAAGATATGCGCATCGTCCTGAGTGAAGCCACGCACCCGCATCAGCCCGTGCAGCGCGCCGTGCGCCTCGTATCGGTGGCAGGAGCCGAACTCTGCCATCCGGAGCGGCAGGTCGCGGTAGCTCTTGATGCCCTGGTTGAAGACCTGGACGTGGCAGGGGCAGTTCATCGGCTTCAGCGCATTGGTGCGCTTTTCGTTGGCGTGCTCCTCGTCGATCTCGGTGATGTACATGTTCTCGCGGTACTTGTCCCAGTGCCCGCTGGCTTCCCAGAGCTTGCGGTCCACGACCTGGGGCGTCTTGATCTCGCGATAGCCGGCCGCGTCCAGTCGGCGGCGCATGTAATCCTCCAGTTCGCGGTAGATCGTCCAGCCATTGGGATGCCAGAAGACCATTCCCGGCGCTTCCTCCTGGAAGTGGAAAAGCTCCATCTCCTTGCCGAGCCGGCGGTGGTCGCGCTTCTCGGCCTCCTCAAGGAAATGCAGGTACTCCTTGAGCTGCTGCCGGTTCTGGAAGGCGACGCCGTAGATCCGCTGCAGCATGGGACGGTCGCTGTCGCCGCGCCAGTAGGCGCCTGCCACCTTCATCAGCTTGAACGCATCTGCAGGGACTTGACCGGTATGCTGCAGATGCGGGCCGCGGCACAGATCCTGCCAATCGCCATGCCAGTACATCTGGATCGGCTCTCCCTCCGGGATCATGCCGACAAGCTCCACCTTGTAGGGCTCGTTCGTGCTCTCATAGTGGGCGATGGCGCGTGCGCGATCCCAAAGCTCGGTGCGCACGGGATCGCGGGCGGCAATGATTTCGCGCATCTTGGCCTCGATGGCGCCCAGATCCTCCGGCGTGAAGGGCTCCGCGCGGTCGAAATCATAGTACCAGCCGTCCTTGATCACCGGGCCGATGGTGACCTTCACATCCGGCCAGATCTCCTGGACCGCCCGGGCCATGATATGCGCCAGATCATGGCGGATCAGCTCCAGCGCGGGGGCCTCATCCTTCATCGTGTTTATGGCAATCTCGGCATCGGCTTCGATGGGCCAAGCGAGATCCCAATGGGCGCCATCGACTTGGGCCGAGATGGCCTTTTTGCAGAGACTGGACGATATGCTCGCTGCAACTTCACCCGGCGTGATGCCGGACGGAAACTCACGCGATGCGCCATCAGGAAACGTCAGGGAGACTTGGGACATCTTGGTCCTCCTCGTCGGTTTGGCGCCTACGAAACGCCCGGTTGCGAATGCCTGCGCTTTGAGCCGAACCGCAGCGACTGTCAAGGTCACGCGTCGAGGATCTGGGACGGCCGGTGCCTTGTGTGAAAGATTCACAAGCCGTGAGGACCGAAAAGCCGGTAGGGTCGCCGGCAGCACGGGTCGCAAGTGACCGGCATGGATGTCGATCAGCCTTCGACGTCAGGCATGGAAGGGTGCGTGGCTATGCCGGCTCTTGCACGAGCGTTCTCGGAATCGACGTTGGCAAGGTATCCGTCTTCTCCCTGCGCAGTTTCGCAGCAAGCGGACGACAGATTGACCGATCACTTATTCGAGCTGCGGCAAAAGCTCTCTACGGCAGAAGCCGACCGATTTGCTTTTTAGCACAAGGTCGTGACGGTCGTGCTCCAGTGAACTTATGGCGGGAGCGACGCTAAGGCTTCGGGAAAGTAGCGTCACTCAAGGTGGACCGCCCACCTAGCGGACGTCGCAGCCCACCGCGTCGGCAACAGTTTCGAATCCATCGGTTGCCAGTCGCTCATCCAAGTCTCGGGCAATGCGCCCAACCAGCGAGAGTCCGTTCCAGGTCAGTGCGGAGTAGAGCTGAACCGCCGTCGCTCCCGCGCGAATCTTTGCGTAGGCCGTGTCGGCGTCTTCGACCCCGCCGACACCGATAAGAGGCAGCTTGCCATCAGTCAGACGATAAAGCGTCGCGAGAACCTCAGTCGAGCGCGCGAAAAGAGGCCGGCCGGACAGGCCGCCCTCCTGATCCGCGTGACGTCCGTCGACCGCGTGTCGGGCCGTCGTGGTATTTGTCGCCACGATCCCGTCCAGTGCGCTTTCCAGTGCAACCTCGGCCACATCGGCCAGTTCGGCCTCGGTCATGTCGGGGGCGATCTTGACGAAAATCGGGATATGGCGGGGCAGGTCGGCGCGCACTTCCAGCACTCCGGTCAGCACCCCCCACAGCGCTGCACGCCCCTGCAACTCCCGCAGCCCTTCTGTGTTGGGTGAGGATACGTTGATCGTAGCGTAGTCCACATGTGGGCCGCCGATACGCAACACCTCGGCATAGTCTGAGGATCGGTCGTCGCTGGTCTTGTTCGCGCCAAGATTGAGGCCTACGGGCACCGGCGGTGCGCCGCCATGTCGGACGGCCTCCAGTCGCTCGGCCACGGCTTAGGCGCCGTGGCTGTTCAGCCCGTAGCGGTTGATAACTCCGCCATGGCGATGCAGGCGAAAGACCCGCGGGCGCGGGTTTCCGGGCTGCGCCTCCGGCGTGACGCCGCCAATTTCGACATAGCCGAACCCGGCCGCGCAAAGCCCCTCGAGCGCGGTTGCGTGCTTGTCGAATCCAGCGGCGAGCCCGATCGGATTGGGGAGGTCCAGACCAGCCAGCGTCACGCGCAGGCGGGGAGAGGTGACGGGGCCGGGACACGGGGTCCATCCGCGTTCGAGCGCCGTGATGGCCCAGCCATGGGCGGTTTCGGGATCGGCCAGCCGCAGGATCCGCAGTGCCGCCGCCTCGAAAACGCTCATGGCAGTGGATCCGGAAAGACATGCAGCCCGTCAGGGCCCAGCGGCAGGGGATCGTGGCGTAGAACCTCATCGCGCCGTAGCGCACGGTAGAGATGCGGGAAGAGCGCACCGCTGCGCGACGGCTCCCAGACCAGCACATCGCCCAGCCTGTCGCCGTCCAGTCTCGCCAGCACCAGCCCCTCGACGCCCGCGAAATGCTTGGCGGCGGTCTCCCGCACCTGATCGGCGGTGGAAAAATGGATGTAGCCATCAGCGACATCCACCGGAGCCCCGGCGGTCTCACCCGCTGCACAGAGCGCGTCCCACTCCTCCGCGTGGAAGATTTTGTAGATCATCATGACGGATTTCCTGCCCGGCGCCGGAAATTCCGTCAAGGCATGCCGGCGCCCTTGCCTAATCCGGGCTGTCGCAGGCAGGTTTGTCTCAGGGCACTATGGGGGGCGGAACAGATGATACGGAGACTTGGAGCGCTTGCGCTGGCCGGCGGCCTATTTTGCGGCGGCGTGGCGCAAGCGGAGTACGTGCTGCACATCCTGCATATCAACGATCTGCACAGCCGGATCGAACCGGTTAACAAATACAATGCCACCTGTTCCGAGGAAGAGGAGGCTGCGGATGAGTGCTTTGGCGGGGTCGCGCGGCTCGCGACGCTTCTCAATGAAACGCGCGACCGCCTAGAGGCCGAAGGCGCTAATGTGATCACGCTCGATGCCGGTGACCAGTTTCAAGGCTCGCTGATCTATACCACCTACAAGGGACGCGCAGCCGCCGAATTCATGACCGAGATCGGTTTTGACGTCATGGCCGCGGGCAACCACGAATTCGACGACGGGCCGGTGAACTTCGCCGACTTCATCGCGCGGGTTCCGTTCCCCGTGATCTCCGGCAATCTCGACGTGGCGGGAGAGCCATTACTGGCCGAGGTGCTGGGGAACTCTGTCGTTTTGGAAGTCGGAGGCGAGCAGATCGGGATCGTCTCGGCGGTTGCTACGGACACGGTGGACACGTCGTCGCCCGGTCCGAATGTAATCTTTTTCGACGAGGTTGAGGCGCTGACCGAAGATGTCGCTGAGCTTCAGGCCGAAGGTGTCAACAAAATCATCGCGCTCACCCATGTCGGGCTCAACCGGGACATGGAGATTGCCGCGCAAGTGCCTGGCTTGGACGCCGTCGTGGGCGGGCATTCGCATACCTACCTGAATAGTGAAGATCCCGACGCTTGGGGGCCTTACCCGGTCATGGTCGGCGCGGTACCAGTGGTTCAGGCCGGGGCCTACGGACGCTGGCTGGGGCACCTGGTGCTAACCTTCGATGACGAGGGCAATGTGATCTCGGCAACCGGCGGACCGATCGCGATAGGGCCCGACATCGCGAAGGATCCAGATATCGCGGCGCGCGTTGCGGAACGCGCCGAACCCATCGAAAAGATCAGGTCGCAGGTTGTGGGAATCTCTGCCGCGGTCATCGACGGAGACCGCGGCTCCTGCCGCGTGGGCGAATGCACCATGGGCAATCTCGTTGCCGACGCGATTCTGGACCGGGCGCGCAACCAGGGGGTCACGCTCGCGCTTACGAATGGCGGAGGTCTGCGCGCCTCCATCGATGAGGGCGAGGTGACGATGGGCGATGTGCTGACCGTGCTTCCGTTCCAGAATACGCTCTCCACATTTACCGCGACCGGGGCGCAGATCATCGACGCGCTCGAAAACGGTGTGAGCCAGGTCGAGGATGTGAAGGGCCGCTTTCCCCAGGTTTCCGGGCTGCGGTTCGTCTGGGACCCGGCCGTCGGGCCGAATGAGGGTCGGATCCTCAGCGTGGAGGTGACCGACGGAGAGGGCTGGGTACCGATCGATCCCGAAGCCCGCTATGGCGTTGCCACCAGTGACTATATCCGCAAGGGCGGCGACGGGTACGCGATGTTCGAATTGGCGGAAGATGCTTATGATTACGGTCCGGGACTGGACAAGGTGCTGGCCGACTATCTCGCGACGCTCAGCGAGCCCTACGAGCCCTATCTGGACGGACGGATCGCGATCGCGCAGCAGTAGGCGCCTGAGGCCCCCATGTGCGGACGATTTGCCCTGACACTGCCCCATGATGTAGTGGCACAGCTGTTCGAGGCTGTGCCGTCGAACGATTTGCCCGACGTGCCCAACTACAATATCTGCCCGACGAACGATGTGCATGCCGTACTTTGCGAAGGCGGTGCCCGCAGGCTTTCGTCGCTGCGTTGGGGGTTTCTACCGCATTGGTATAAAACGCCGACCGACGGGCCTTTGCTGATCAATGCGCGCGCTGAAACCATCGCTGAAAAGCCCGCGTTTCGCGCCGCTTGTCGCGCTCGCCGATGCCTGATCCCGGCGACCGGGTTCTATGAATGGACAAAGGACGCCGACGGCAATCGTTTGCCCTGGTACATCCATCCGTCGCAAGGGAACTCGCTTGCCTTCGCTGGCGTGTGGCAGAACTGGATCCCCGCGGATGGCAGCGGCGAAGCCATGCGGTGCTGCGCCATTGTCACCACGGCGGCGAACAGGGCGATGTCGGCGATCCATCACCGGATGCCGGTCGTGCTGGCGGCAGATGACTGGCCGCTCTGGCTGGGGGAGGCCGGACATGGCGCAGCGACGCTGATGCGCGCGGCACCCGAGGATGCGTTGTGCTTCCACCGGGTCGACCCCGCGGTGAACTCCAACCGGGCCTCGGGGTCGCATCTTATAGCGCCGCTTGTTGCTTGAAAGTTGGATGCCTGGTTCGCGTATGACCACCCGCCGGACCGGTTTGAAAGGCCGTGTCGCAGCGCGGGTTGGTTCGCGTCGTGCTGTCTAGGCGGCGCGCACGACCCGCAATGCGCCGTCTCGCCCGAAACTGCATTCGAACGGACGCACCCCACTTGCGCCGGTCGCCTCGCCGAAAACGACAAATCCCAGCGAGGTTTCCTCCGCCGGTGAAAGCGGCAATGATCCGGCCGCGACATTCAACTGGCTTGCCGCGGCGTTGCGGCACGCGGCGGCCATCTGTGCAGGGTCGGCTGCGCCAGCCTCAGTCGAGGGCGCGGTCGGCGCTGCCGGCGGCACGGCTTCGGGAGCTGGCGCGGGCAAGGGTACCGGCGTCAGAGTCTGCGGAGGCGTACAGGCGGCGAGTGCCGTGGCGGTGAGTAAGCAAAGAAGCGGTCGGTACATTGGCGAACCTTTGATCATTGGTATGGGAGGAACCTGACACGGACGGCGTCGAAAATCACCGGCCCGCATGCCGCGCTCGGCGGACCGAGCCGCTCCGCCCGCGGGCTACACCGCATCGCGGCCCTTTCCGGAACGGCGAAAGTGAGGCCCGGGCGGCCGATCTGGTCAGGCGGCGATCGTCGCGGTGACGGCACGTTTCCAAGCAGCATAGCGCGTTTCGCTCAGATCTGCGCTCATTTGCGGCTCAAACCGACGCTCGAGAGCCCATGTTTCGGCAAATCCGGCGCGATCCGGATAGAGCCCTGCCCGGCTGCCGGCGAGCCATGCGACGCCGAGCGCGGTCGTTTCCGTGATCTCGGGACGGTCCACGGACGCTCCTAGAACGTCGGCAAGAAACTGCATGGCCCAGTCGCTGGCGGTCATGCCGCCATCGACACGCAACACGCCGCCGTCTGTCGCGTCCGGCCAGTCGGCATGCATCGCTTCCAACAGATCCCTGGTCTGGAACCCGACGCTTTCCAACGCCGCGCGGGCGAGTTCCGCCGGACCCGAACTGCGAGTCAGCCCGAAGATCGCGCCGCGGCAATCGGGGTTCCAATAGGGCGCGCCGAGCCCGGTGAATGCGGGAACCATAATGATCTGCTGAGCAGGATCGGCGGCCTCGGCCAGAGGTTGGGTTTCGTGGGCGCTCTGGATGATCTTGAGCCCATCGCGCAGCCACTGCACCACCGCACCGGCGACGAAGATCGACCCTTCCAAAGCGTAGGTCGGCGTTCCATCGAATTGGTAGCCGATCGTGGTCAACAGCCGGTTGGAGGAACTCACTGGCGTTTCGCCGGTGTTCAGTAGGGCAAAACAGCCCGTTCCGTAAGTCGACTTCAGCATGCCCGGCTCAAAGCAGGCCTGACCGATCGTGGCTGCCTGCTGATCTCCCGCCACGCCCAGGATCGGGATCTCCCGGCCGAAGAGATCGATCCGCGTCACGCCGAAATCGCTGCCGCAGTCATGGACCTCGGGCAGCATTTGGACAGGGATATCGAGTAGATCGCAGATCTCTTGCGACCACTCTCCCTTGTGAATGTCGTAGAGCATGGTCCGGGCCGCGTTGGTGGCGTCTGTCACATGGGACTGCCCGTCTGTCAGGTTCCAGATCAACCAGCTGTCGACCGTGCCGAAGACGAGTTCTCCTGCCTTTGCCCTCTCTCGCGCGCCGTCGACATTGTCGAGGAGCCATTTCAGTTTGGTTCCGGAAAAGTACGGATCGAGCAAAAGCCCGGTGTGCGCCGTCACCATGGCTTCGTGCCCGGCATCGCGCAGCGTTGTGCATAACGGGGCAGTCCGCCGGTCCTGCCAGACAATCGCATTGTGAATGGGCTTGCCGGTTTGCCGGTCCCAGACAAGGGTGGTTTCGCGCTGGTTGGTGATGCCGATGGCGGTAATGCTCTCGGCCGCGATGCGCGCCCGCTCGATCGCCTGGCGGCAGGTCTCCGCGGTGCTCGTCCAGAGATCGCCGGGATCATGCTCCACCCAGCCGCTGTCGGGATAATGCTGCGTGAATTCCTGCTGCGCCATGGCGAGCGGTTTCATATCACTATCAAAGAGGATCGCACGGGAGGAGGTCGTGCCCTGATCAATGGCGAGAATATGTGTCATGGGTGTCCTGGCCTCCTGTCCTGCGCCGCGGGTACTTCCGGTGCGTCCGGAAACCGGTACGCCGCGCTGTTTTGCCCGCCGCGCGACCATAGGAGCGTAGTTTCGCGAGGTGCAAGGGGGCGCGGCATGCAATGAGACGGCGAACCGGGACTTGAACGTTACGCCGCCTGACCAGGCTGCGACATAAGGGCTGGCCTATCGGCAAGCTCTATGAGGTGCTTGGGCGGGGTACTCCGAATAGGTTCGGCAAATTGGTTTGTGTCCGACCATCGTGCCTTGGTTGCAAGAACTGAACCGTGCGGTTTATAAAATGTCAGGACTAGGTCAGGAGTTCTGATTACTGTGAACAAGCATGTTCCAAGCCCGAAACGGGGCAGGAAGTACGATCAGGTTATCGATGGGGCGCGTGAGGTTTTCATGCGCGAGGGGTTTGAAGGGGCCAGCGTCGACGCCATCGCCAGGGCTGCGGGCGTGTCCAAAGCGACGCTCTACAGCTATTTCACCGACAAGAAGCTGCTCTTTCTTGAAGTTGCTAAGGCTGAGTGTCTTCAGCAGTCCGAAACGGCTTTGGTGTTGTCCAAAACAGGCCAGAGCGCCCGCGCGACACTGACCGATATCGCCCAGCGGATGACGTCGTTTTTCCTGTCCGATCTTGGGCAGCGTGTGTTCCGCATCTGCGTGGCGGAGGCGGACCGGTTCCCCGAGATCGGACGCACCTTCTACAAGTCCGGGCCCGAACTCGCCCGGCGCCGTATGAAGGAGTATCTGGAGGACGCTGTCGCGCGCGGCGAGTTTGAGATTGACGATTGCCAGCTCGCGGCGGACCAGTTTGCAGAACTGTGCAAGGCGGATTTGTTTCCCCGTCTGATGTTCAATGTGACTGACAGCATTAGTGAACCGGAAGTCACGCGGGTGATCGATGGGGCGGTCGACATGTTTCTCGCACGCTACGGGGTGCCTGGGCGCTGCGGATGAGGCGCCGCCGCGGCAGAAGTCAGTCGATCCGGCGGGCTTCGAATTGATTGCCGGCACCGCGGCGCATCTCGAACAACTTCAATTCGTTGATCAAATCACTGAGCTTGCGCTTGCCGTAGGTGCGCGGGTCGAAATCCGGGTTGGCAGCGGTCATCTGCTGACCGATCTGGCCCAGCGAATACCACTCGTCCTCTTGCTCGATCGCGTCCATCGCCCGAAGCACGAGATCGCGGGCATCCGCTGGCTTGAGCTTTTTGGCCGGCTTCTCGGCCGGCTTGCCCGGCGGCGGGGTCGTGTCGCCGGTGAGGTTCTCGACAAAAAGGAAACGTTTGCAGGCCATGCGGAACGCTTCGGGCGTCGTGCGCCGGCCGATGCCGATGACATCGGCACCCTCCTCACGGATCCGACTGGCCAGGCGCGTGAAGTCGCTGTCCGACGAAATCAGGCAGAACCCGTCGACGCGGCCTGAATGCAACAGATCCATCGCGTCGATGACGAGCGCGATATCGGAGGAGTTCTTGCCCACGGTATTGGCGAATTGCTGGTGAGGCACGATGGCGAGTTTGGCGAGCTTTTCCGACCAGCGCTTCATCTGGCCCGACGAAAAGTCGCCGTAGATTCGCCGAACAGTGGCCTCGCCCAGTGCGGCAACCTCTTCCAGGATCGCCTCCGCCCAAGAGGGCGAAGTATTGTCGGCATCGATCAGAACGGCGAGTTTCGGGCGTTCGGTGTTCGCCATGGGGTGCCTCCTTGCCGCGGATCGCGCAAAGGGTTCGCGCGGTTTTAGGTCTTATCGCGCGCGGTTCCGTCCGGGAGCGGCGTATAGCCGTACCATGCGGGCTTCAGCGGCGCACCGAAAAGTTTTGCGCGGTTCCACTGCGCCATCTGATTGCCGCAATCATAATGCCAGTACTCTTTCGGATAGTTCACGAAACCGCCTCTTCCCATTGCATGGTAGAGCAACCGGCGGTTCAGAAGACGCGGATCGTCGGGCGGAACTTCGCCTGCCAGGAGCGCGCGCTCGTAAAAATCGGTGTGGGCAGACGCATCCATCTGGTCGAACCCGGCGCCCATGGACAGCAAGGTGCCATCGGAGGACGCGCGCAATGTAAGATCCAGCGCTGCGCCGGTACTGTGCGTCGGCCAGGTGGACGGATCCTGTTCGTGGAACGCCCGTGGGTCGGAGATATAGTGGCGCAGGAGTGTCTGCAGCGTGTCGTGATCGATGCCGGGCGTTTCGGCTTCGTAGGTGCGGGCGAAGAAGTCCCAGATGCCGGCCTGAGTTGCGATGGGTCGATAGGCGTCCCAAAGATAGAGCTCGGCCCCGTAAGGCTCCAGGAAACGGTTCACCTCAAGGAGCTTCTCGGCAATGCCTTTCCGCGCCAACAGAGCGGAAATGCTTCCATCGAGCCGTTTGCGATAGGGAGCGTTTCCGCCATTGGAGATGGCGTAGAAGTTCTCGCCGGCGAGGCCCATCTGAACCAGATCAACGAGCGGTTCGCGCCCTCGCGCATCGGACGCATCCACCGGAACCTCGCCATAGCCATGGGCGGTCAGGGTTACATCGTGGATGGGTATCGGTGGGATCTCAACAAGGGCAGGCACGCTCCGTGCCTCACAATTCTCCACGGATCTGCTGTCGGAACCAATCGATTGGCACGGGTTTGCCGTCCTTCAGCACACTCCAATAGGTCCAGCCATTGCAGGAGGGCGCGCCTTCGAGTGCGGCGCCGACCTGATGGATCGACCCGCGATGCTCGGCTGAGATCAACGTACCGTCAGCACGTACTTTGGCTGTGACGCCGCGCGGCGATTGCAGCATGTCGCCAGGGGCGAGATAGCCGCGCTCGACCAACTGGCCAAAGGGCACTCGGGGTGCCGCGCGCTTGCCTTGGCTGACCTCCAGCGCGGCCGTTTCTGATCGGCGCACCTTGGCGATACGCGCCTCGGCCAGTTCAGCATAGCCCGAATCGCGCTCGATCCCGATGAAATGGCGCCCCAGGCGTTTGGCCACCGCGCCGGTGGTGCCGGTGCCGAAAAACGGATCAAGCACGGTTTCGCCGGGTTGCGTTGTACCGATCAGAATGCGGTGGAGCAGGGCTTCGGGTTTTTGCGTCGGGTGCGCCTTGGCGCCCTCTTCATCCTTCAGGCGCTCATGCCCCGTGCAGAGCGGCAGCACCCAGTCGGACCGCATCTGGATACCCTCGTTCAACGCCTTCAGCGCCTCGTAGTTGAAGGTGTATTTCGCGCCCTCCGACCGGCTGGCCCAGATCATGGTCTCATGGGCGTTGGTCAGCCGCTTGCCGCGGAAATTCGGCATCGGGTTCGACTTGCGCCAGACCACGTCGTTGAGGATCCAGTAGCCCGCATCCTGAAGCGCCGCGCCGACGCGGAAGATATTGTGATAGCTGCCGATGACCCAGAGCGCGCCATCGGGCTTCAGGACCCGCCGCGCGGCCTTGAGCCAGGCGCGCGTGAACCGATCATAGGCGGCAAACCCGTCGAACCGGTCCCAGGCATCGTCCACGGCATCGACGCGGGAATTGTCCGGACGGTGCAACTCGCCCTTGAGCTGGAGATTGTAAGGCGGATCGGCAAAAATAAGATCGACCGAGCCCTCCGGTAGGCGGTTCATCGCGTCGATGCAATCGCCGCGCAGGACGGTGTTGCGCGGCAGGCCCTCGGGGCGCCGTTCGGTGGTCATCATTCGGTCTGCCTCATGTCGCCGGCGCGGAAGGCACCGATATACGCGCAGGATGAGTCAATCCGGTGTTTCAGTCAAATCCTGTTTTGAATCAGTGACTTGAAAGACTCACCTGCACAAGATCTTGTGGACGGGTGCAAAGGAGCGGCGATGATGTGGGGTCACTCCCAGCCGGGCGAGCGCCGCACGATGTTCCGGGGTCGGATAGCCGGCGTTGGTCTCCCAGCCATAGCCTGGATGCGTGCGGGCGAGATCGGCCATGATCCCGTCGCGCGCCACCTTGGCCACGATCGACGCCGCGGCGATGGAGAGGACCTTGGCATCACCCTTGACCACCATCCGGTGAGGCAGGTTCAGCCCCTTGGGCGCAAGCTTGCCGTCGATCAGCGCGAAATCGGCCGGCTGTGCAAGTCCGGCGAGAGCCTGCCGCATAGCCAGATGGGCCGCACCGAGGATGTTCAGCTGCGCGATGTCCTCGACACCGACATGGACGATGCACAGGTCGGCCGTTGCGTGAATGGCCTTTGCCAACAGCTCCCGCCGTTTGGACGAGAGCTGCTTGCTGTCGCGCAACCCCTCGGGCAACCGATCGAAATCAAGTACCACGGCGGCCGCGCTGACCGGCCCGGCAAGCGGTCCGCGACCGACCTCGTCGACACCGGCAATCCGGACGGCGCCGAGTTGGCGGGTCTCGCATTCATAGCGATCATCGGGAAGCCGCCGGCTTGTCGTCACAAGAGTCATGGGCGCAGGGTAAGCCTCGGCAGCGTTACCTGCCAGCATAAAGCCTTCGGTGCGCCAGACCCTGGGTGCTAGGGTGACAGAGTTCGGGCGTATGTTGCCTGCGGAGAACGGAGACGCGGAATGTCAATTGAGAGATCAGCAAGGTTGGTGAATGCGGTGTTCCTCGCGGTGGTGGCGACATTGGCAGTTTTAGCGGGAGCGGAGGCGGATGAGATGTCTAACGAGAAAGAGCTTTCGCGGCAGGCGGTGGAAATGTGGGCGGGAAATGCGACGATCGACACATCGATTTTTTCTTCAGGCTACCAGAACCACCAGGAACCGAAAGCCGCGGGCGGTCGCGAGACAATAGATCTTGCGTCCTGGGCAAGCCTTGTGGCGTCGAACCACGTCACCTTTCCCGACTTAAAAGTCGAAATTCTGGCGCAGATCGGCGAAGGCGACCGGATCGCCACCTATTGGCGGTTTGCCGGGACGCAGACTGGAGCCTATCTGGACCATCCCGCCACCGGACGTGCAGCTGAATGGACCGGAGTGCAGATTGACCGCTTTTCCGAGGGAAAAATCGCCGAAAGCTGGGTGGTCTGGGATTTCTACAGCCTGCTTCGGGACCTCGGTCTGGAAGTGCCGAACTAGGGCGGTCGCAACGAAGGCGACGGAGCAAACCCTGCGAGTACCTGTGTCCAGCGGAGCTACGGTGCCGCTGGAGAATGGATGATACCATCGGGATAAGTCGGAGCAAAGAGAACCCCGGTCCGCTTGGGACGGACCGGGGCTTGGATACTCATAAAGAACCTGATTGGGGACGCTGGGCGGTCTGAATTTCGCCTGGCACAGGTTCGGTGCTCGTTGATGAGTTGGATATGGGTAGGGCGACTAACCTAGCGTTAGGTTTTTGGGCCAATGCTTTTCGCCCCGAGGCCAGTGCAAGCGGTACCCGATGGCCTGTCTGGCCGAGTTTCTTGAATAAGAGATGTCGTTTTCGCGCTTCGCAGGGTCGCCGGGGCTTGGCGCGGCCGGGGTGGGCACGGCATGCTGTCGGAAACTCCGGAGGGACTCAGCCATGAAGACGCATGTCCGCGCCTTGGTCGTTGGCGGCGGAGCCGTCGGCGCTTCGATTGCCTATCATCTCGGAAAAGCCGGCTGGGATACGCTGCTGGTGGAGCGGGACGAACTGACCAGCGGCTCCACATGGCATGCCGCGGGGCTCTTGCCCTATTTCAATATGAGCTATGCCACGACCCATATCCACGACTATTCGATCCGGTTCTACAAGGGGCTCGAGGCTGAAACCGGGCTCAACCCTGGCTTTTCCGTCGTGGGGAACCTTCGTATGGCCCAGACCGACGCGCGCATGGACGAATACATGCTCTATGCATCGACGGCTGAAACCTGTGGTGTGCCCTACGAATGGCTGAGCCCTGCGCAGATCAAGGATCGCTACCCGCTGGTCCGGACCGAGGATCTCAAGGGCGCGATCCTGCATCCGACCGATGGCTATATCAACCCGGCGGACGTCACCCAGGCCATGGCCAAGGGCGCGCGGGCTTTTGGCGTAGAGATCGAGCGTAAGGTCCAGGTCGATGGCTACCGTTGGACCGGCTCCGAATGGGTCGTCTCCTGTACCCGCATGGGAGAGCGCGGAAACAGCCTGATTCCAACCGAGGAGCATTTTGAGATCACTGCGGAACATGTGATCACAGCCACCGGCAACCACGCCCAACGGACCGCTCAACTCCTGGGGATCAAGATCCCGGCGATCCCGGTCGAGCACCAGTATATCGTCACCGAACCTGACCACGTCCTTGTCGAATGGCGCAAGGACAATCCTGAGCACCCGGTGCTGCGGGACGCCGATGCAAAGTGGTATGTGCGCGAGGAACGCGGCGGCTGGATTCTAGGTCCTTATGAACAAGGCGCGCCCGCACGCTTTGCCCATGCGGTGCCGGACAGTTTCCGTGCCGACCTCTTCCCTCTCGACCTGGATCGGATCGAAGAAGAGTACATGTCCATGATCCACCGGATTCCGTCCTCGGAAACAGTGGGTCTGAAAGACGACTACAACGGCCCGATCTGCTACACACCGGATGGAAACCCGCTCATTGGCGAGGCGCCGGGACTGCGCAATATGTGGCTCGCCGAGGGGTTCAGCTTCGGCATCACCGCGGCAGGCGGCGCGGGGCACTACATCGCCCAGATGCTGACCGAGGGCGAGGCCGAGATCGACATGGCCAGCCTCGATCCCAAACGCTTCGGTCCCTGGATGACGACGGAGTATGCCTGCCGCAAGAACGAGGAGTGCTATTCTCACGTCTTTATCCTGCACCACCCGGATGAGGAGCGCGAAGCTTGCCGGCCGTTGCGCACTGCACCGGCCTATGCCCGACAGAAGGCGCTCGGCGCTCAATTCGGACAGGTCAACGGCTGGGAGCGGCCGAACTATTACGGGCCCGTGGATGCGCCTGAGGGATTCGACCACGATGCGCGCAGTTTCCGGAGGGGCGGCTGGTGGCAGTATGCGGCGGAGGAAGCCGCGGCCATCCGCGAGGGCGTGGGTCTGATCGACGCCAGTGCCTTTGCCAAGCACCGGTTGACGGGGCCCGGGGCTACTGCGTTTCTGGACTGGTTTACCTGCAACCGACTGCCGAAGGTAGGGCGGATCAACCTGACCTATGCTCTGACTTCGGCTGGCACGGTGCGTACGGAATACACGCTGATCCGGACGGGCGAGAACGACTACACACTGATCTCAGCCGGCGCTTGGCACGCTTATGATCAGGACTTCCTCTACAAGGCGATCGAAGAGAAGGAGCCGGACGTCGGGTGCATCAACGAGGAGGACGTTACGACCCAGTGGGGTGTCTTCGCCATCGCCGGTCCGAAGTCACGCGACGTACTCCAGGCGCTGGTCACCGATGCGGACCCGGAAACGGTCTTGTCGAACAAGCGCGCGCCGTGGCTGTCGGTTCGGGATATCGAACTGGGTATGTGTCCGGTCCGTGCGGTTCGCGTGGCCTACACCGGCGAGCTCGGATGGGAGTTGCATCATCCCATGGAGATGTCGGCCTATCTCTGGGATCGGCTGATGGAGGCGGGGGCCGGGTTCGGTCTGAAACCGGTCGGCGCACGGGCGCAGAACTGGCTCCGGCAGGAAAAGAGTTATCGGGCCTTCGGGACCGAACTGGGCCGGGATGCGACGCCCCTGGAGGCGGGGCTCGACCGGTTCGTGGACCTGTCCAAGGATTTCCACGGCAAGTCGGCGATGGAGGCCACAGGCATTCGCTCCACCTGCGTCACGCTTCTGGTGAACGGTCCCGAGGATGCCGACCCCTGGGGACGCGAAGCGCTCTATGCCGGCGAGAGACGTGTCGGGCGGCTGACCTCCGGAGGTTGGTCCCAGGCCTTCGGTCAATCCATCGCGATGGGCTATGTGACGCCTGACATGGCCGCCCCGGGCATGGAGCTGCAGGTCAAGATGTTTGATCGCCTCTGGCCCGCCCGCATCGTCGAGGACTGCCCGTACGATCCCGAAAATCTGCGTATCCGCGCCGACGCCCCGGGAGCCCTGGCCAAAGCCGCTGAGTAACGCCGCGGCGTCTTGGCCCCACGCAGTTCTGACCGGTCCCGACGTCCGGGGTCCGGGCCCTATCATTTCACATTTTTTTCCCCGGTTGCACCAATGTGTGCGCCTCTATGCCGTGACCCGAGATGACCGGCTGCGCGGCGGTGGACCGGACTGAACATGTTGAATTGTGTTCTCGGCGTCCTTTGCACGGTGTTTTCACGGTAACGCCGTTTTAGGGTTTGTCGCATTTCTGTTACATACCTTGCGCGGACAGGTGCTCCGCACGATGTTCGATGGAGGAGGTTGCTATGATTATCGAGTCGATTGGAAAGATTGTGCAGGATCGCCCGGTGTTCACCATCGCGGCCGAGGCAACCGTCCAACAGGCCTGCGAGATACTGGATCGCGAGAATGTGGATGCATTGCCGGTGCTCGACGGCGGCCGGCTCGTTGGTTTTCTCTGCGAACGCGACGTGATTTGCCGGGCGATCGGACAGCATCGGGCAGCCGAGGACACCAAGGTGTCCGAGATTATGACACCGAACCCAAAAACGGTGCCCATGGACGCAAGCGTGGTCACCGGGATGCAGGCGATGATCCGGGGCGGGTTCCGCCATCTGCCGGTTATGAATCGCGACGAGGTCGTTGGCGTGCTGTCGATGCGCGACATTCCCACGGAGTATCGGCTGATGTTTGAGCGCTATGAGGAATCCCGCAGCGCGGTCGGTACGCTGGAAACCGCAGTCGCATAAAGCGCGCGGCAGGTCCCGGTTCGTGCTGCTTAGAGAAGGTAGCGACTCGTTGACCCTGTGAGACCGGCCCAGACGGGAACACCCGCACAGCTTCTGATTTCTTTGCGCGATAGGCGGCGCAAGCGCCGGGCGCACCGGTAGGCTCGTCCTGAGTTGTACATGCCGACGATTACGGCAGGTCTGCAAAACGACGCGACCGGACCCACCGCAGCGACCGGGAGATCCATGCACTCGGGTGCTCGACTAACGGAGCGACGTTCGGCGCTGACTGCCGTAGATGCCGGTGGGGGACAGCTCTGCCTCTGACGAGGTGCCACCGGGTCTCGCCTGCGGTTGGAGGCCAGCAGCCTCTCGTTGCGCTCGGCTGCGAAACGGCTTGCTGTACCAGCCACTCGCGCCACGAGACTGACTAGAAAACCCGACCCGTCCTTCACGGCAACTCCACCCGCTGCTCCGAAAGCGCCTCAACGCCACCTTGGAAAGTCAGGGGGAGCGTATCGTCTTGCGATCGCCGCCGCCTTGTAGACCGTGTCTCGACGCAAGGTCGACTTGTATGGCTTTTACGTTGAGCCAGGCAACCCGACAAAGCGCCATGACCACGTCCTTCGAAAACAAGCGCACAGTTTGTGCGGTCTTCTGGCCCTGGGAAAGCGGCGACAGCGCGCCTCTCTTCGAGATCATCGTCGAGATGTGCTCTTGACCGTGATCGACACGACCTCGGCTTCTGGCGTCTACCGATCCTAGCAGGAACTCGTGGGCAAAGCCTTTGGTCCGCTGTTGGGCCAATTGGACGACGGTTCGATGACGCGATTTGTCGATCTGGCCGCTGAAGGCGACAAGCTCTTCCTAGTTTTCGGGGGCGCCGGACACGCAGGGAACGGCGTGGGGTATGACCAGACAAAATGCTGGCCATTGGTGATGCGGGGGGCCGTATCGTGGAGATCACGGTCTATCTCGATACAGACCTCTCGCGCCGCGTTGTGGAGTAGACCCGCCCGCAGCGACCATCTGAAAATCAATCGGATGGTCGCTGCGGGCAGGAGGCTCAGTTCGGTATCTCGCCGGTCAGACCTTCGACGTAGAAGTTCATTCCCGAGAGAGTACCGTCATCGGCGGTTTCGCCCTCGGCCAGCCATGCACTGCCATCCTGTTTGTTCAACGGGCCGGTAAAGGGGTGATAGTCCCCTGAGGCAATGGCATCGGAAAGCGCTTGAGCTTCTGCGCGGACTTCTTCGGGAATGACATCGGTGAACTCGCCTAGTTCGACCATCCCTTCCTTGATGCCGTGCCAGGTATCCGCACTTGCCCAAGTCCCGTCTTTCACGTCCTGCACACGCTGGATGTAGTAGGGGGCCCAGTCATCGATGATCGACCCGATCCGCGGTGCTGGCTTGTACTGCTCCATATCAGACGCCTGTCCGAATGTGAGGATGCCCGCCTCTTCCGCCGCGGCTTGAGGTGCTGTGCTGTCGGTATGCTGCATCAGAACGTCGACACCCTGGTCGATGAGCGCGCGGGCGGCGTCGGCTTCCTTTCCCGGGTCGAACCACGTGTAGACCCAGACCACCGACATCTCGATATCCGGATTGGCTTTCTTGGCATGGATATATGCCGAGTTGATGCCACGGATGACCTCGGGGATCGGGTAGGAGGCGATATAGCCGATCTTGTTGGTTTCGGTCATCTTTCCGGCGACATGCCCGATGACGGCCCGGCCCTCATAAAAGCGCGCCGAGTAGGTCGAGACATTGGGGTGATCGCGCTGAAAGCCGGTGGCATGCTCGAATTTCACATCCGGAAACCGTTCGGCGACCGTGTTGACTGCGGGCCCAAAGCCGAAGGACGTTGCAAAGATCAGATCGACCCCCTGCAGCGCCATCTGGCTCATGATGCGTTCCGCATCGTTGCCTTCATCCACGCTCTCGACGAAGACGGTCTCCACGCCGTCGCCATGGGCCTCTTCGATAGCGAGGCGGCCCTGGTCATGTTCATGGGACCAGCCGAGGTCCCCAACCGGTCCGACATAGATGAAGCCGACCTTGGTCTGGTCCTGGGCCTCGGCGGCCATCGGAAGTGCGGCGGCAAGGGTCAGCGCGGCGAAGCCACGGCGGGTCATGGGGTACATCACGTCTATTTTCTCCTTGTTGGCTTACGGTTAAGGGGGCCGAGTTCCTTCTCGAGATCCCGGCGGATGTCGTCCTCGATATCCTGCTCGATTTCCTTTTCGAGGTTTTCGCGCAGATCGACATTGATCAGTGCGGTGGTGATGATGGCGGTAGGCACAGCGATAACGCCGAGGCCGATGAAGAGGATGATCATCGTAAAGATCCGACCGCCCCAGGTGATGGGGTAGCTGTCGCCATAGCCCACGGTGGTGAAGCTGACGACGGCCCACCAGAGGCTGTCCGGGATCGAGGAGAAGACCTCGGGTTGAGCCTCATGCTCGAATGTGTAGATGCCCACACCGGCGATGTAGACGATGATCGCCGCCAGAATTGCGAACACTCCGAGCTCTCCCCTGGTCTGAAACATCGCAGTTTGCAGCCGGATGAGTGCGCGATTGGTATGGACGAGTTTCAGCACGCGGACCAGCCGCAGCAACCGCAAGGTGCGCAGCGCCGTCCAGTTGCTCGACAACACAAAGAAGAGCGGCAGGACGGAGACGAGATCGACGATGCCCCAGAAGCTCGTGGCATAGCCCCATCGGTTCTTCGCTGCCCATAGACGCAGCATGTATTCTGCAGCGAAGGTGCAGAGTACGAAGATCTCGAACCCGAACAGCGCCAGGTGCAGCCAGCCGGGAAGACCGTTTTCGGTTTCGACCGCGATGGCGACTGCCGACAGCATGATCAGCCCCTGATGGGCATAGGCCGGCCAGCGTGGGGCGGTCGGGTGTGTTCCGTCGATGATCTCGATCAGCTCTCCGCGTCGATAGGCCATGGCTCAGCTTGCGGCATGGAAGGCCCGGCCGAGCTCCGCCGGGGCGTTGAGGCTGGCACGGCGGCGATCGGAAGAGATGATCACCAGCACCAGAATCGTAATCAGGTAGGGCGACATGGTCAGCAGCTCGATCGGGACCTTCACACCCGCCGCCTGAAGATTGAGCTGCAGCACCGTGATCCCGCCAAAGAGCCAGGCGCCGATTACCACCCGCCAGGGTTTCCAGGAGGCGAAGACCACCAGCGCCAAGGCGATCCAGCCTGCACCGGCGGTCATGCCCTCCGTCCATTGGGGAACGCGCACGAGGCTGAGATAGGCACCGCCGAGGCCCGCGCAGGCGCCCCCGAAGGCGATGGCCAAAAGGCGGATCCGAATGACCTTGTAGCCAAGCGCGTGGGCTGCGTGGTGGTTTTCCCCCACCGCGCGGAGGATCATCCCGGCACGGCTAAAGCGCAGCGTTGCCCAGACGCCCGCAACAATCGCGAGCGCCACGTAGACCATCAGGTCGTGATTGAAGAACACTGGGCCCAGAAAGGGCATATCGGTGAGGGGACCGAAATCGATCTTCTCCGTTGCCGGGGGCACCACCCCGACATAGCCTTGGCCGATCAATGCCGAAAAGCCGAGCCCGAAGAGGGTCAGGGCGAGGCCCGTCGCTACCTGATTTGACAGAAGATACTGGGTCAGCACGCCGAATATCAGCGCCAGCGCCGCGCCGCCGATCGCGGCACCCATGAAGCCCAAAGCCGGACTGCCGCTTTCAACGGCGACGGCAAAGCCGCAGATCGCGCCGACGATCATCATCCCCTCGACCCCGAGATTGAGCACACCCGATTTCTCGACCACAAGCTCTCCGATTGCCGCCAACAGGATGGGCGTTGCGGCGATCATCAGTGCGTCGAGCAGCAGTTCTGGCGACATCAGGCGGCCTCTCTTGCGACGAAGCGGAACCGGTAGTTCGACAGCATGTCGAGCGCGAGAAGGAAAAAGAGAAGCATCCCCTGGAAAGCCTGGATCGCGGCGGCGGGCAGGCCGAGCATGAACTGCGCCAGTTCTCCGCCGATATAGGTTAGCGCCATGAGCAGGCCCGCCAGAAGGATGCCGATGGGATGAAGCCTGCCCAGAAAGGCCACGATGATGGCGGTGAACCCATATCCTACATTGAAGTCGATACTGATCTGACCCGCTGGGCCGGTGACTTCGAAAAGACCCGCAAGGCCCGCCAGGATGCCCGAGACGGTGAAGCAAAGAAACACCATCATCTCGGGGCGCACGCCGGCAAAGCGCGCGGCCCGAGGCGCCTGACCGGCGAGCCGCAGATGAACGCCGAAGATGTGACGAGACAGCATCACATAGGCCATGATCACGGCGATGAAGGCGGCGACAACACCCCAATGCATGCCGCTGCCGCCGATCAATTCGACATTGGCGGAACTGGTCCACTCCGACAGGTCGCGCGAGCCGGGAAATCCGCCGCCTTCTGGATTGCGCAGCAGATCGAGCGAGACGGACGCCAGAAGCTGCTCGGCCACATAGACCAAGAGCAACGAGACGAGAATTTCGTTGGTGCGAAAGGAGATCTTCAGGATCGCCGGGATCATCGCCCAGATCCAGCCGCCGAATGCTCCGGCCATGACCATCAGCGGATAGATGAGCGCGTGATCCATCGGATAGAGCGCGAGGCCCGCCGCCGCGCCAAAGATCGCGCCCATGATGTACTGACCCTCGGCGCCAATGTTCCAGATGCCGGCGCGAAACCCAAGCGACAGGCCGATGGCGATCAGGATCAGCGGTCCTGCTTTCACCAGAATTTGCGGTCGCGCGAAGCTTGCCACCTGTTCGTTGAACAGCGGATCGAAAAAGATCACCCGGATGGCCTCGAACGGGTTCTTGCCGAGTGCCGCGAAGAGAAGCCCCCCCGCGATCATGGTAGCGAGTACAGCGAGAATCGGTGTCAGTGCGGTCCAGAGGCGCGAAGCTTGGGGCCGTTTTTCAAGCCTGAGCACGGGCGGCCTCCGCTTCGGGAGCAGGATCGGCAGGCGACTCGGGCACAGCGGTGTCGCCCCCACCAAGCATCAGACCGATTTCGTCAAGGCTGAGCCCCGCGACCTGCCGCGGGGCGGAGAGCGTGCCTTCGTTCATGGCCGCAAACCATGTCGCGACTTCCAGAAGTTCATCGAGATCCTGACTGATCACCACCACGGCCGATCCATTCGCCGCGAGCGTAATCAGAGCTTGCCGGATCGTCGCCGCGGCGGCGGCGTCGACGCCCCAGGTCGGTTGGTTGACGACAAAGATCGGTGGGGTGCGGATGACCTCACGTCCAACCACGAATTTCTGCAGGTTACCGCCGGAGAGCGCCCGCGCCGCGACACCTGGGCCCGGAGTGCGGACGTCGAAGCTCTCGATCACATGCTCCGCCGAGCCCCGGGTCGCGCCCCAATGGACGAAGCCGTGGGTCACGAGGCCTTCGGCCGCGCCAGATGTAAGAAGAACGTTTTCGGTCAGGCTCATGTCGGGGGCGGCGGCGTGGCCCAGCCTTTCCTCGGGCGCAGTCCGCAGCCCCATGGAGCGCCGGTCCGACGGTCCGGCGAGTGCGATGTCGTCACCTTCAAGAAAGAGCGTGCCGATTGGCGCGCGGGTCTCTCCGGTCAGAACGGCCATCAATTCGTCCTGCCCGTTTCCTGCGACCCCTCCGATCCCCAGGACCTCGCCGCTGCGCACTGCAAAGGAGACATCGCGCAGCGCCGTGGCGAATTGCGTGGCGGCAGGCAGGCTGAGGGAGCGAGCCTCTAGCATCACTGCGCCTGGGTTTGTTTCGGCCCGTTCGGGTGGCGTGAGGTCTGTGCCGACCATCATCTCGGCCATCTCGCGGGCACTGCGTTCGGCCGGCACGCAGTCTCCGACGACCTTACCATGGCGCAGGATCGTAGCAGCGTCGCAGAGCACGCGGATCTCTTCGAGCTTGTGGGAGATATAGAGGATCGCCGTGCCCTCGGCGGAGAGCTTGTGCAGCGTGGTAAAGAGCGTGTCCACCTCCTGCGGGGTCAGCACGCTGGTGGGTTCGTCCATGATCAGCAGGCGTGGATTCTGCAGCAGACAGCGGATGATTTCAACGCGCTGGCGCCCACCGACCGACAGATCGCCGACCAGCCGGTCGGGCTCCAAGGGCAGGCCATAGGCCTGGCTGACCTCGCGGATACGCGCGGCAAGCTGGCCTCGGGGTGGCGGATGCTCCATCCCGAGGCTCACGTTTTCAGCCACGCTCAGTGCTTCGAAGAGCGAGAAGTGCTGGAACACCATCGCCACGCCCGCGGCACGTGCCGCACGTGGCTCGGACGGAGCGTAGCGCGCGCCGTCGAGCTCCATTTCTCCGGCATCGGGTTTGACGAGCCCGTAGATCGCCTTGACAAGCGTCGATTTCCCGGCGCCGTTTTCGCCTAACAGCGCGTGGATTTCGCCTGGGGCAATCTCAAAGGTCACATCGTCGTTCGCGCGCACCCCTGGATAGGATTTCGTGATGCCGGTCAGGCGCAGCAGCGGGGTCGTCATGCGGTTTCCTGTCGGGTGGGTTTTATGGCGGCGCGCGGAGGGCCGTCGGCAAGAAGCTGACGGGCGACGCCGATCGCGATCTGCTGCGGCGCCTTGCCGAGAGCAGGATCGCCAATCGGGCAGGTGATCCGGTCAATAGCGTCTGGGCTGTGACCGAGCGCTGCGAGGCGTGACCGGAAGCGCGCCCATTTGGTGGCCGATCCGATCAGACCCGCGCGCCCAAAACCCCGGCGCAAAAGCCTGTCGCAGAGCCGCAGATCGAGATCGTGGGAGTAGGTCAGCACGAAATGTTCGGCCGTCTCCGTGGCGTGGTCCAGCAAAGCGACAGGATCTGCCGCCGGCAGCACGGTGACGCCTTGTGGCGCATCGTTCGGGAAGCGTTCGGGGCCGGTATCGGTCCAGATTATGTCGATATCCGGCAAGGGCGCGAGGACCGCCACCAGCGCGCGGCCTACATGACCCGCGCCGTGGATCCAGATGGCACGGGTTGCCTGGGTGACTGGTTCGGCGATCCAGCCCGAGGCGAAGGTCAAAGACAACGCTGTGCCCGCGCTGCGCGCATCCCGAAGCGCCGCGCGGAGGCCAAAAGGTTGATCCGCCTCGCCAGAGACCCGCCGGACCGCAACATGGGTTTGACCAAGCGCCTCGAGCCTTTCGCTGTCCCAAATCTCCGAGACGAGAGTCACCGCGCCGCCGCAACACTGACCCAGGCTGGGACCGAGCGGATGGCGGGTGACGCGCGCGGGCGTCGACCCGGCCAGCTGAGCGCGCGCCGCATGAACCGCTGCAAGTTCTAATGCGCCTCCGCCGATCGTGCCCGACTGGCCATTCGACCAGACTAGCATCGAGGCCCCGGGCTCGCGCGGGGTGGAGCCGCGGACTTCGGCCACCACCACCCGGATCACTGGACCGCGCAGCGCAACGGCCCCTTTCAGCTCCTGCAATTCGAAGCTCATGGATGTCCTCGCGCGCGGTCGATGGCCCAGAGCAACCGTTCGGGCGTGGCGGGTGTGTCGAGTGCGGGATAATGCGGGCCGCAGGCGGCCACGGCGTCCGAGAGGGCAAGGAAGGCCGAGATCCCAAGCATCAAGGGCGGTTCTCCCACGGCTTTGGAACGATAGATCGTCTCCTCCCGGTTCGCACCGTCCCAGAGATCGACATTGAAGATCCGGGGACGGTCGGAACAGGCAGGGATCTTGTAAGTCGAGGGCGCGTGGGTACGCAGCCGGCCCGTGTCGTCCCAGACAAGCTCCTCCATGGTCAGCCAGCCTGCGCCCTGAACGTAACCGCCTTCGATCTGCCCGATATCTAAGGCGGGGTTCAATGAGGCGCCGCAATCATGGAGTATGTCGGCGCGCAGGATCTTGTTCTCGCCGGTCAGTGTGTCGAGGATCACCTCGGTGCAGGCCGCCCCATAGGCAAAGTAGAAAAACGGCCGCCCGCGTCCGGCGATCCGGTTCCACTCGATCTTGGGCGTCCGGTAGAAGCCCGTGGCGCTGAGGCTGACCCGGCCCATGTAGCAGTGCGCAGCGGCCTCGGCGAAGCTGTAGCTGGCGGCGCCGACATGGACCTGTCCGTCTTCGAATTGCACGGCGCCAGACTCGGTTTGGTGCTCATCGGCGAGATGGGCCGCCATGCGGTCGCGGATCGTATCGCAGGCGGCCTTCACGGCCATGCCGTTGAGATCGGAACCCGAGGAGGCGGCGGTCGCTGATGTGTTCGGAACCTTGCCGGTGTCGGTGGCGGTGATCTTGACTCGGTCCAGACTAATGCCGAACCGCGAGGCTGCAACCTGCGCCACCTTCTGGAAAAGGCCCTGACCCATCTCGGTGCCGCCGTGGTTCATATGAACCGATCCGTCCTGATAAACATGGACGAGCGCACCGGCCTGGTTGAGGTGAGTCAGCGTGAAGGAGATGCCGAATTTGACCGGTGTGAGAGCCAGGCCCTTCTTCAGGACCGGATTCGCGTCGTTCCAGCCGGCCACCGCATCACGACGTGCAGCATAGTCGCAGCGTTCGGTCAGCCGATCGGTCATTGCGTTCAGGATGAAATCTTCGACCGCCATGCCGTAGGGTGTGGTCTGACCCTCGGTCGGCAGAAGGTTCAGTGGATCATCCTCGGGCACTGCTGCGCCTTCGGCGCCGCGCGAGGTCAGATCGGCCCCGGCGTCGGTAAGCCTGGGGTGCGCCGATAGAGGCTTTGCCGGGGAAGCAAGCGGAACGGTCATTTCATTGTAGTAGTTGATCCGCCGGACCCGAAGGGGATCCCGCCCGAGCGCGTAGGCGATATGGTCCATGACCCGTTCGATCCCGATCATTCCCTGGGGACCGCCGAAGCCGCGAAAGGCCGTGGCGCTCTGCGTATTGGTTTTCAGCCGGTGCGAGGTAATGCGCACATTGGGAAGCCAGTAGGCGTTGTCGGCGTGGAGCATGGCGCGATCGGCCACCGGGAGCGACAGGTCCTGGGCCCAGCCGCATCGCGCATATTGTGTAAATTCGATGCCGAGAACGCGGCCTTCAGGGTCGAAGCCAGCGCGATACTCGATGCGGAAATCATGGCGCTTGCCGGTGATGACCATGTCGTCATCGCGGTCGTAGTACATTTTCGCCGGCCGCCCGGTGCGCTGGGCGATGAGCGCGCAGGCAACGGCGAGCGCGTTGCCCTGGCTTTCCTTGCCGCCGAACCCGCCGCCCATCCGTCGGACCTCTACGCGCACGGCGTGCATCGGGACGCCGAGCGCATGGGCGACCTTGTGCTGAATCTCCGTTGGATGCTGGGACGACGAATGCACCACCATATCGCCGCCTTCCTGGGGCAAGGCGAGGGCGGACTGGGACTCGAGGTAGAAATGCTCTTGCCCACCAACTTCCAGCCGCCCTTCGACCCGGTGTGGCGCGGCGTCGATGGCGGTGTCCGGATCTCCCCTGCCATAGATCCGCGGACCATCTTCGAACCGGCTGTCGGCGGCAAGCGCGTCGTCGATGCTCAGGAGCGGCGGTGCCGGTGTCGCCTTTGCAGAACCGAGGCGCGCAGCGGCGCGGGCTGCGAGATGGCTTGTTCCAGCCACGAGAAAAAGCGGCTGGCCGAGATAGTGGATCCGTCCGTCGGCCAGAAGCGGCTCGTCATGGGCTGATGGTGAGCAATCGGCGGGCCGGTCGAGATCGTCTGCGGTCAGCACGGCAACGACTCCGGGTGCTAAGCGCACCGCATCGAGATCGAGACTGTCAAGCGTCCCGCAGGCGATCTCACTCAATCCGAAGGCCAGGTGCAGGCAATCGGCCGGGACCGGGATGTCATCGACATAGCGGGCCTGTCCGGTCACATGCAGGCGCGAAGCATCGTGCGGCGGCGGCTTGCGAAGGTCGCTCGCGGCGGCGGTTGTGCCATCGGCGCTCATTCCGCGGCCTCCAGCACCGACGCGGCAAGGCCCTGATCCTCGTACCAGGCGCGCAGAAGCATGTTTTCCGCGGCCCGAAGCCGATAGGCGGCGGATGCGCGCATATCGTCGAGCGGCGCAAAATCCCGGGCGAAAGCGGCCGTTGCGGCGCGGACTATGTCTTCGGTCCAGGGGCTGCCCACGAGCGCAGCCTCAACGGCAGCGGCCCGTTTGGGGATGCCGGCCATGCCCCCGAAAGCGATGCGCGCGTCGGTGACGTCGCCGTTCTCCACCGAAATCGCGAAGGCGCCGCAGACCGCCGAGATGTCCTGATCGAACCGTTTGGAGAGCTTGTAGACCCGCAGCCGGTCGGGCTGGCGGGGAAAAGACACAGCCTCGACAAATTCGCCTGGGCGGCGGTCCTGACGGCCATAGTCGAGAAAGAAGTCTTCGAGAGGGAGCGACCGGCGCAGGTCGCCGCGGCGCAGATGCAGCGTGGCGCCGAGTGCGATCAGGGGAGGCGGACTGTCCCCGATCGGCGAGCCGTTGGCAATGTTGCCGCCCACCGTCGCTGCATTGCGGACCTGAACTGACCCGTACCGCCGGATTAACTCGGCGAAGCTCGGATGGTGTTCCGCCATGACGGGCAGAAGGTCCGAGAGGGTCGCCGTCGCGCCGATGCGGAGTTCTTCGTCGGTAACGGAGATATCTCCTAGCTTTGCGATCTGGCCGAGGAAGGCGACGGGGCCGAGGTTGCGAAATCCTTTGGTGACCCAGAGCCCGACATCCGTTGCGCCGCCTATGAGAGTAGCCTCGGGATGGGCGATGTACCAGGAGGCCAGCTCGTCCGCGCTGCGCGGTCGCGCCACTTCGGAGGTCACGCTGGCAGGCGCGACCGCGTCTGCCGTCGCCCCCGTGGCGGCCACACCGCCCGCGGCCGGGCGGCGAATGGGATCGCGTGTGGCAAGGGCATCCGCGGTGGTCCAATCGGGCGCAGGTTCGTGCGCGGCGGCCTCTGCCGCGCGCAGGATCGGTGCGTAGCCCGTGCAACGGCAAAGATTGCCGGCAAGCTGGTCGTCATGATCCGACGCGCCGTTGGCGTGGGCCGTGGCCATCGACATGATGAAACCCGGCGTACAGAATCCGCATTGCGATCCATGGTGATCAATCATCGCCTGCTGCACCGGGTGCAATGCACCGTCCGAACCGGCAATCCCTTCCACCGTGCGCACGGCCTTGCCCTCAAGTTGCGGCAGAAACAGGATGCAGGCGTTCAGCGCGCGGTGGCCTTTCCCATCGGTCACCATCACCGTGCAGGCGCCGCAGTCGCCTTCGTTGCAGCCTTCTTTGGTCCCGGTCAGCCCGCTTGAGCGCAGCCAGTCGAGCAGTGTGCGGGTCGCCGGTTCGCCCTCAACCCGCACGGGATCCCCGTTGAGAAGAAACGACACATTCATCTGAGGTCCCGCCGCGTTACCCGTTTTTCCGATGAATGGCCCCGCTCGATGCGGCGTAGAGCAGGTGGCCCGGAACATCCGGATTATCAGAGAAGCCCGGAATCGCATGTTTTGCAAGGGCGGAGACCGTGGTCGTGCCGCAGGTCGCGCCATCTGCTCGTTTTTTTGGCAGGGCATCGATTGGCTGCATGATCTGTCCACAGGATTTGTGTCTGCGTCCTCTTCTCTCCCCTAGATCTGGTCGGTATCCTGAATGAATGGTTGAGACACCGCGATTCATTCACCTGCGCTTGCACAGCGAGTATTCGCTTCTGGAGGGCGCGCTTCGGGTTAAGACGCTCGCGGCGAAGGCGGCCGATTTGCGCATGCCCGCTGTCGCACTCACCGACACCAACAACATGTTTGCGGCATTGGAGTTTTCGGTGTCGGCCCGAAAATCGGGCGTTCAGCCAATCCTCGGTTGCCAGGTCGATCTGGCCTACGAAGCCTGCGGGCCTGGCGACAAGCCGGTCCCGCCGGCGCCGGTCGTTCTGCTGGCTCAGAATGCCGAGGGATACCTGAACCTTCTGAAGCTGAGTTCGGCGCTCTACCTAAGCCATCCGGGCGAAACGCCCCATGTCACGACCTCCCAATTGCTGGAGCATACAGATGGGTTGATCTGTCTGACCGGCGGGCCTGACGGGCCGCTCGGCCGGTTGATCCGCGCGGGGCAGGGCGGCAAGGCCGAAGCGCTAGCCGGTGCGCTGGCGCGCGGCTTTCCGAACCGCCTTTACGTCGAACTGCAGCGCCATCCCGGCGAGAACGGCTTGCTCGAGGCGGAGGCCGGCAGTGAACGCGGGCTGGTTGAATTGGCCTATGACCAAGGCCTCCCCCTGGTTGCGACCAATGACGTCTACTTTCCGGACGCCGAGATGTACGAGGCCCATGACGCACTAATCTGTATCGCCGAAGGCGCCTATGTCGATCAGAACGAGCCGCGCCGGCGCCTCACTCCGCAGCACTACCTCAAATCGCCCGAGGAGATGGTCGCGCTCTTCGCAGACCTGCCCGAAGCAGTGGAGAACACGGTCGAGATCGCGCGTCGCTGCGCTTTTGCCGCGAGTATCCGTGATCCGATCCTGCCCCGCTTCGCCAAGGACGAGGTCGAAGAGTTACGCCGTCAGGCGCGCGAGGGGCTTTCAGCGCGGCTTGCCGTCATCCCTCATGCCGCCGAGGTGTCCGAATATGAGGAGCGGCTCGAATTCGAGCTTGGCATCATCGAGGGGATGGGCTTTCCGGGCTATTTCCTGATCGTGGCCGATTTCATCAAATGGGCCAAGGCGCGGGACATCCCCGTGGGACCCGGGAGAGGCTCGGGCGCGGGCTCGCTCGTTGCCTACGCGCTGACGATCACGGATCTCGACCCGCTGCGCTACTCGCTTCTGTTCGAGCGGTTTCTGAACCCCGAGAGGGTGAGCATGCCGGATTTCGACATCGACTTCTGCATGGACCGGCGCGAGGAGGTGATCCAGTACGTGCAGGAGAAATACGGCCGCGACCGGGTGGGGCAGATCATCACCTTTGGTGCGCTGCTCAGCAAGGCGGCTGTGCGCGATGTCGGCCGTGTCTTGCAGATGCCCTATGGGCAGGTGGACCGTCTGTCGAAGATGATCCCGGTCGAAGGTGTGAAACCCGTCAGCATCGAAAAGGCGTTGCGAGATGAGCCGCGGCTGAAGGAAGCCGCGCAGGCCGAAGAGGTGGTGGACCGGCTTTTGACCTATGGTCAGCAGGTTGAGGGGCTCTTGCGCAACGCTTCGACCCATGCCGCAGGGGTCGTGATCGGGGACCGACCGCTTAACGAGCTGGTACCGCTTTATCAGGACCCGCGGTCTGACATGCCGGCCACGCAGTTCAACATGAAATGGGTCGAACAGGCGGGGCTGGTGAAGTTCGACTTCCTCGGTCTCAAGACCTTGACCGTGATCCAGAATGCGCTGGAGCTGATTTCTGGGCAGGGGCGCCCGCTCCATATCGCCGCCGATGGGCGGCAGATCTATGAGCCGACCGAGGGGGCAGTGGGCGATATCAACGCCATCCCGCTCGACGATGCTGCCAGCTACAAGCTTTATTCCGAGGCCAAGACCGTTGCCGTTTTCCAGGTGGAAAGCTCGGGCATGATGGACGCGCTGCGGCGTATGAAGCCGGATTGCATCGAGGACATCATCGCGCTCGTGGCGCTCTACCGGCCCGGTCCGATGGAGAACATTCCGAAGTTCTGCGAGGTCAAGAACGGGATCTCGGAACGCGAGATGCTGCACCCGTCGGTCGATCATATCCTCGACGAGACCCAGGGCATCATCGTTTATCAGGAACAGGTGATGCAGATCGCCCAGGAGATGGCCGGCTACAGCCTTGGCGGCGCCGACATGCTGCGCCGCGCCATGGGCAAGAAAATCCAAGAGGCGATGGATGCGGAGAAGCCGAAATTCCTCACCGGCGCCAAGGAAAACGGGGTCGATGCGCGAAAGGCCGAGGAGGTCTGGAACCTCCTGGATAAATTCGCCAATTACGGC
>JBCDBB010000028.1:0-30502 GCA_039184415.1 Pseudomonadota bacterium
CGACCCGCCAGACCCGGTTCACCCGGCCCCCGGGCAGCGGCTGCCACGCCGCGCCGCCCGCCGCGCGTCCGACGGCTTCCAGCCCCGCGGCGGCCAGCAGATCGGCCAGCCCCTCCACCTCCAGCGGCCGCTCCGCCATATCCTTCATCGCGTCCCCGGCCACGGGCCCGCCGCGCCAGCGGCGCCCAGCCCAACGGGAGCGGCCCCGCCTGGGGCCGGCGACGGGCGGGAGCTCCCCCTCACCGCCTCAGACCCCCAGGTCGCGGCAGAGCGCCTTGCAGGCCGCCTCCACGAGGTCCAGCGCGCCTTCGAAATCCCGTGTATAGTACGGATCGGGCACATCGCGCGCGGGCTCGTCCGGCAGCAGATCCAGAAGCCGTGCCAGCGCCGCACCGCCCGCTGCCGGGCGCAGTGTCTCCAGCCGGCGCAGATTGTCCCCGTCCATCGCATAGATCCGGTCGAACCGGTGAAAATCCTCCGCCTCCACCTGCCGCGCCCGGAGCCCGCTCAGATCATACCCCCGCGCCCGCGCCGCCCGCTGCATCGGCCCGTAGGGTGGGCTGCCGATCTCCCAGTCGCTGGTGCCCGCACTGTCCAGAACCAGCTGGGGCGCGAGCCGGCGCATCACCCCCTCCGCCGCGGGCGAGCGGCAGATATTCCCCAGACAGACAAAGAGAATGCGGCTTGCCATGGCGGGTCTCCTTTGCCACTTCCGCCTAGCCGGGCAAGTGCCCCGCTGCAAGCCGCCCCGCCGCCCGACCGCACACCGCACAACCGCAAACCGCCCCACCACACGCCGCCCCGCCGCAAGGCACCGCCAGCCATCCGCCGCCAGAGAGGGACCCGCCATGGCCGACCGTATCGTGATCCTCACCGGTGCCGGTCTCAGCGCCGAAAGCGGGCTGGGCACCTTCCGCGACAAGGACGGGCTCTGGACGAAGTACGACCTTGCCGAGGTCGCCACGCCCGAGGGGTTCGCCGCCGACCCCGCCAAGGTGCACGGCTTCTACAATGCCCGCCGCCGCAACTGTCTGGAGGCCGCGCCGAACCCGGCCCACGCGGCCCTCGCCCGGCTCCAGCAGGCCCGGCCGGACGCCGTGTCCCTCGTCACCCAGAATGTCGATGATCTCTTGGAGCGCGCCGGGGCACGGGATGTCATCCATATGCACGGGATGCTGACCCGCGCCAAATGCGCGGCCTGCGATGCGGTATGGGACCAGCGCGCCGACATGGCGCCGGAGGATCCCTGCAGCAGCTGCGGCACACCGGCGACCCGGCCCGACATCGTCTGGTTCGGCGAGTACCCCTACCATATGGAGGCGATCTGGGATCTGCTTCGCGCCGCCGATCTCTTTGTCGCGATCGGCACGTCCGGGCAGGTCTATCCGGCGGCGGCCTTCGTGCAGGACGCTGCCCGGGCCGGGGCCCATACGCTGGAGCTCAATCTGGAGGACAGCGACACCAGCCGCGATTTCCACGCCACCCGCCGCGGCCCGGCGAGCGAACTGGTGCCCGCCTGGGTCGCTGAGATCCTGGGCAGCTGACGTAGACCGGCGGCTCAGGTCACAGTGACGTCGAGCGTGGGCAGCCCCGCGACCTTGCCGACCAGCTTGTCACCGCGCACCACCGGGCCGACGCCCGCCGGGGTTCCGGACATGATGATGTCGCCGCCCGCGATATCGTAGAAGCGCGACAGATAGGCGATCTGCTCGGCCACCTTCCAGATCATCATGTTCAGATCGCCGCTCTGGCGGGTCTCGCCATTGATCGACAGGCTGATCGCGCCCTCGTCCAGCGGACCGGTCTGGCCGATCGGCACCAGGGGGCCCACGGGGGCGGAGCGCTCGAAGGCTTTGCCGATTTCCCAGGGCCGGCCCATCTTCTTCATCTGGCCCTGCAGGTCGCGCCGGGTAATGTCGAGCCCCACGCCATAGCCCCAGACATGGGACATCGCGTCCGCTTCGGAGATGTTCTTGCCGCCGCTCTTCAGCGCCACGACCATCTCGATCTCATGGTGCACATCGCCGGTCTCGGGCGGGTAGGGGAACTCGCCGGAACTGTCGACATTCTCGGCGTTCTTCTGAAAGAAAAACGGCGGTTCCTTGTCCGGGTCATGGCCCATCTCGATGGCATGATCGGCAAAGTTGCGCCCGATGCAATAGACCCGGCGGACCGGGAAGAGCCCCCCGTCGGTGGTCGGGATGAAGGCACGCTTGGGCTCGTCGATGACGAGTCTGGTGGCTTCGATGTCGCGTGCATGCTCCATGGCAGGCTCCTTCGTTGAAATGTTCAGCGGGTCGCCTGCGCGGCCCCCGCAAGTCCGGCGGTGCGGGCCGCCGGTGCTGATGCGCATCTTCCGCGCATCGTCCTCCGGTTCGGGCCGTGTGAGTCCGGATTGGTAAACCAATGTGACGATTTCGGCAAGGACTTGGTCACAAATTGGTTTGTGGCGGCCTCTGGAATCGAAAAAAATAGCTTAAAAACAGTATGGAAAGTGAACCATGAATTTCTCTGGATCACCTTTATTCAACCAAATGCGCGGAAAGGTTTGCATTGGATAACCATTATGCTAGAGCTTCCCCATGGAATTGCATGGCGAACTCCAGGTGCCCGCACTGGGCGCATTGCAGGTGGATGGCGACGGGGCGCTGGTGCAGTTGCGCGCCTTCATCGCCCGCAGCGATCTCAGCCCGCTCGACCGGCTGCCGCCGGAACGCGAGCTCTGCGAAACTCTCGGCGTGACCCGCAACGAGCTGCGCAAGGCCCTCACCATCCTGGAGGCCGAGGGCACCGTCACCCGCCATGTCGGGCGCGGCACCTTCATCGCCGAGGGCGAGCGGCCCGCAGAGCATGGCATCGGCGCCATCGCCAAGCGCACCTCGCCCCGCGCCGTGATGCGCGCGCGCTTCCTGATCGAGCCGGTGATCGCCGAAGAGGCCGCCGAGATGGCCACCCAGGAGCAGGTCGAGAACCTGATCGCGACCAATGCCCAGGCCCGCGCCGCCGGGAGCTGGCGCGAATACGAGACGCTCGACAACCAGTTTCACCGCCAGATCGCCGAGGCTGCCGGTAATGTCGCGCTCCTGGCGATGTTCGACCAGCTGAACGCGCTCCGCCGCACGGTGGTCTGGGGGCGCCTGCGCTCCGACCGCCCCGCGCCCGGGCCCGATCACCACAGTTTCGCCCAGCATGCCGCCATCCTCGGCGCGCTCTCGGACCGCGACGGGGCGCTCGCGCGCAAGGCCATGCAGAGCCATCTGAGCTCCGTGGCCGACAGGCTCTTTTCCAATGCCGACTGAGCGCCCGATCCGTAAGCGCTGTGCCGGAGCCCTGCGATGCTGAATCTAAGCCTCGCCACCTGGGACCATGACCGCGCCATGGCGCTCCATGACGGGCGGGTCGGGGTGGAGGGCGCAGCGCTCGACGGCACCATCCTGCCCACGGGAAAGCTCTTTCCGATCGCCGTGCAGGAGGCGCGCTTCGACGTGACCGAACTGTCGCTGTCGAGCTACATGCTCCAGCTGTCGCAAGGCGCCTCCGCCTACACCGCGATTCCCGTCTTTCTCAGCCGCATGTTCCGCCATAACGGCTTCTACGGGCGCACCGACAGCGATGTGCAGAGCCCCGCGGACCTCGCCGGACGCCGCGTCGGCGTACCGGAATACCAGATGACCGCCGGGCTCTGGATGCGCGGCATTCTCGCCGACGAGTACGGCGTCGATCCGGCCACGATCCATTGGCGCACCGGGGCGCTCGACGCCGGCGTGCGCCGCGAACGGCTCACACTCGACCTGCCCGAAGGCATGGTGGTGGAGCCCATCGCCGAGGGTCAGACGCTGCAGGATCTGCTGCTCGCCGGCGAGATCGACGGGCTCCTCGCGCCGAAACCGCCCACGGCCTTTGTCGAGGGCGATCCGCGCATCCGCCGGCTGGTCGACGATCCCGAAACCGCCGAACGCGTCTGGCACGCGCGCACCGGGTTCTTCCCGATCATGCATCTGGTGGCGCTGCGCCGCAGCCTGGCCGAGGAGCATCCCTGGCTGCCCCATGCGCTCTTCGACGCGTTCGTCCGGGCCCGCGACCTCGCGCTGGAGCGGCTGAACGAGATCTGGCTCGGCTCGGCCAACCGGCTCAGCCTGCCCTGGTTCGGCCCGGCGATGGAACGCGCCCACGCGGCCTTCGGCGACGATCTGTGGAGCTACGGGGTCACCGACAACCGCGCCGAGCTCGACACGCTCTGCCGCTATTCCCACGACCAGCATCTCGCCACGCGCCGGCTGCAGGTCGATGAGCTCTTTCACCCGTCGGTGCTGGCGACATGACCGGCGATCTGATCCATGCCGGCCTCGGCTGGCCCATCGCGTTCCTGGCCGGGGGGGTGAGCTTTGCCGCCTCCTTCATCACCGCCGCCTTCGGCATCGGCGGCGGCGCGGTCATGCTGGCGATGCTGGCGGTGCTGCTGCCGCCCGCGGCGCTCATCCCGGTCCACGGGCTGGTGCAGCTCGGCTCCAATGGCGGGCGCATGGCGATCCTCGCCCGCTATATCAAGACCACCGTGATGTGGCCCTTCGCCATCGGGGCCGGGCTCGGCATCGCCGCCGGGGCCGCGATCATCATCGATCTGCCCGCCGACGTCATCCTGATCGCCGTGGGCGCCTTCATCCTCTACACCGTCTTTCTGCCGCCGCCGGGTTTCCTGCGCCGCTCCGCCGGCATCGCCGGGGGCGTCTCCAGCCTGCTGAGCATGTTCGTCGGCGCCACCGGTCCCTTCATCGCGGCCTATCTCAAGGCGCAGCATTTCGACCGCACGGCCCATGTCGCCACCCAGGCCGGCATGATGACGCTGCAGCATCTGCTCAAGACCTTCGCCTTCGGGCTTCTGGGCTTCGCCTTCTCGCAATGGGCCGGATTCATCACGCTGCTGATCGCCGCGGGCTTTGCCGGAACCGTCGCGGGCCGCCATGTGCTCGCCCGGATCGATGAGGCCCGCTTCCGCCGCATCCTCGACATCCTGCTGACCGTGATCGCTGTCAAGCTGATCTGGGACGGCGTGACCGGACTGACGGAAGGACATCTCGCGCCGGGATGAGCTCCGGCGCCACCCCAAGGCCGGCGGCCATGCGCATCCGACCGGCCCCACAAAACCAGCGCGACATTCAACCGGGAGGACACCCCATGACCCTCAAGACCAGCCTGAACCGCCGCCGGTTTCTCGGCACAACCGCCGCCGCTGCGGGTCTGACGCTCGCCGCGCCCACCGTGCTGCGCGCCGACGACGACTATCCCAGCCGCAATATCTCGGTCTATATCCCGACCGCCGAGGGCGGCGGGGCGGACCGCAACTTCCGCGCCTTCGCCAGCGTCTGGAAGGACAAGCTCGGCACCGATTTCGAACCCGGCTTCTACCCCGGCGCCTCGGGGCGTGTGGGCTATGAGCTCTACATGGGCAAGGCCGAGCCCGACGCCTACAACCTCATCTTCGGCAATATGGGCCCCGAGGTCCTGAACTGGGCGATGCAGGCGCCGAGCTTCAACATTGACGACTATCTCTATTTCGGGCGCGTGGATACCGATCCCGGCGCGCTGTTTGTGGGCGCCGAAAGCCCGCTCCAGTCGCTCGACCAGATCATCGAGACCGCCAAGACGCGGCCGCTGAATGTCGGCACCAGCCGGATGGCGCACCCCGCCTCCATAGGGGTTCTGTCCCTGGGCGAGGCCACGGGCGCCGAGTTCAACCTGATCCCGCTCGGCGGCGGCAAGAACACCGTTGCAGGCGCCGTCACGGGCGAGGTCGATTTCTCGGTCCTGACCTCGGGCACCGTGATCTCGGCGGGCGACGCGGTGAAGACGCTCCTCGTCTTTGGCGAAAACCGGGTCGGCCCGGCACTTGATGACGCGCCCAGCATGAACGACGCCTTCGGCACCGATCTGCCCGAAATGCTCTCCTCCCGCGCCTTCGGCATCCATCAGAAGGCCGTGGACGACTATCCCGAGCGGTTCGAGATCCTGACCAGCACCTTCGCCGAGACCTTCGAGGATCCCGCGCTTCTGGAAAGCTACATCGCCGCCCGCGGCACGCCGGAATATCTCAACTATGGCGGCGTCGATGATTGCGCAGCCTTCAAGGCGGCGATGCTGGAGCTGGGCGAGCGCTACAAGCCGCTGCTGACCGGAGCTTAAAGACTCCCGCGGCAGCGGATTGGCCGGGTGCGGGCGAGGGGCCGCGCCCGGTCACTGACGGGCTGCACGACAGAAAGAACGACTGAATCCAAGACCCAAAGCTAAGAGGCACGGCCATGTCCGGGCGCGACTACGATCATCGCAGACAGATGGGCGGAGAACTCATCATCCCGGCGCTCGCCGTCGGCTTCACGATCTACTACTTCACCACGATCTGGAACTCGCCCTGGACGGCGCAGGTCAGCGCCTTTGCCATCGGCGGCGCGCTTCTGCTGCTCTGCCTGGCCTTCTTCATCAAGACCCTGCTCATGCTGCGCGCGGGCGAGGCGTCGCTGGGTCTCGGCGGGCTTGTGGGGATCGAGGATGTCCGCAACGGCAGGCTCGCGCTGGTGCTGGCGACCATCGGCTATGTCTGGCTGATCGAGGATCTGGGCTTCACGCTGACCACCTTCCTCTTCATCGCCATCAGCATCACCGCGCTGGGACACGGAAAGAATGTCGGGCGCGCGACCGCCACCGCGGCGGTCATGGCGCTGGCCGGCTGGGCGGTCTTCATCTGGGCCTTCGACACGCGCTTCCCGCGCGGCTGGTTCGAAACGACGATGCAGGGGCTCTTGGCCAATGGGTGACACAGCCGCGCTCCTGGCCACGGCCTTCACCGACACGATCGGCTATTGGTGGATCATCATCCCCACCATCTTTCTGGGTCTGATCGTGGGGGGCATCCCGGGCTTTTCCGCCGCCAACACGATCATCATCCTGCTGCCCCTGACGCTCGCCATGGATCTGCAGACGGGCCTCGTCTTCATGGTCACGCTCTATTGCGCGGCACGGATGGGGGCGGGGATCCCCGCGATCCTGGTCAATATCCCCGGCACCGCGGGGGCGGCGGCCACGCCGCTCGACGGCTATCCGATGACCAAACAGGGCCGCGGCCAGCAGGCGCTCGCGATCTCTTTCGTGGCCTCCTCCATCGGCGGGCTGCTCACCACCGTCGTGGCGCTTGCGGCCATGCCGCTCCTCGCCCGCGTGGGCTTTTACATGCATTCGGTCGAGATGGTCGTGGTGATGCTCTTCGGCATCTCGCTCATCGCCTCCATCGCCGCGCAGGACATGCTCAAGGGGCTGATCGCGGGCCTCTTCGGTCTGATGATCGGCGCCATCGGCACCGATGTGGTTTATGCCACGCCGCGCGGCACCTTCGGCTTTTTGGAGCTCTACGACGGCGTCCCGCTCATCCCCGCGCTCGTCGGGCTCTTTGCCGTCTCCGAGGCCTTCATCATCATCGAAAAGCGCGTGATCCTCACCCAGAAGGGCGAAGAGGCCATGCGCAACCCGACATGGCACGCGACCTTCGAGGGGATCGGCATCGCGATCAAGCGCTGGTGGCACATCATCTGGACCTCGCTCATCGGTCTGGTGATCGGCGTGATCCCCGGCGCCGGCGCGGCCATCGCGAGCTTCGTGGCCTATCAGCAGTCCCGCACCTACTCGAAAACGCCCGAGAAATACGGCACCGGCATTCCCGAAGGGCTGATCGCGCCCGAGGCCGCGAATAACGGCGTGACCTCCGGCACCCTTGTGCCACTGCTGGTCCTCGGCATCCCCGGCGGCGCCACTGCGGCGATCATGCTTGTGGTGCTCCAGTTCCAGGGCGTGAGCTTCGGCCCCTCGCTCTTCATGAGCAACCCCGAGGTCGGCTACGGCATGTTCATGGCCATGGCGGTGGCTTATCTGCTGATGTTCCTCACGATCCTGCCGCTCTCGCGCTACATGTGCCGGGTGACGACGGTGCCCACGATCTATCTGGCGCCGATCATCATCTCCTTCACGCTCGTGGGGGCGTTCGTGCCGCGCGAATACATGTTCGACATGCAGCTGGCGCTCGCCTTCGGCATCCTGGGCTATCTGGCCCGGCGCACGGGCTATCACGTCGCCGCCATCCTGATCGGCGTGATCCTCGGGCCGCTTCTCGAGACCTACTTCCTGCGCGCTCTGCAAAAATCCGGTGGAGATATCATGACACTCTTTTCCTCGACGCTGGGCAACATCCTGTGGCTCTGCCTGCTGGCCTCTCTCGTGCTGCCCGCCTTCCTCGACTGGCGCCGCCGCACCCGGGCGGAGGCCGCGGCATGAGGCAGGAGGTCGAGTTCAGCCTGTCCCGCAACATCCGCCCGCTGGGCCGGCTGGAGATCCCCGGCGGTGGACAGGTCGTGGTCCAGGGCAATTATGCCTATGTCGGCCATATGAAGCCGCCCATGGGCACCAGCGTTATCGACATCTCAGATCCGTCGACCCCCCAAGTCGTTGCCCATCTCGACCCGCCCGACGCCTATTCCCACACCCACAAGGTGCGCGTGGCGGGTGATCTGATGATCACCAATGTCGAGCAGGACCGCCGCCATTTCCTGCGCAAGGGCGAAAAGATCGCCGGCATCCGCGACCGTCTGGGTCCCGGCGCCACCGACACCGCCATCGCCGCCGAACTCGGGGTCCGGGAAAGCGACATCGCCGTGCTCGAAGAGGCACTCGCCCGCGGCTATGACGGTGGCGGCTTCCGCGTCTGGGACATCAAGGACCCGACCGACCCCAAGCTGCTGAGCTACGTGAGGACCCACGGCTTCGGCGTGCACCGGTTCGATATGGACGAGAGCTACGCCTATATCTCCACCGAGATGGAGGGCTATGTCGGCAACATCCTCGTCATCTACGATCTCGCCGACCCGACAGCACCCCGCGAAGTCGGCCGCTGGCACAATCCCGGCCAGCATGTGGCCGCCGGCGAAACCCCCACGGGCAAGGGCTATTCCCACCGGCTCCACCATGCGATGCGCTGCGGCGATGAGTTCTGGGCCGCCTGGTGGCATGCCGGGCTCAGGGTGCTCGACGCCTCGGACCTCACCCAGCCCAAGCTGGTCGGCAGCTACCGCTGGCCCGACGCCATCCCCGAGCCGACCCACACCGTCATGCCGCTGGAAAACCTGATCGACGGGCGCCGCTATGCCGTGGCCATCGATGAGGAACATGACCACCGGCCGGGACGGCTGCATGGCTTCATCTGGATCATGGACGTCACCGATCTCAGCGCGATGGAGCCCGTCGCCGCCTGGGATCTCAGCGAACGCGCCAGCCCCTGGGCCGGTCAGCCCGGCGTGCGCTTCGGCGCCCACCAGTACCGCGAGAAACTCGACAGCACGCGCCTCTACGCGACCTGGTTCGCCGGCGGCCTACGGGTTCTGGAACTCGCCGATCCGCTCGAGCCTGTGGAGATCGCGCATTACCTGCCGGTCCTGCCGAACGGGGCCGCGCCGCAATCCAACGATGTCGATGTGGGTCCGGACGGCCGGATCTACCTGCTCGACCGCAACACTGGCCTCGATATTCTGGAGATGACGATATGAGCGACGCCACCCCGATCCGCTCGGAAAAACCCGTGCCCGCCGACCTGCTGGAGCCGTCCGTCGACCCGACCAAGAAGGCCCTCGGCATCCGCCGCGTCTCCGCCCGGAACGAGGCCGGGACCCGCTCCGTCATGATGGTCCGGGACCATGTCGTGATCACCGACGAAAAGGAAAGCAACACAGGCCCCACGCCCCTGGAAATGGCGCTCTCGTCGCTCCTGGGCTGCGAAGGCGTGATCATCAATCGCTGCGCCGACGCCATGGGCTTCAAATACTCCGCCGTCGATCTCGACGCGGATGGCGAGGTCGACCAGCGCGGCTCCCGCGGGGTGGTGGGCGTGCGCCCCTATTTCAACTGGGTGAAACTGCGCATCCGCGTCCATACCGAGGAACCGCAGGACCGGTTCGACCGCCTGATCCGCAATGTCGAATATCGCTGCCCGGTGATGAACCTCTACCGCGAGGCCGGCGTGACGCTCGACGTGACATGGGAGCGGGTCCAGCCCTCGTGAGCCTGACGCTCAATATCAACGGCACCGACCACACCATCCAGAGCGACCCCGACACGCCGCTGATCTTCGTGCTCCGCGACGAGCTGAAGCTCAAGGGCGCCAAGCTCGGCTGCGGGCTGGAGCAATGCGGCTGCTGCGCGGTGCTCGCCGATGGTGCCGTGACGCTGAGCTGCGCCACCCCGGCGGCGGTGTTCGAGGGCAAGGCGATCGTCACCATTGAGGGGATCGGCGCGCGGCCCACGGGCGCCGCCGTTCAGGACGCGTTCGTTGCCGCGTCGGCGGCGCAGTGCGGCTATTGCACCGCCGGGCTGGTCGTCGCGGTCACGGGGCTTCTTGAGGCCAACCCCGCCCCCTCCCGCGATCAGACCGCCGAGGCGCTCACCCCCCATCTTTGCCGCTGCGGCTCCCACCCCCGCGTCTTCCGCGCGGTGGAGATTGCCGCGGCCACTGCCGACGGATGAGCCTGGAGGCGGCGCCGCTCGTCCGCGACTGGCTGGGGGTTGCCATGGACCCAAGCGGCGACCGGGCGGTGATCCGCACCGGCAAGGTCGATCTCGGCCAGCGCATCTCCACGGCGCTGATTCGCATCGCGTCCGAGGAACTGACCCTGCCGCCGGACCGTATCACCGTCGCGCCCGTACGCACCGGCACGGCGCCCGACGAGGGCATCACCTCGGGCAGTAATTCGGTGGAACAGTCGGGCCATGCGCTCCGCTGCGCCACCGCCACCGCGCGGGAGGCCGCCGCGGCGCTCGCCGCGCAGGATCTCGGGCTCGACGCCGCGCGACTGACCCTGCAGGACGGCGTGTTTTCTGCGCCCGGCGGGGCGAACCGGATCGACCTGCTGCCGCTCATCGCGCGGCTGAACCCCGCGCTCGCGGTCAATGCCAGCCTGCCTGCCAGCGCCCGCCGTGCCCATGATGCCCGGCTCGCGCCCCGCGGTCTTCGCGCGATGGTCGAAGGGCGCTATGCGTTTATCCAGGATCTGGAGCTGCCCGGCATGTGGCATGCGCGGGTCGTCCGTCCGCCTCATGCCTTGGCGCACTTGACGGCGCTCGATCCCGAGGCCGTCGCTGCCGTCGAAGAGACAGGCCAGCGCGTCATCCGGGACGGCAGCTTCCTCGCCGTCGCCGGCCCCGCCGAATGGCCGGTGCTGCGCGCGGCAGCGCGTTTGGCGCGCGGCTGCGACTGGGACCGGGGCGACGGCCTGCCCGAGGGCGCGCCCTTCGCGCGGCTCGACAGCGATCCGGCGATCAGCCTGCCCGTCGCCCGCGGCGGCAAACCCGAGGAGGGCCCGCTGCCGCCCCCGCTTGAAGGCGCGACCCACTCCCTGCGCTTCGAACGGCCCTACACGCTCCATGGCAGTCTCGGCCCCTCAGCCGCGCTGGCGGTCTGGGAGGGCGACCGGCTGTGCCTCACCACCCACAGCCAGGGCATCTATCCCTTGCGTGAGAGCATCGCCGACAGTCTCGGGCTGGAGCTTGCGGCCGTCGAGATCACCCATCACCCCGCCGCCGGCTGCTACGGCCATAACGGCGCCGACGACGCGGCTTTCGAGGCCGCGCTGATCGCCCGGGCGCTCCCCGGCACCCCGGTGCTGCTGAAATGGACCCGCGAGGACGAACATGCGTGGGAGCCCGCCGCCCCCGCCATGGCCATCGATGTCGCCGCCCGCGTCGAAGATGGCCGCATCACCGCCTGGTCGGGCGAGACACGCGGCGACACCCATCGCGGCCGCCCGCGCCCCGGCCCCGGTCGCGCCGGCCCTCAGCGGCTTCTGGCAAACCGGTTCCGCGCCGACCCGATGGCGCCCTATAGCGGCCAGCCCAACATGAACCGCCATGGCGGGCTGCATCGCAATCTCGACCCGATCTACGATTTCGACAGACGGCGGCTGGTCAAACATCTCGTCCCCGACGGCCCCGTCCGCAGCTCTGCGTTGCGTTGTCTCGGGGCTCTCGCCAATGTCTGGGCCATCGAGAGCCTGATGGACCAGATCGCGGGTGAGACCGGGCAGGACCCGATCGCCTTCCGTCTTGCCCATCTGGACGATCCCCGCGCCATCGCCGTTCTGGAAGGCTTGCGGGACGGTCTCGGCCCCGCGCCTGAGGGCCGCGGCATCGCCTATGCGCAATACAAGAATGCCCAGACCCGCTGTGGCGTCGCCGTCGATCTCACCGTGACCGACCGGGCAGAGCTCCGGCTCGACCGGATCGAAATGGTCGCCGATGCGGGCCGGATCGTCGATGAGGACGGGCTGCGGGCCCAGCTAGAAGGCGGCGCGCTCCAGGGGGCGAGCTGGGCGCTCTATGAAGAGGTCCGCTGGGACCGGGACGGGATGCTGACACGGGACTGGGACAGCTATCCGGTGATCCGCTTCGACAATATCCCCCGGATTGCGATCACGCTGATCGACCGGCCCGAGGACCCGAGCGTCGGTGCCGGCGAGGCGAGCCCGCCCCCCACCGTCGCAGCCATCGCCAATGCGGTCCACGCGGCGACCGGGCTTCGGCTGAGGCGGATGCCCTTCACGCCCGACGCGCTCCAGAAAGCGGCGCTGGAGGACTGAGGCCGGCGTGCGTACCGGTCGCACCGTGGGCAGGGGCAAAGCGCGAACATGGTTGTACGTAATGTCCATTTGGACGTTTCGTACCTTTCTTGCCGGGCTCTTAACCCGTCACGGAAAAGGGCGGCCGTAGCCGCCCCGATCCCTGCCGTCAGCTGCGGATCACTCCAGCCCCATGCAACTCGCATAGTAGCTGACGGTTGCGGGCCAGTCGCTGAAAATGCCTTTGACGCCAACATCTTGCGCCAGCGCGTCGATATACTCGTACATCACGCCGTCGCTGTCGGTGATGTCGGCAATGGACTGGTAATACCAGCCGCCGCCCAGGGCCAGCGGGCCGGACCGCTCGATCGTCCATGTGATCAGGTTCAAACCGGCGGCTTTGGCTTCGTCGGCGTAGGGCGAGGGGACAATCTTGCCGTCCTCCACGGTGACCAGCATCCAGGTCGGAGGCGCAAGATATTGTACCCCCATGTCCGCCAGCTCCTGCATCGTGGGTTTGAAGGTCGACGGATCCATCGGATCGATCAGGCCCTCGTCGGCGTCTTCGGCCTCGTACCGGTCATCGAGATACACCGCCTGCGCCCCGAATTCCGGCTCGTTTTCAATCCAGTACTTGATGTCGTCCAGATTGAAGCTCTGCAGCCAGACGTCCCCCGCCGGGATGCCCGCCTCCTTGAATTCGTCCACCAGTTTCTGGGCATAGTCTTCCTGGCTGAACCCGTCGAAGGGCATCTCGACGGAGGGCGACTTCAGCTCCGGCGTGAATTTCGCCCCAAGCTCCTTGAAGAGCGCGATGGAGTCCGCGTGGCTCATCAGCGTTGCGGGCTCCACCGAGTAGAGATCGGTGCGCCAGTTTGCCGTGCCGCCCTGATACGCTCCGGCATCCGCCGCGCCCTTGTCCGCCGCGTCCATCTTGGGCGTCAGCGTCATGAACTCGGCCAGGGTAATCTCGCTCGTGCGGCATTCCGCGGTTGCTTCCTGATCGCCACTCGCCGGGGTGAAGGGGGTCACGCAGGTATCGGCCAGGTCGCTGACGAGAATATTGGTCGTGGTATGCAGGTCGTTCTGAGCGTGCCGGCAGACCAGTTCCTTGTCCTTGGTGAAGGTCACGTCGCATTCCAGAATGCCCGCGCCCATCCGTGCCGCGGCGATATTCGACTCTGCGGTATGTTCCGGAAACTGCATCGGCGCGCCGCGATGGCCGATGGAAAAGAGCGTTCTCTCAACAGGTTGTCCCATGCAGGAGGTCAGCTTTTCCTTGAGCGGCCCCTCTTCCATCCGGTCGATGAGGTAGTAGGGCCTCGGCCCCATTTCGATCACGTCGGCAACGGCTGCGGCAGTGCCGATCAGCGCGGCCACGCCAGCAAGAAGGAGTGTTTTTGTCATTGTCCCAATCCCTGTCATTCACCTTGGACCGGAGCGACGTAGCATCGCACCTGTGACGCTATCGTAACGGTAAGATGAACAGCATGCGACAGCGGCAGGCCGTTGTGTCCGGTTCGCGCCCGCCCGGGCGGTAAGCCTTTTGGTCGCGGCCTCGTGGAACGGTTTGGCGCGATATTGCCGTTTCGCAGAGTTTCGTGCCAAGAGACGGCAACAGGATCTGAGGAGACGACAGTGGGCATGCCCGACTTCGCCGCGCGGCGCACGATCATGGTCGACACGCAAATCCGGCCGTCCGACGTAACGAAGTTTCCGATTATCGAGGCTTTCCTGAACGTTCCGCGCGAACGGTTCGTGCCCGCGGGCAAGGAAGAGGCCGCCTATGTCGGCGGCAATCTCAATCTCGGCGGGCGGCGCGTCATGCTGGAGCCGAGGACGCTTGCGAAGATGCTGGATGCGCTCGATCTCGGGCCCAAGGATCTGGTTCTGGTGCTTGGTGCAGGCCTTGGCTACAGCGCGGCGGTGATCGGTGCCCTGGCGCAGGCGGTGGTCGTGGTAGAGTCCGACGAGATGTTGGCCCAGGATGCTGAATCCGCCCTGTCAGAACAGGAGGTTTTTAACGCCGCCCTGGTGCGCGGACCCCTTGCCGAGGGCGCCGCGGATCATGGACCCTATGACGCGATCCTCATCGAGGGCGCGGTTGAGACGATCAGTGATGCAGTTCTGTCACAGTTGAAGGAAGGTGGCAGGATCATTGCCATCTTCGCGGACGGCGCGCTTGGCGTTGTACGGATTGGGTATAAAGTTGGGGATAACGTGACATGGCGCTTCGTCTTCAATGCCGGTGCGCCGGTTCTGGAGGAGTTCACCCGGGCCGAAGGTTTCGTGCTCTGACCCGGGCAATCGGCTTTACGCGTGTTTAGGAGAATGACTGTGGGTGTGCGAAACGGGATTGCCGGTGCCCTGACGGCTGCATCGGTTCTGGTCGGCGCTGCGACGCAAAGCTCGGCTGAGACGCTCGCGGACGCCCTGGTGTCGGCCTATAATAACAGTAACTTGCTGGAGCAGAACCGCGCCGTTCTGCGGGCGACGGACGAAGACGTGGCGACCGCGGTGTCCGCGCTCCGCCCGACGCTCGACTATGTCGCAGCGGTCGACTGGTCGCGGAACTTCGATGCGTCCTTCGTCCAGCAGGACGATACGGTGACCAATACGCTCGGGCTCACCGCGGATCTGACGCTCTATGAATTCGGCCGTAACCGGCTGTCGATCGAAGCTGCGAAACAGTCTGTCCTGGCGACCCGCCAGGCCCTGATCAACGTCGAACAGCAGGTGCTTTTCTCGGCGATCGTGGCCTACATGGATGTGATCCGGGCGATCGAATTCGTCGACCTGCGCCGCAACAACGTGCGCGTTCTCACCGAAGAGGTGCGCGCCGCCAATGACCGGTTCGAGGTCGGAGAGGTGACGCGGACCGACGTCGCCCAGGCCGAGTCGCGCCAGGCCGAAGCGCAGGCGAGCCTCGTTGCGGCCGAAGGTGATGTGGAAACAGCACGCGAGTCGTTCAATCTTGCCGTTGGCCGGTTTCCGGGCAGCCTTGCCGCGCCGCCGCCCTTGCCCAGGACGGCAGACACGCTGGAGGCCGCACGCACCGTGGCACTCAGGGGCCACCCCCAGATCCTGCAGGCGCAGCGGCTGGTGAGCGTTGCGGATCTCAATGTCGCCCGGGCCGAGGCGTCGATCCTGCCGCGCCTGTCGGCCAATGCCGATCTGGGCTGGTCGGACGGCACAGGCTCGGCATCCGGGGATCTGGAGCCAACGGCCACCTTCGGTCTGGAGCTGCGTGGTCCGATCTATCGCGGTGGTGCACTGAACTCGGCCTTCCGCAGCACGGTCGCCCAGCGGGATCAGAACCGCGCCAACCTGTTGCAGACCACCAAGGTCATCTCCGAGAATCTGGGTGTCGCCTGGTCTCAGGTGCAGGTCGCCCAGGCGGTCCTGCGCTCGACCCTACGCCAGATCGATGCCGCGCGGATCGCCTTTGAAGGGGTCCGGGAAGAGGCAAGCCTTGGCGCGCGTACCACGCTTGACGTGCTGAACGCTGAACAGGAACTGCTCGACGCCCAGGGCCTGCGGATCGACGCGAACCGTCAGCAGCAGGTGGCCATCTATGGTCTGTTGTCGGCCATGGGCATGCTCACGGCGGACTCGCTCGGCCTGAATGTCGTCGCCTACGATCCCGAGGCCTATTACGATGCCGTGCGCACCGCTCCGCCGATCGGCAGTCCGCAGGGTATCAAGCTCGACCGCGTGCTGCGCAATATCGGGCGGAACTGACCGTCGGAGTCGGAGTTCGAGTGGCTTTCAGAACAGGTATAACTGGGCGGGGCACGTGACCGCGCCGGAGGATGTCGAGGCCTTGTTGAGCGCTGTTCGAGCCCTGGTGGCTGAGCGCGCGGACGCAGCGTCCGATCCGCTGGTTCTGACGGACGCACATCGCATCGGACCGTCCCGCCCGTCCGAACCTGAGGGAGAGCGGCCCGGGCCGTCTGCGCGCGACGCGCTGTTGCGCGATTTCGCTCGTCTGACCCGCATCATTGCGACCGAAGGGGATGGTGCATCTGCCGCGGTCGCGGATCGGGAAGGGGCCGGACTGTTTGCTCAGCCTGAACAGCAGCGCGTTGTCGCGACCGAGCCGGACATGACGACGTTGCGGTCATTGGTGCGCGACATTCTTCGCGACGAGCTGCAGGAGGATATGGGGCGCCACATCGCTGACAGTATCCAGCGCGTTCTGCAGGAGGAGCTGGACCGCAGGGCGGATCCGGCGCGCTAAAGCCCGGCGGGATCAGACGGCACCAGCCAGCCCTTATCACCCTGTGTGGTGCGTCAGACCACCGGCCCGGCGAAGGACAGCAGCCGGGGCACATCCATGTGGCTTTCCAGGTGATCCGCGAGACGGTCGAGTGCGGCCTCGACCGCGGCGCCGTGGTTCTGGGTGGTCGGCGTGGCCCCGATCCGGCTGAGAAACCGCCGGCGGAAGCCGTCCTCGTGGAAAAGCCCGTGCAGATAGGTGCCGCGCACCCGCCCATCGGGAGAGGACGCCCCTTCGCGCCGGCCACCGATGTCGAGCCAGGCGCGTCCGCAATCGGGCCCGTGCGTGTCGCCCAGGTGGATCTCGTAGCCCGATACGGCCTGCCCGCTGTCGGTTTCGGTGCCCGAGACTTGGCAGACCGTCTTCCCGCGCACCATCACCGTCCGGATATCGAGCAGCCCGAGTCCGGGTGTCTCGCCCGGCGCGCCTTCGAGCCCGTCCGGATCGGCGACGCTCCGGCCGAGCATCTGATAGCCGCCGCAGACCCCCAAAACATGGCCACCGCGCCGGACATGCGCCTGCAGATCGATATCCCAGCCCTGGGCGCGCATGAACTCCAGATCGGCCCGGGTGGTCTTGGAACCCGGGATGAGCACCAGCGCGGCATCGCCGGGCAGGGCGCGACCGGCCGGGACGATCTCCACACTGATCGATGGATCGGCGGCCAGCGGGTCGAGATCGTCGAAATTGGCGATGCGGGCGAGTTGCGGCACCGCGATCTTGAAAGCCCCGCCCGGACGGCTCTTGAGATCGAGGATATCTTCGGCCGGCAGCCGCCAGGCCTCGTCGAACCAGGGGATCACCCCGAGGCTGGGCCAGCCGGTGCGGGTCTCGATCTCGTGGAGCCCGTCATCGAACAGGCTGGGATCGCCGCGGAACTTGTTGACGGCAAAGGCGCAAATACGTGCACGGTCCTCGGGCGGCAGGATCTCGGCGGTGCCGACGAGCTGCGCGATCACCCCGCCGCGGTCGATATCGCCGACCAGCGCCACGGGCAGGTTCATCGCCTCGGCAAACCCCATGTTGGCAATGTCGCCGCGGCGCAGGTTGATTTCAGCGGGGCTGCCTGCCCCTTCGACCAGAACCAGGTCCGCACCGTCGGCCAGCCGCCTGAAACTGTCGCAGGCCGGACCCAGGAGCGCCGGTTTCTCGCGCGCATAGTCGCGTGCCTTAAGCGTGCCATGGACCTTGCCCTGCACGATGATCTGGGCGCCGCGTTCGCTTTCGGGTTTGAGCAGGATGGGGTTCATGTCGCTGTGCGGGGCAACACCGGCGGCCAGTGCCTGCAGCGCCTGGGCGCGGCCGATCTCTCCGCCGTCGGAGGTTACGGCCGCATTGTTGGACATGTTTTGCGGCTTGAATGGCCGCACCGACATCCCGCGCCGCCGCGCCGCGCGGACGAGCCCCGCCACCAGCAGGCTCTTGCCGACATTGGAGCCGGTGCCCTGAATCATGATCGCCCGCGCCATGGGCCGGGTCTGCCCCGCGATCCATCGGGCTGCAAACGAAAAGCGCGCCCCGAAGGACGCGCTGTTCCGAAGCCCGCGAGGGCCGAAGACAGGATCAGGCGGCTTCGGCCTGCGCCTGGTTGCGGCGTTCGCTTTCCTCGCGCGACAATGCGACCGAAGTACGTACGCCTTTGCTGACAAATTCCATCAGTCCGGTCACCACCCGCTCATTGGGGTCGATGCCGGCGCAGCTCAGAACTTCGCGCCCATCGCGCGACCGTGCCCAACGGGCAATCTGCTCGGGCCCGTTTCCATACTTCTTGTCATCTGCGATGGCATCATCCAGCGCAGCCAGCACCACCGCAGCGAACAGTTTGCGCGCACGATTGCCCTGCTCGTGGTTAAAAGCCGTGCCGTCCACAAATTCGCCCATCATCAGTCCTTGTTTTTGTTTCTTGTTGGTTAGAGAGCGCACTATGGCTGCTTTCACTTGATTCGGTATCCCGAAAAAGTCATGGCAGCTATGCGCTGTTATCATGGCAAGGGGTTGATCAAAGGGGTATGTGCCCTTCTTGTCAGCCCCAAACCCGCCGGATATAGGTGCGGGGCTCAGCGATACAATAGATGACAGCAAGATGACGTGAGGCCCGCCATGCCTAAGATCAACGGGAACGAGATCCGGCCCGGAAACATTCTGGAGCATAATGACGGTCTCTGGACCGCCGTGAAGGTTGATCACGTCAAACCGGGCAAAGGCGGGGCTTTTGCCCAGGTCGAACTGCGAAACCTGCGCAACGGCTCGAAGCTGAACGAGCGCTTCCGGTCCGCGGACAAGGTCGAGCGGGTGCGGCTGGAGCAGAAAGACCAACAATTTCTGTATGAAAGCGACGGGATGCTGGTGTTCATGGACACCGAAACCTTCGAGCAGGTCGAGCTGCCGGCCGAGCTTCTGGGCGACCGGCGGCCATTCCTGCAGGATGGCATGACTGCGGTGATCGAGTATTACGAGAGCGAGGCGCTGAACGCGACGCTGCCGCAGAAAGTGACCTGCAAGGTCGTTGAAACGGAGCCGGTGGTGAAAGGCCAGACCGCCGCAAATAGTTTCAAGCCTGCAGTCCTTGACAACGGCATTAAGGTGATGGTGCCGCCCTTTGTCGGGCAGGATGAGGACATCATCGTCAATACCGAAACAATGGAATATGCCGAACGCGCATAGTTTGCGGCACGGGGGCTACTGGTTGCGTCATCCCGCCGCAGGCTGCGGCTCCAACGGCGAAACCCTGGCCGGCCCGGCCTGCATATCACCTTGCGCGCGGTCGAAGCGGACATGGGCAAGGGCGGCCGATCCGCTTTGAGTGCCAAGGCGCCCGACGGTCTTGCCGCCGGCGGTGATCTCGGTGCCCGGCTCGGCGGCTCCGTCGATGCGCAGACGTGCCAGCCCTTTGCGCAGGGTGGTCTTGTGTTTCATGCGGGCGACGATTTCCTGCCCGACGAAGCAGCCTTTGCGGAAATCGACCCCGTTCAGTCTCTCGAAATCGAACTCCAGAATGTAGCTGTCATCGGGGATCAACTCGCTGCCCTGCTCCGGAATGCCGTGAGCGACGCGCAGGGCGGTCCAGTCGATACCGGCGGTTTCGACGGGTTCCGCGCCATAGGCGCGCCAACCGAGCGCCGGGTCGCGCGGGTCGGCAAAGGCACCCTCGGGCAGGTCGCCCAGCCCGCGCACCACCGGCAGTTCAACAGCTTCAATGGTCACTTTCGCACGTAGGCGATACAGCGTGAGGCGTCTGAGAAGATCGGGCGCCAGGGCGCCGTCGACATCGATCAGGATCGAGTCGGCTTCGGGCACCAGGAAGAAGTCGGCCAGATACTTGCCCTGGGGCGTCAGCAGCGCCGCATAGACCAGTCCCTCGGACAGCTTGTCCAGATCATTGGTCACGAGCGCCTGCAGAAAGCTCTCGCGATCCTCTCCGCCCACCCTGATCAGGCTGCGGGTCTCGTCCAGGTCTCCACGCATTCTTGCCTCCACGTGCCGCGCGTCTCACGATATAGCGTTCGGCGCGTGCCGATGACAGGACCTTTGCGATGCCCGCACCGCTCTCGGTGGTGATCCCGACATTAAATGCGGCCGACGGCCTGCGGGACTGTTTCGAGGCTCTTTATGAAGGCCTTTTCGACGGGCTGATCCGTGAGGTGGTGATCAGCGACGGCGGCTCGTGCGATGCAACCACTGCTATTGCGGCGGAGCTTGGCGCGCGGGTCGTGTCCGGACCCGCCGGGCGCGGCGGGCAGCTCTGCCGCGGATGCGCGGCGGCGCGGGCGCCCTGGCTGATGATACTGCATGCCGACACCCGCCTCCGGCCCGGTTGGGCAGATGCGGTGGCCGAGCATATGGCGAAGGCGCCTGATCATGCGGGCTACTTTTGGCTGCGCTTTGATAGGCCGGGGGGCGCGCCGGCGATGGTGGCAGGCTGGGCGAACCTGCGGTCGCGGTGGCTGGGCCTGCCCTATGGCGATCAGGGCATGGTGGTGCGGCGCGACCTGCTGGATCGGGTGGGGGGTTATCCCGACCTGCCCCTCATGGAAGATGTGGCGCTGGCCCGCGCGCTGCGTGGCCGCCTCCGACCGCTGGGGCATGTCGCGGTGACCTCGGCGGAGCGCTATGTCGCCGAGGGCTGGATCCGGCGCGGGGCGCGCAACCTGTGGTGCCTGACGCGCTATGGGCTCGGGGCCGATCCCGAGGCATTGGGGCGGGCCTACCGGCGGAAGTAAGGCGTCGCGGCGCTGTCAGCGGCGCGAAGCCTCCCAGCTTTCGGTCAGCGCCTCGTGGTCATAGCGGGTTTTCAGCCATTCCAGCAGGGTGATGGGTGCCTGCGCGGCATCGGCCTCATAGACATCGAAGACATGGTCGAGAACGCCGGTATCGGTGCTCGACAGATGCAGGAAGCGCCAATGGAGTTGCCTGCGCGCCTCGCGCACCGGGCGACCTTCGATCACGGCGAGATAGAGCGCCGCAGCGAGCCCCGTGCGGTCGGAGCCGGACTTGCAGTGGATCAGGAAGGGTTTTTCGATCCGGCGCATGGTCTCGATCAGTTCCAGCATGTCGGCGCGGGGTGACAGGCGCCGCGCGCTGAAAGTCAGGCTGACCAGAGTGATGCCATGGCGCGCACAGGCTTCTTCCTCGAACAAATAATGGCTATAGCGCCCGTCGCCGCGCAGGTTGAGGATCGTCCGGATCCCCATCTGGGCATAGCGTTCGATCTGGCGCGGCGAAGGCTGGTTGGCCCGCCAGGCGCCGGGCGCGAATTCCTCGAGATTCCACCACCATGTGCGCAGAAACGCATGGTCCATCAACTGGTAATGCCACCAGGCCTGACGCCGTGCCTTGGGCGTGGCGATGCTCACGCCGAAACGCTGCCGCATCTCGTGTTCAAACTGGCGCAATCGGGATTTGATCGTCACAAGCATGGGGCCAAGTCGTGTTCCATGGCCCGGATGTAACCACCAGCGTCTTGGCAGACAACGCGATCGCTACGCGATGATTGACCGCTGTGGCCTTGGTGCCTAAGTCCGGGAAATGCACCCCGCTCAGAGGATCTGACATGCTCAAGGCGCCGCAATCGCTGGCCCATGGCCGCCACTATCTAGCCATTCCGGGACCTTCGGTCATGCCCGACCGGGTGCTGCAGGCGATGCACCGGCCTGCGCCGAACATCTACAGGGGCGAACTGGTCGAGATCGTCGAGAGCATTGTGCCCGATCTAAAGGCCGTGGCGCGCACCCGCCATGAGGTAGCGATGTACATCGACAACGGCCATGGCGCCTGGGAGGCCGCGCTGAGCAACGTGCTGTCACCGGGCGACAAGGTACTGGTGCTGGCCACGGGGCGGTTCGGCCATGGCTGGGGCGACATCGCGGCGCGGCTCGGGGCAGAGGTAGGACGGCTCGAATTCGGCCGCGCGGCGCCGGCGGATCCCGATATGCTGGAAGCGGCGCTCCGCGACGACAGCGACCGGCGCATCAAGGCGGTTCTGGCGGTGCAGGTCGATACCTCGACCTCGGTGCGCAGCGATCTGGCGGCGCTCCGGGCGGCAATGGAAGCCGCGGACCATCCCGCGCTGCTGATGTCCGACTGCATCGCGTGCCTGGCGTGCGACCGGCTAGAGATGGACGCGTGGGGCGTCGACGTGATGGTCACTGGCTCCCAGAAAGGTCTGATGACGCCGCCGGGCATGGCATTCGTCTTTTTCAACGACCGGGCAGAGGCCGCGCGGCAGCGGGCGGTCTGCGCCACGGGATACTGGGACTGGCGGCCCCGCACGCAGCCCGAGGGCTTCTATCAGTATTTCTTCGGCACCGCGCCGACGCATCACCTTTACGGATTGCGGGAGGCGCTCGACATGCTGGTCCGCGAAGAGGGGATGGAGGCGGTCTGGGCACGCCATGCCGCGCTCGCGCGCGCCATCTGGGCTGCGGTCGATGCCTGGGGCGCGGATGGCCCGCTACGGCTCAACATTCCCGATCCGACCCATCGGAGCCATGCGGTGACGACGGTCCGGATGGGTGCACCGGATGGCAAGCGTCTACAGGACTGGGTGAGCGCGCAGGCCGGCCTGACGCTGGGGATCGGGCTTGGTATGGGCGATGAGGACGATCCGAATGCCGAAGGGGTCTTCCGCATAGGCCATATGGGCCATGTGAACGCGCAGATGGTGATGGGGGCCCTTGGCAGCATCGAGGCCGGCCTGATCGCGCTCGATATCCCGCATGGGCCGGGAGCGCTCGCCGCCGCGGCGACCGTACTGGCCCGGCAAGGCTAGACTAGCCAAGGGCCGTCATGCTGGCCTCTAGCGCTTCGGCAAACCGCGGAACCAAATCTTCCGGTGGCAGGGTCACCCGGATGCAGCCGTCCAGGGGCGCGGCGGCAGGTTTGCGGATGAAAACGCCCCGTGCCAGCAGGTCGGCCATGAGCGCCTCGGCATAGCTGCGCCCGCGCCCTGTCTCGGCGGTGACGAAATTCGTGGCCGAGGGCAGGGGCGACAGACCGGCGTCGCGGAGCGTGCGGACCATGGCCATGCGAGAGCTCTCGATCCGCGTCAGCGTTTCCGCCAGCCAGGCGCGGTCGCCGAGGGCCGCCTGTGCCGCCGCCATGGCGGAACGCCCCTTGCCAAAGTGATTGCGCACCCTCTGGGCGCCCTCCAAAACCGCGGGATGCGCCAGCGCATAGCCGATCCGCAGACCGGCCAGCCCGTAGGCCTTTGAAAAGGTGCGCAGCCGGATCACGTGGGGCAGATCGCTCAGGTCCGCGTCTGCGCTGCCGGGCGGGGCAAGCTCGCCATACGCCTCGTCCAGCAACAAGGCGCAGTTTGCCGGCAGCCCCTCGGCAAATCCACGGATGGCCGGCGCTCCGTGCCAGCTGCCGCTCGGATTGTCGGGGTTGGACAGGTAGACCAGCCGGGCATTGCGCCCCCCGGCCTGTTGGGCCAGTGCGTCGAGGGGCACCTGGCCGTCCGAATACGGGACCTCGACTATCTCCCCGCCGGCGGCCCGGGCGTGGTAGGCGAAGGTCGGATAGCCGCCGAGGGTCGTGACCGCCGTTGCACTCGGGCTCACGAACAAGCGGGCAAAACAATCCAGCAACCCGTCGATCCCTGCGCCGACCAGGACGTGTTCGGTTGGCAGCCGGTGATGCGCCGCCAGCGCATGGCGCAGATCATGGGCTTCGGCATCGGGGTACATCCAGACGTCCGCGACGGTCTCGCGCAGCGACGCGACCGCCGCAGGGGAGGCGCCAAAGAGGCTTTCGTTGGCGCCGAGCCGCAGGGTGATCGGCACGCCGCTCTGCCGTTGCAGCGCCTCGGGCGGAACGAACGGGATGGATCTGGGCAGCCGGTCGATGGCCGGTGAGAAGGCGGGTATGTCCATCGCGCGACCACATCTTATCCGCGACGGCATGGCAAGTCGTGCGCGGCGCCGCGTGGCTGCCTGAAAAGGCGTCACTAGCGCGCGGCGTGCGCGCGCGGGGCCGGGCGGCTCTTTCAGGCCGGGGCAATCTGTGAAAGCGTGGCCGAAACAGAGCTTCGGGGGACGGGCCATGTCGATCAAGGCAAGCATCTATCATCTGACGCATTATCAGTATGATCGGCCCGTCACGCTCGGGCCCCAGGTGATCCGTCTGCGGCCTGCGCCCCATTCGCGGACCAAGGTGCTGAGCCACTCTCTGCGCGTCACGCCGGCCAAGCATTTCGTGAACCACCAGCAGGACCCCTACGGCAACTGGCTGTCGCGCTTCGTCTTCCCCGACCCCGTGCGGGAACTGAAGATCGAAGTGGACCTCGTCGCCGACATGACGGTCTACAACCCGTTCGATTTCTTCGTCGAGGACAGCGCGGAGCACTGGCCCTTCGACTATCCGGAAGATCTGGCCGAGGATCTGGTGATCTACCGCCGGGCCGAGCCGGCCGGCCCGCATCTGCAGGCGTTCCTCGACACGATCCCGCGCGAACGCCAGCGCACGGTCGATATGGTGGTCGGGCTCAATGCCCGGGTGCAGTCCATGGTCGGCTATGTGATCCGGATGGAGCCCGGGGTGCAGTCGCCGGAAGAGACCTTTGAGGCCGGCAAAGGGTCCTGCCGCGACAGCTCCTGGCTGCTGGTCCAGACCCTGCGCCATCTGGGTTTCGCGGCGCGTTTCGTGTCGGGCTATCTCATCCAGCTCAAGCCGGACCTGAAGGCGCTTGACGGGCCGTCCGGGACCGAGGTCGATTTCACCGATCTCCACGCCTGGTGCGAGGTCTATCTGCCTGGCGCGGGATGGGTCGGGCTCGACCCGACCTCGGGCCTGCTGACCGGCGAGAGCCACATTCCCCTGGCCGCGACACCGCATTTCAGGAATGCCGCGCCGATCAGCGGCATGGCCAGCAGCGCCAATGTCACATTCGACTTCGACATGCAGGTGGCGCGGGTGGCGGAGCATCCCCGCATCACCAAGCCGTTCAGCGAGGAGAGCTGGCAGGAGATGAATGCGCTCGGCCGCAAGGTCGATGAACGGCTCCTGGCGGGCGATGTGCGCCTGACCATGGGCGGCGAGCCGACCTTCGTCAGCATCGATGACTTCGAAAGCGACGAGTGGAACACCGAGGCTGTCGGCCCGACCAAGCGCGCAAAGGCAGACAAGCTGATCCGGCGTCTGCGCGAGCGTTTCGCGCCGGGCGGGTTTCTGCACTACGGGCAGGGCAAGTGGTATCCCGGTGAGAGCCTGCCGCGATGGACTTTCAGCCTCTACTGGCGCAAGGACGGCGTCCCGATCTGGCGCGATCCTGCGCTGATCGCGTCGGAAGGCACGGACACTGAGCCCACCGCGCAGCAGGCCGAAGATCTCACGGTCGCCATCGCCGAAGTACTCGATCTGCCGACGGAGAACGTGCTGCCGGCCTATGAGGACACCGGCGAGTGGCTGCTGCGCGAAGGCAACCTGCCGGACAATGTCACGCCGGAAAACCCCAAGATCGAGGATCCCGAAGAGCGCCAGCGCATGGTCTCGGTCTTCGAGCGGGGTCTCGGCAAGCCGGTGGGCTATGTCCTGCCCGTTCAGGCCTGGCAGGCGCTGGACCGCCGGTCGCGCTGGCGGTCGGAGCGGTGGCGGACCCGGCGGGGCAAGCTTTTCCTGATGCCCGGAGACAGCCCGGTGGGTTACCGTCTGCCGCTGGGCGCGCTGCCGCATCTCACGGCGGCGCAGTATCCCTATATCAACGATGCCGATCCGACGATCCCGCGCGAGCCCCTGCACGACATCCCCCAGGAGATCCGCGACCGGCTGGGCCCGGACTGGCACAGCCAGCCCGTGGCGTCGCGCACCGTGGATCAGGGCGCGCAGCAGCGGGTCGAACAGGTGGTCTCGGAAATCGACGGCGCGGTCCGCACTGCGATCAGCGTCGAGCCGCGTGATGGGCGCCTGACGGTCTTCCTCCCCCCCGTTGTCTGGCTGGAGGATTATCTGGAGCTTGTCGCCGCCGCCGAAGCCGCCGCCGAGCGGCTGGGCACACCGATCCATATCGAGGGCTATGCGCCACCCCAGGATCCGCGGCTGAACGTCATCCGTGTCGCGCCGGACCCCGGAGTGCTGGAGGTCAATATCCATCCGTCCAGCAGCTGGGACGATGCGGTGGAGATCACCGAGACCGTCTATGAAGAGGCACGGCAAGCCCGGCTTGGTGCCGACAAATTCATGATCGACGGCAAGCATTGCGGAACGGGGGGCGGCAATCATGTGGTGATCGGCGGCGCCACAACCATGGACAGCCCGTTCCTGCGCCGGCCCGATCTGCTGCGCTCGCTGATCCTGCAATGGCAGCGGCATCCGAGCCTCAGCTATTTCTTTTCGGGGCTTTTTATTGGACCGACCAGCCAGGCGCCGCGCGTGGATGAGGGCCGCGCCGATCATCTCTATGAGCTTGAAATCGCGCTCCAGCAGATCCCGTCGCCCGAAGAGGGCACACCGCCGCTGCCCTGGCTGGTGGACCGGCTGCTGCGCAACCTGTTGGTCGATGTGACCGGCAACACCCACCGGTCCGAGATCTGCATCGACAAGCTCTATTCGCCGGACGGACCGACGGGACGGCTGGGTCTCATTGAGTTCCGCGGCTTCGAGATGCCGCCCAACGCGCGGATGAGCCTTGCCCAGCAATTGCTGGTCCGGGCGATGATCGCGCGGTTCTGGGAGCGCCCGCTGAGTGGCAAGCCGGTCCGCTGGGGCACGATCCTCCACGACCGTTTCATGCTGCCGCATTTCCTGTGGGAGGATCTGCAGGAGGTTCTTGGCGATCTTGATGCCCATGGCTTCGCGATGAAACCCGACTGGTTCAAGGCCCAGGCCGAGTTCCGCTTCCCCTTCTGCGGCGAGGTCGAGAGCGAGGGCGTGCATCTGGAGCTGCGCCAGGCGCTGGAGCCCTGGCATGTGATGGGCGAGACCGGCGCCATCGGCGGTACGGTGCGCTATACCGACAGCTCCACCGAACGGGTGCAGGTGAAGCTCACCACGGAGAATCCGGAGCGCTACACCGTCGCCTGCAACGGACGTATTGTGCCCATGCAGGAGGCGGCGGAAAACGGTGTCAGCGTCGCGGGCATCCGCTACAAGGCCTGGCAGGCGCCGCTGTCGATGCATCCTGTCGTGCCGGTCCACACGCCGCTGACCATCGACATTTTCGACCGGTGGTCGGGACGCGCTCTGGCGGGCTGCACCTACCACGTCGCGCATCCCGGCGGGCGATCCTACGACACCTTCCCGGTCAATTCCAACGAGGCCGAGGCACGGCGGCTGGCACGGTTTGAGCCGCGGGGGCACACACCGGGCATGTACGCCCCACCCGTCGAGACGCCGCATCCGGAGTTTCCGATGACGCTTGACCTGCGCCGCTTGCCGGGGATGTAACACCGGGCATGGACAGCCCCGACATCCCTGCGGCGACGCCCTTCGATGATCTGATCGCGGAGTATCGCCGCGATCCTGCGACCGCCGATGAACTCATCGATGCTGGCGGTCGGGTGCGGACTGTCTGGGGAGGACTGCTGGCCGAACTCGCCCGGCTCGGGCCCGACGGGGTGCGCCAGCGCACGCAGCGGGCCGAACAGTATCTGCGCGATGCGGGCGTCTTCTTTCGCGCCTATGGCGAGGATGGGCCGACCGAACGGGCCTGGCCGCTCAGCCATGTGCCTGTGCTCATAGCCGACAGCGACTGGCAGAGCATCCGGTCAGGCCTGACCCAGCGGGCGGATCTGCTCGAGGAGATCGTCGCCGATCTCTATGGCGATGCCCGGCTGGTGCGCGAGGGACATCTGCCCGCCAAGCTTGTCGCGCGGATGACGGACTGGCTGCGTCCGATGGTCGGTGTTGCGCCACGGTCCGGCCACTATCTGCATTTCATCGCCTTCGAGGTCGGGCGTGGCCCCGATGGCGGCTGGTGGGTGCTGGGCGACCGGACGCAGGCCCCGTCGGGCGCAGGCTTTGCCATCGAGAACCGCGTCGCCATGAGCCGCATGCTGCCCGAAAGCTTCGCCGGTGGCCGCATCGCGCGGATCGGCGGCTTCTTCCGTGACTTCCGCGATGCGCTGGAGCGTCTTGCCGCCATGGGCCTGCGCCCCGGCGATGCCCCGGGAGAGGTCGGAGTGCTGACCCCGGGTCTGCTGAACGACGCCTATTTCGAGCACGCCTATATCGCCCGCTACCTTGGCTTCATCCTGCTGGAGGGCGAAGACCTTGTGGTGCGCGACGGGCGGGTGATGGTGCGGACGGTGGCCGGACTTAAGCCCGTCAGCGTGCTCTGGCGGCGGCTCGATGCGAGCTTTGCCGATCCGCTGGAGCTCAACGAGACCTCGCGGCTGGGCACGCCGGGTCTAGTTGGGGCGCTGCGCCAGCAGGCAGTGACGATGGTCAATGCGCTCGGCTCCGGCGTGCTGGAGACCCGCGCGATGCTCGCATTCATGCCGCGTATCTGCCAGGCCCTGCGGAGCGAGCCGCTCCTGTTGCCAAACATCGCCACCTGGTGGTGCGGACAGCCGACGGAGCGCGAACATGTCAAGGCAAATACCGCCCGGATGATGATCGGCCCTGCGCTCTCCACGCGCCTGCCCTTTGACGCCGAGACCGCCACCGTGCTCGGCGGACAGTTCCGCGCGGGCTCAGAGGCCTCGGTGAATGACTGGATCGATGCGGAAGGGGGCGCGCTCGTCGGCCAGGAGGCCGTGCGCCTGTCAACGACCCCGGCGCTGGTCGAGGGTCGGCTTGTGCCGCGCCCCATGAGCCTGCGGGTCTTTGCGGTGCGCACGAACCGCGGCTGGGTCTTCATGCCCGGAGGCTATGCGCGCATCGGCCAGACCGAGGATCCGACGGCGATCTCGCTCCAGCAGGGCGGGTCCGTCGCCGATGTCTGGGTGATCCGCGACCGGCCCGCACGCGGCGCGACCATCGCCGAGGCGCGCTATGAGGCCCGGTCGCGGGGCGACCTGACGGTGTTGCCCAGCCGGGCGGCCGACAACCTCTATTGGCTGGGTCGCTATGTCGAGCGGTCCGAAGGCACCATGCGCCTGCTGCGCGCGCACCATGCTCGCCTTAGCGAAAGCGCCGATCCGGACGCGCCGCTGCTGACTGAGATCGACCTCGCGCTCTGGCGCGGCGGGGTGAGCACGCGCTCTCCGATCCCCGAGGGGCTGCTGGACATGCTCGGCGCCGCGGTCAACAGCGCCGCCCAGGTCCGCGACCGTTTCAGCGAAGACGGCTGGATCGCGCTGACGGATCTCCACCGCACCGCTCAGGAGGCAGCAGAAGAGTTCTCCGAGGCGGAGAGCGACAGCGAAGATGCGATCGCGCGCATTCTGAGCCTTTTGCTCCGGCAGGTCACCGGATTCTCTGGCCTGGTGCAGGACAACATGTATCGGTTCACCGGCTGGAGGTTCCTGTCGCTTGGGCGGGCTCTGGAACGTGCCACAGGGACCGCTTCGGTGCTGGCCCAGTTCACCGCAGATGATGCGCCCGAGGGGGCACTCGATCTGGCGGTGGAATATGCAGACAGCGCGATGACCCACCGCCAGCGCTTCACCATTGCGACCAATCGCGAAACCGTGGTCGATCTGCTGGCGCTGGACGGGCGCAACCCGCGCTCGGTGCTCTATCAACTGAACCGGATCCGGTCCCTGGCCGGCCGCCTGCCCGGAGCGGAGGATCGCGGGCATCTGTCAGATTTCTACAAGGCCGTCATCCGTACCCAGACGGATATGGAACTCAGCGATCCGGCGACGCTCGATCCCGACGCGCTCTGGGCACTGCGTGGTGCGATGTCCGAAATCTCCGACCTACTTTCCGCGGCTTATCTGCGCTGACGGCGGTTCCGGGCATCGGTTCTTTAACCAATGCCTGTCAGCGTACGCGCCGTTAGTGGGTTCGGAGAGTCGCGACATGTTCGGGATCATCGGGATAGTTCTGATCTTTGGTATGGTGTTCGGGGGGTATCTGCTCGCCGGCGGCAAGATGGGCATTATTCTTAAGGCGTTGCCATTTGAGTTCATGATGATCGGCGGCGCGGCGGTGGGTGCCTTCATCATTTCCAACGATCTGGGCGCGATCAAGCACTCACTCA
>JBCDBB010000029.1:0-29609 GCA_039184415.1 Pseudomonadota bacterium
CACGAGGGCACGCTCAAGACGCTGAAGCGTTTCAAGGAAGAGGTTGCCCTCGTGGATCACGACATTGTCGCGCAGGAGTCGTACTCCGGCCGATCGGCGCGCGACGCCTTCGGTCACCAGACAACCGGCCACCTTGCCGATGCCCGAGACCTTGAAGACCTGCTTGATCTCGGCATAGCCGATGAACTTCTCGCGCACCTCGGCACTCAGCAGACCCGATGCCGCCGCCTTGACGTCATCGACGAGGTCATAGATCACCGAATAGTAGCGGATCTCCACGCCCTTCTGGTTCGCCGTGTTCCTCGCTGTCGCGTTTGCGCGGACATTGAAGCCAAAGACCGGCGCCTGAGACGCCTCGGCCAATCCGATATCGCTTTCGGTGATGGCCCCGACCCCGGAATGCAGCACGCGCACGCGCACCTCGTCATTACCGATCTTCTCCATCGCCTGCACGATCGCCTCGGCAGAGCCCTGGACGTCGGCCTTCACAACCAGCGGCAGTTCTGCGACATCTTCGTCGGCCTTGGCCTTCGCCATCATCTGTTCCAGCGTCGCCGCCGCGCCAGCCGCGGCGCGCTTGTCCTTGGCCTGCTGGGCCCGATACTCTGCGATTTCACGGGCCTGAGCTTCGGTTTCGACGACATTGAGCACGTCGCCAGCCTCAGGCGTGCCGTTCAGACCCAGGACCTCGACAGGTGCAGACGGGCCGGATTCCTTGACCCTTTCGCCCTTGTCATTGATCAGCGCGCGCACCTTGCCCCACTGTTCACCGACGACGAAGATGTCACCCTGCTTGAGGGTTCCGTTCTGAACCAGAACCGTGGCGACGGGCCCGCGGCCGACATCGAGCTGTGCCTCGATCACCGCGCCCTGCGCTGCGCGCTTCGGATTGGCCTTCAGATCGAGCAGTTCGGCTTGCAGCGCAATGTTTTCCAGCAGCGCATCCAGCCCCTCGCCCGAAATTGCCGAAACCTCGACATCGAGCACGTCGCCGGACATCTTTTCGACGATCACTTCGTGCTGCAGCAGATCCGTGCGCACCTTGTCCGGATTCGCCTCGGGCTTGTCGATCTTGTTGATCGCAACGATCATAGGAACGTCTGCCGCCTTGGCGTGATTGATCGCTTCGACGGTCTGCGGCATCACCGCATCGTCCGCCGCCACGACCAGCACAACGATATCCGTGACCTGCGCACCACGCGACCGCATCGAGGTGAAAGCGGCGTGGCCCGGCGTGTCGAGGAACGTGAGCACCTGACCATTGTCCGTGGTCACCTGATAGGCGCCGATATGCTGGGTGATGCCGCCGGCCTCTCCGGAGACGACTTTTGCATTGCGGATCGCATCGAGCAGCGAGGTCTTGCCGTGATCGACATGGCCCATCACGGTGATGACCGGCGGTCGGGGCTCAAGGTCTTCGCCACTGTCCTCGACGCTGTCGATAACATCCTCGACATCGGCATCCGAGACCCGTTGGATCTTGTGCCCAAACTCCTCGATGATGAGTTCGGCCGTGTCTGCGTCGATGGACTGGTTCTGCGTGACCATCATGCCGTTTTGCATCAGTGCCTTGACGACATCGGCCACGCGCTCCGCCATGCGATTGGCAAGTTCCTGAACGACGATCGTTTCGGGCACCTGAACGTCGCGCACGACCTTTTCGCGTGTCTCGTTGCCGCCCATCGCCTTGCGGCGCTCGCGTTCCTGCTTGCGCTTCATGGCGGCCAGCGACCGCTGGCGTCCGTCGCCCGAAAGCGCCTGATTGACCGTCAGTTTACCGGTCCGGCGTCCATCATCACGGCCCTTGTTGCGCCCGCGATCGCGGTCGTCGCCCTTGCTGTCCTTCTTGCGCGGCGTGGGTGCACCGGTTTTGTTCGGTACCGGGCGCGCCGGCGCTGTTTGGGCGTCGGGGTCGGCCGGAGCGGCGGGCTTTTCGGCTGCCTCGCGCTTGGCCGCGGCCTCCGCCTTGGCGCGGGCCTCTTCCTCGGCCTTGGCCTTGGCACGTTCCTCGCGCTCCTGCTCCTCGCGCTCCTTGGCCTCAATCTCGGCCTTTCGCCGGGCACGGTCGTCGGCGCGGCGCTTTTCTTCGGCCTCGCGCTGCTTGGCCTCGTCAGCCTCACGTGCCTTGGCAACCTGCAACGCCTTGAGACGGCGCTCCATCTCGGCATCGCTGATCCCAGCCGGACGGCGCGACGGGTCGCCGCCCGCGCTGCTCGAGGACTTCCCCGATCCCGTCTTGGGCACGACAACGCGTTTGCGCTTCGTCTCGACAACGACATTCTTGGTCCGGCCGTGGCTGAAGCTCTGCTTCACCTGTCCCGAACGGGAGCCTCCACGAAGTCCCAGGGTCTTTTTGCCGTCAGTGTCGCTCATATGGTTGTATTACCCTTCCCGGCGGGCACATCCCCACCGATCTTCGCGCGCAGGCCCGAGAGTCGTGCGGCCTCCTCTACAACACGTGTTGTGAGTCCACCACCCGCAAGCGCTGCGTGTATCACATTTTCCCGCCCGAAGGCGAACCCCAACTCCGACGCATCCAACACGGAAACCAGAGACCCGGACCCGTGGGGCGCGCGCAGTTTCGACCGCCCGCGTTCAGACCCGTCATGCGCTTGTAGAAGCACCTCGGCCCGCCCACTGTCGATCCAACTCTTTACCTTCTCATAGCCGGCAACCGCAAGCCCGGCTTTGCGGGCCATCGATACCAACTCCGTCACCCGTCGCGCCAGCGCCGTCTCGACCCGGTCAGCGAGCCCATCGGGCACGGTGACCTTCTGCCTGGCGGCCCGGGCAAAGATCCCCTTGCTCCCGGCCCGGTCGAGCGCGCTCCTGTCGGCGCTCACCCAAATCCCGCGCCCCGGCAGACGGCCGAGGATATCCGGCACGATCTGGCTTTCGGGCCCGACGACAAAGCGCACAAGCCCAGCCTTCGGCCCCGTCTCGCCCGTCACCGCACAGCGCCGTTCCGGGTCTGGCGACTGCCTGGCACGCCCGCCTCGGGTCATTGTATCGTCCCGATCGCTCAGGCGCCGACCTGTTCTTCGGGCGTCTCCGTGCCTTCGCCTTCTTCTCCCTCGCCCTCGGCTTCGGTGATCAGGTCATCGGGATCGACCCATCCGAGCTGAACCCGCGCCGTCATCACCATGTCCTGCGCTTCCTCAAGGCTGACATCGAAGGGTTCCAGCAGCCCGTCATCCTTCATGCGCTTGCCATCGTCACCGGTTGTCCAGCCGCCGGCCAGCTCCCAGTCGGCACAGGTGGCGAAGTCCTCCAGCGTTTTGACCCCGTCCTGGGCCAGCACAAGGATCATGACCGGCGACAGACCCTCGAAATCAACCAGCGAATCCTCGACCCCCAACTCCCGGGCCTTTTCCAATGCGGCCCGGTTGGCGGCTTCGATATGATCGCGGGCGCGCGCCTGAAGCTCTTGAGCCGTGGCTTCGTCCACTCCGTCGATCACCAGAAGCTCGTCAAGCTCGACATAGGCGACCTCTTCGAGATTTGTGAACCCCTCGGAAACGAGAAGCTGCGCAAAGAACTCGTCCAGATCAAGCGTATCCATGAAGAGTCGCGTGCGCTCGGCAAACTCCTTCTGGCGCCGCTCGCTCTCGTCAGCCTCGGTCATGATGTCGATATCGAGGCCCGTAAGTTGACTGGCCAGGCGCACATTCTGACCGCGCCGTCCGATGGCAAGGCTGAGCTGCTCGTCCGGTACCACGACCTCGATGCGCTCGGCATCCTCGTCAAGCACGACCTTGCTGACCTCGGCGGGCTGAAGCGCGTTCACCAGGAAGGTCGGCATATCCTCGTTCCAGGGGATGATGTCGATCTTTTCGCCCTGAAGCTCGTTGACCACCGCCTGGACCCGGCTGCCGCGCATACCGACGCAGGCACCCACGGGATCGATGGACCCGTCATAGCTGATCACCGCGATCTTGGCGCGGCTGCCCGGATCGCGGGCAACTGCATTGATCTCTATGATACCGTCATAGATCTCGGGCACTTCCATCTTGAACAGCTCGGCCATGAACTCCGGTGCCGTGCGCGACAGAAAGATCTGAGGGCCCCGCGGCTCGCGGCGCACATCCTTGATATAGACGCGGATCCGGTCGTTCGGGCGATAGCTTTCCCGGCCGATTTTCTCATTGCGCCGCAACACCGCATCGCCGCGCCCGATATCGACGATAACGTTGCCATACTCCTCGCGCTTGACGACGCCATTGATGATCGTGCCGGCGCGGTCCTTGAACTCTTCATACTGGCGCTCGCGCTCGGCCTCGCGAACGCGCTGCAGGATCACCTGTTTGGAGGATTGCGCCGACACCCGGCTCAGCTCCACCGGCGGGACCTCGTCCACCAGCGTATCGCCGACCTTGGGATCCTCCATGTACTGCTTGGCCTGCTCCACGGTCAGTTCGGCCTGGTAGTTCTCCAGTTCCTCGTCCTCGACCACGGTGCGTACGCGCGTGAAGGTTGCCACGCCGGTCTTGCGGTCGATGGCCACCCGGATGTCCATTTCCGAGCCGTATCGCGCCTTCGCCGCCTTGGCGAGCGCCTCTTCCATTGCTTCGATGACGAGCTCGGGCTCGATCATCTTCTCGCGCGCGACGGCCTCGGCGGTCTGCAGCAGTTCCAGCTGGTTGGCGCTGGTGATGGCCATGGCTCAATCCTCCTCTTGGGGGGCGGTTTGCATGTTTTCAGTTTCGGCGGACTCAGTCAGGATCTCGTCGAACTGGGTCTCATCGGGCGCCGCGGCCTTGCGGGCACGCAGCATGTCGGCGATCAGATCGTCGGTCAGGACCAGCTTTGCGTCGCTCAGCCAGTCGAATTGCAAGCCGATGGTGATCGGTTCGCCGTCCTCGCCCAGCGTGGGCAGCGTGAGCAGCACCTCGTCTCCATCGGTGCCGGCAAGCCGTCCCTTGAAGCGGCGGCGCCCGTCGATCATCTCGCGCGTCTCCAGCTTCGCCTCATAGCCATCCCAGAGGTCGAAATCCTTCAACCGGGTCAGCGGCCGGTCGATGCCGGGGCTCGACACCTCCAGCGTATAATCCTCTTCCAGCGGATCTTCGACATCGAGCGTTGCCGAAACGGCAGTCGAGATTTTGGCACAATCATCAACCTCGATCCCGCCGCCAGGCCTGTCGGCCATGATCTGCAGGGTCTTGGTCTGCCCCCCCATGAGCCGCACGCGCACGAGCTCATAACCCAGATCCTCGATGACCGGGGCAACGATCTCGGCAAGACGGCGGTCGATGGACGCAGAGGCGATCAGGTCCGGCACGGGCAGGCAGGTCTCCAAAACAAAAAAACGGGCCAGCGGCCCGTCGATCTTTCCCGGTGGAGCGTTCCGTCAGAGAGAAACGCGCCGCTGATGACGTGCACATAGGGGGCACCGGCAGTTTTTGCAAGCGCGTTTCACAGCGCTCAGTCGTCGCTCCAACCCTTCGCGCGGTGGGAAGCGTCGCAATAGGGCTTCGCCCCGAGCATGCCACACCAGCAGAGCGTATGCTTGCGACTCGCAATGCCCTCTCCCTGGGGCGGAACCGGCGCGTCGGCGCCTTGAATCCGACCGGATCCGCTCTTTTAGATCGTCACCGTCGCTCGGGCATCGTCGAACAGATCGGACGGGGGTCTAACCCAACGGGGCTATTTTGAGCGCACCGGACGGGCAGGCTGCTACAAACGCCGCGATCTCGGTCCGGGCGCCCGCGTTGGGCCGTTTCAGGCTGGTGCTGAGCACGGAGTTTGATTTCCGTCCGGCTCTTCGGCCGCCTCATCATCCTGGTCGCGAAGCCCTGAAACCGTATTGGAGCCGTCGCAAAAGGGCTTGTTCGCGCGCTTTCTGCACGGACAACGCGCCATCGCCGGTTTGACCGCAACCTCGCGACGTTCCTGCAGAACCGTCCGCTAGACACCCTTTGCAACTAGCGGGCCGTCCTTGGCTTCGGTGAAATTCGGGCGCTCCATCGCGCCGCGCGCCCGGTCTAGAGTCCGAGCACCTTGTGCTGACGGCGCAGCGCGTTCGTCACGCGCACCAGCTCGGCGCTGATGCCGGGCTCGCTCAAGGCATGGCCCGCGCTCGGGATCATTTTCAGTTCCGCCTTTGGCCAGCGGTCGGTCAGACGCCACGCCGAATGCGGAGGACAGATCATGTCATAACGCCCCTGCACCACCGTCCCCGGGATCTGGGCGATGCTGTCCATGTTTTCGAGGATCTGGCCATCACTCTCCAGAAACCCGCCATTGATGAAATAGTGATTCTCCAGCCGGGCGAAGGCGCGGGCATAGTCCGCCGGGCTTTCGCCGGTCACACCATCATTCTCGATCGAGGCGAGCGCGTTTTCCCACGCCGCCCAGGCCCGGGCATGACGCGTTTCCACAATCAGATCGCCGGAAAAGAGCCGCTCATGATAGGCCGCGATCAGGTCGCCCCGCTCCCCGTCCGGGATCGGCTTGATGAAACGCTCCCAGACATCGGGCCAGAACTGCGCCGCCCCGCCGCCATAGAACCAGCGCAACTCGACCTGGGTCATCAGGAACACGCCGCGAAGCACCATATACGCGACGCGGTCAGGGTGACTTTGCGCATAGATCAGCGCCAGCGTCGCCCCCCAGCTGCCGCCGAAAACGATCCAGCGGCCGACCTCCAAGGTCTCGCGGATCAGCTCGATATCGCGCACGAGATGCCAGGTCGTATTCTCCAACACCGAGGCATGGGGCCGCGACCGACCGCAACCGCGCTGGTCGAACAGGATCACCCGGTAGACCGCAGGGTCGAAATACCGTCGCATGGCCGGGCTGCAGCCGCCGCCGGGTCCGCCATGGAGCACGACGACGGGAATCCCGTCGGGATTGCCGCATTGCTCGACATAGATCCGGTGCCCCTGCCCCACGTCCAGCATGCGCTGATCGAAGGGATCGGCAGGCGGATACAGAAATTGGGATGCGGTTTTTGTGCCTGCCAATTGCTCCATAGCCGGACTATATAATGCCCGACCGGCGGCGACCATAGGATCCGGCGCTTCGACGGGCCAGAAAAGGAGTTCTCCATGACAGGTTCCGCGACGGTAGACGCCGACGAAGTCGCCAAATTCGACGCGATGGCCGAGGAATGGTGGGATCCGCAAGGGAAATTCCGTCCGCTCCACGAGATGACACCCTGTCGGCTGGACTACATCACCACCCAGATCGCCATGGAGCATGACCGCGACCTGCGCGCGCCGTCGCCCTTTTCCGGGTTGCGGGTGCTCGATATCGGGTGCGGCGGCGGGTTGCTGTCCGAACCGATGGCACGGCTGGGCGCGGAGGTGGTCGGCGCGGACGCGGCCGACACCGCGCTGCCAGTGGCCCGGCGCCATGCCGAGATATCGGGGCTACGGATCGACTATCGCCATAGCACCGCAGAGGCGCTCGCTGCCGACGGCGAGAGCTTCGACGTGGTACTGGCGATGGAGATCGTCGAACATGTCGCCGAACCCCAAAGGTTTCTCGAGGCCTGCGCCGCGCTGGTCGCGCCTGGCGGGCTCCTGATCGTCTCGACGCTCAACAAGACCGCCAAGTCCTATGCGCTTGCGATCGTAGGCGCGGAGCGAATCCTGCGCTGGCTGCCACCGGGCACCCATGACTGGCAGAAGTTTCAGCCGCCCGAGGCACTGTCGGACATGCTGAAGGCTGCCGGTCTGGAGCCCGTCGACCGCAAAGGCATGGTGTTTGACCCGCTCGCCCGGAACTGGTCCCTCTCACCGAACGACCTGTCAGTGAACTATGCGATCACGGCGACCCGGCCAGGCGCTGCGCCCTAGCGCCGGGTTTCGAGCCCTTCACGGATATCGGCCAGCAAGGCGAGCGACATATCCAAGTCGTTTGGCGCCTTATTCTCCAGAATCGGCTCAAAGGCCGGGCGAATGCCGCCAAACACATCGTCCAGCGTGGCCCGTCCCGCAGCACTGAGACCGATGAACTTGCGCCGTGCATCAAGCGGGTCGGGCCGCACGGTGATCAGCCCCTGCCGCTCGAGCCGGCTGAGCGTGTTACTCATCGCGCCCCGGGTGACATTGAACGCATCGGCCAGTCTCGCCGGGCCGGTTTCTTCATCCAGTTGGGCGATGTGCAGCAGCACGAGGAACTGAGACAGCTCCATACCCGAGGGCAGAACCTTCGAAAGCTTGTCGCGTGCCAACTGATTCACGAACAGAAGTTCGCAAACAATCTGCACGGACAGAGGCATTGCTTGAGTACTCATCAAAGATTTCCAATCACAACATCTTGCAAGACTGCGGGAACCCGCGCCTTCGCATCCGCAGCATAAGCTATATCAATTTTAACGAGTCCGACACCGGGCAGATCGCCCATGTCCAACAAAACGTCTCCCCAGGGCGACACTGCGAGGCTGTGACCCCAAGTTTCGCGTATTTTTCCGGCACTTGCGCGATGAGTGCCCGTTTGAGCGGGCGCCAACACGAAGCAGCCGGTTTCAATTGCGCGCGCCCGAAGCAGGATCTCCCAATGGGCTGCTCCGGTGGGGCGGGCGAAGGCTGCGGGCACGGTGAGAATTTCGGCGCCTTGGCGCGCAAGTGTCCGGTAAAGATAAGGAAATCTCAGATCATAGCAGATGGTCAGACCGATGCGGCCAAAGGGAGTGTCGGCGACAGCCACCGAGTCGCCCGGGCGGTACCCGGCCGATTCCCGGTACGTTTCGTTTTTCGACAGTTCGACGTCGAACATATGGATCTTGTCATAATGTGCGACAATTGCGCCGTCCGGAGCGATCAGAAAGGACCGATTGGCGAACCGCCCGTCCGGATCGGCAGTTTTCAACGCCAGGGAACCGATCAGCACCCAGATTCCATCCTTTGCAGCAGCCTCCCGCAATCCCGCCAGCACGGAATCATCGGCCTCATGCTGCAAGACGTCCATCTGGCGGCGCCGGCTCGACGACACACAGTTCGTCACTTCCGGTGTGATGATCATGTCCGCGTCGGCCTCGGCGGCCAGACGCACAGCCTCGCGGGCCGCGACCAGGTTGTCAGCAGGATCGTCGCTCGAGCTCATTTGCGCCAGCGCGCAGAGCATCTGCCTCACCCCTCAAGCAAGCGGTCCAGCTTACCGGCGCGCTCCAAGGCAAACAGGTCGTCGCAGCCCCCGACATGTGTCTGGCCGATGAAGATCTGCGGAACGGTCCGGCTGCCATTGGCGCGTCCCAGCATCTCGGACCGCTTTTCGGGCACGCGCGACAGGTCATGTTCGGTGAAACTGAGGCCCTTGCCGGATAGCAGGCGCTTCGCCGCATGGCAGAAGCCACAAAGCGGAGAGGTATAGATTTCGATGGGCTGCATGACAGATCTCCGAACATTCGTTTGACTGTCACTTAGGGTGCGCGGGCCGCCCGTGCCAAGGTGACAACGGATACCGCCCCTGCGCCGGCCGCATGGCACGCCTCCGCACAGGCGGATAATGTGGCGCCTGTGGTCATTACATCATCGACCAGCAAAATGTTCTGATCCTTCAGCCGGTCCCGCCACAAAGGCGCCGCGGCGACACTGCCCAGTTGCAAGGCGGCGCGTTCTTCACGGGTCATGTCTTTCTGCTGAGCGGTCGCGCGCAGACGGATCAGTGCATCGGGCAGGCAGGGACGGTCGAGGGCCGCGGCAAGCGGCCGGGCGAGCCCAGCTGCCTGATTGTGACGCCGCCTGAGCAGCCGGCGCCAGTGAATCGGGACCGGTATGACCAGCGTGCCGGGGGGTGCCAGGGGACGGGCCTTTGGCACCATCCAGGCAGCCAGCCGTGGCAAGAGATCGAGCCGGTCACCATGTTTGATCGCCATCACCAGCCGCCGGGCCGATCCGCGGTAGAGCATCACGGACGTCCCCTGGTCCCAGGGCCGACCCTCGGCATGGCACTCCTCGCACTGCGCATCGGGGCTGTCCTCGCCGCCCAGAATCGGGGCGCCGCACAATGTGCAGCCGCGCGTGAGCAGAAACGGCGTCTCCCGCCAGCAGTCCGGGCACAGCCCATTGGCCCCATCCGTCAAGGTCCCGCATAGCAGGCACTGGTCGGGAAAAATCATCTTGAGCGCCGCTTGCAGCATTGCCTGGGTCTCCTATCCTGCCCTTTGTCGCCAAGGAGAGACCATGTGCCCCAGCCTCTGACCGATATTGCAGCGCTCGCCCGTCAGAGGCGCCGGGCCCTGGCGCGTGCCGACCCGGCCCGATTTCTCCACGATGCGGCCATCGCCGAGGTTCAAGAGAGACTGGCGTTGGTTAACAGAGGCTTTCGATCCCCCGCTCTAGTGACCGGGTTCGCACCGTTCTGGGCTCCGGCCTTTCCAGGGGCGCGGATCGTGCGCGACGATGATCGGCTCGCACTGGAGCCCGGGGCCCACGATCTCGTCATCCATGCGATGGGGTTGCACTGGGCCAACGATCCCGTCGGGCAGCTTGTGCAATGCCGGCGCGCCTTGCGCCCCGACGGGATGTTTCTGGCCATCTTCTTCGGCGGCCAGACATTACAGGAGTTGCGCCGCGTGCTGGCGGACGCCGAGGCAACGCTGCGCGGCGGGCTGGCACCGCGAGTGGCACCGATGGGGGAAATCCGGGACCTGGGCGCACTGCTCCAGCGTGCCGGATTCGCCCTGCCGGTGGCAGACCTGGTGCCGCTGACCGCCACCTACGCGACGCTGCAGGATCTGTTACACGACCTGCGCGCTATGGGAGAGACCAACGCATTGGCCGCACGCGACCGCCGCCCGCTGCCTCGCGCGGTCCTGGACCATGCCGCACGGCAATACAGTTTGGCGTTCGGCAACAGCGACGGGCGATTGCCCGCAAGTTTCGAGCTCATCCTGCTCACCGGCTGGGCGCCGGATGCAAGCCAGCAGCAGCCGCTTCGGCCCGGATCGGCCACCGCCCGGCTCGCCGATGCGCTTGGCGCAGAGGAAACACCTCTGCCCCGGGAGCCGTTGGATTGACGGCTGACAAAATCCGTATATCTGAACACCATGCTCAAACGTACCGAGGCTCAGACGATGTTGGATGCCAAGCCGGGAGCCGTGGGAACCGCGGCATTGCCCGACAGCCAAGACCACACGCGCCATTTCCCGGCCGATCATCCCGGCGTGCCGCGGCCGAAAACCGGCATCCTGCTGGCCAATCTCGGGACACCGGACGGCACCGACTACTTGTCGATGCGCCGCTATCTGAACGAGTTTCTCTCCGACCGCCGCGTCATCGATTACAGCCCGTTCATCTGGCAGCCTTTGCTGCAACTGGTCATTCTGAGCAAGCGCCCGTTTTCATCGGGTGAGGCCTACAAGTCGATCTGGAACACCGAGGCCGATGAGAGCCCTCTGATGACGATCACCAAGGCCCAGACCGCCAAGATCAAGACGGCCATGGCAGCGCGCTACGGGGACGACGTGGAAGTCGATTTCTGCATGCGCTACGGCAATCCCTCAACCAAGTCGAAGGTCCGGGAGATGGCCGAAAAGGGCTGCCGCCAGATCCTCTTCTTCCCGCTCTACCCGCACTACGCGGGCGCGACCTCGGCGACGGCGAACGATCAGTTCTTTCGCGCGTTGATGGAGGAAAAGTACCAGCCCGTCGCACGCGTCGTGCCGCCCTATTTTGACCACCCGATGTATATCGACGCGCTCGCCCGGTCGGTGGAGCGGGCTTACGCGCTGATGGAGAGCCGGCCAGATGTGCTCGTGGCCTCCTATCACGGGGTGCCGAAGCGTTACCTTATGGAAGGTGACCCCTATCACTGCCAGTGCCAGAAGACCTCGCGCCTGCTGAAGGAACGTCTGGGCTGGGGCGACGATGAGATCGTCACGACCTTCCAGTCACGTTTCGGCCCCGAAGAGTGGCTCAAGCCCTATACCGTCGAGGAGGTCGCCCGCCTGGCCGAGACCGGCAGGAAAAAGATCGCCGTGATCGCGCCCGCCTTTTCGGCGGACTGCATCGAGACGCTCGAAGAGATCAACGAAGAGATCAAGGAAAGCTTCGAGGAGGCCGGCGGCGAAAGCTTCACCTACATTCCCTGCCTCAATGATGACGCGGCCCATATCGAGGCGCTCTGCGAGGTGATCGATAACAACCTGAGAGGCTGGATTCACCCGCGGGGCTGAGCCACCGCGGTCCCGCCAAGTTGCTTCTTCTGCCGAGTTGCGCAGCCCGGCCAGAGCCTGCGAACACAATGGAAAATGCCCACGGCAGATTATGCCGCGGGCATTTAATCGTTGAACAACGCGCCTCGCGGCGCGGAACAGAACGACTTAGCTGGACGCTGCGACAGCGATCAGTGCCGCGAGAACGACCAGGATGACCCAGCCGGCACCGGTGCCGCTTGTGTCTTCTTCGATGATCACCGGCTCGACGATCGGCTCTTCCAGGTTGCCTGCGAAGGCAGTGGTGGATGCGGCGACCGACAGGGCGGCAGCAAGTGCGAGTTTCTTCATGATGACCTCCAGATGTTGCCGCCCGCGTGTGTGTTGAGGATCACGGGCGACCCTTAACTGTACCTCGTGTAAAATCTATTGCCGTGGAGGTGGGGCGAACGCAACCGGGCTTCACCTTATGCAGCAATGTGATGCATTTACGCCTCATTTTGGCAACAGATCTACGTCGAACTCAGATAAGGCGCACCTGCGTGCCAACGTTCGAAAGGTCGAACAATTCCACAATATCCTCGTTATAGAGCCCGATACAGCCGTTCGACGACTGGCGCCCGATCTTGCGCGTGTCGTGCGTTCCGTGGATCCGGTAGTAGCGCCAGGACAGGTGCATCGCGTGGGTGCCAAGCGGATTGTCCGGCCCCGGAGGCACAAAGTCGGGCCATTCGGGATTGCGCCTTTTCATCGACGGCGTCGGCGCCCAGCTCGGACCAACGACCTTCTTGGTCACGCGTGTGACGCCGCGACGGGTCATCTCCTCCGTCAGGGGCACGCTGGTGGGATAGACCTTGAAGACACTCTGATCCTCGGACCAGTAATGCAGCGCACGCGATTTTGTATCGACGAGGATCGCACCATTCCTAAGATTGCCGAAGTAGTCTTGCCACCGGTGCGCGCGGAAGCCCGACAGGTTGCGGCGGGTGAACTCGTCCGGCACGGGCTCCGACAGGTTCGCGTCCTGCGCGAGTGCCGGCGCGGCAAGCATCGTCGCACTGGCCGAAAGGCCACCCAGCACCTTGCGCCGGGACAGATGGAATTTCGTCATGCCAGTCTCCTGCTGCTGCTCGAAATGCATTGTACACGTTATGGCCGACATGTCGCAGTCGCAATTCAATCAACTGTCATCTCGCTTGGTGGGTTTGAACTGCCACACTCCAGAGCTATAGCCGAGAAAACACAAACCAAGAGTTACCCCTGATGCGCTCCAGCCTAATCGTCCTCGCCTTTGCCGCCTTCGGGCTTGCAGCCTGTGATCCTGCGGGCACGGCCGGCTCGGGGGCCGGTGTCTACAAGATTCGCGCAGGCGACACCCAACGCGTCCAGCAGCGCATGCTGGAAGCGGTGAACTCCATGCGCGCCGCCTCCGGCGTGCAGCCGCTGCAACTGAACTCCCAGCTCACTTCGGCGGCGCGCGCCCATGCCCGCGAGATGTCGCGCCAGCGGCGCGCCTGGCCATTCGGCGCGAACGGATCGACCCCCTATGACCGGGTGCGTTCGGCAGGCTACCAGGGAAATCTCCTCGCCGAGGTCTATTCTCAGACGTTCGAGACCGAGCTGGAGACCTTGGCAGCCTGGGTTCAGGACGGCGCGTGGGGCGCCGAGATCCTCGACCCGGAAGCCCGCGACATGGGCTTTGCCTGGCAGCAGGACAGCAATGGCCAGATCTGGTGGGTGATCGCGCTGGGCGACGGCCGGTTCGCCACGACCACCACTGCCGCACTCTGAAATCCGTCACGGCAGTCGACTAGAATCGAAGACGCGCGCCGCGTTCAGCAGCGCGCGCGATCGATTTTTAGATTCTCAGGGAGCGATGTAGATCGGCGTGCCGTCGCGCACCATCGCATAGATCTCTTCCATCTCTTTATTGGTGACGGCGATACAGCCCGCGGTCCAGTCGGGACCTTCGCCGCGGCTAACACCCCGGTTGGGTTGCCCATGGATGAAGATATCGCCACCGGGATCCACGCCGAGACGCTCTGCCTCCGCGATATCTCGGGCGTTCGGATAGTCTATCCCGATGGACAGATGGAACGCGCTGTTGGGGTTCCGCCGGTCGATCGTGTAGAGCCCTTCGGGCGTGCGGCCGTCGCCATACTGCCCTTTGTGGCCCGCCGGCGCGAAACCAAGCGCCATCCGGTACGATTTTAGAACCTCCTCATTGTGGAGGAGGTACATTTTCCGGTTTTCCTTGGACACGAAGACCTGAGTGACCTCAGGTCCGTTATAGGTCTTGAATTTCGAACCGCTGCTGCACCCTGCCAAAACCAACAGGGCGAGCACGAAAAATAGTCTGCCTGCCTTCAGCATCGTCGTTGCTCGCGTTGCTTTCTATACGTCCCGCGTATCAGACATCTCATGACGAATGAATCATGACTTTTCCGTTACTTGTATCTGATCTTTGCCACTGTGACGCTGTGACAACTCCGCCTCGATCGTCTTCAGCCGCTCCAGCACCTCGTCGCGGTACGCTTCCGTCAACGCGACCTCTTCGGCGGAGTGGGCCTCCTGCATGGAATTGACGATGAGACCGACAAGCAGGTTCACCACTGCAAAGGTCGTCACCATGATGAAGGGCACGAAAAAGAGCCACGCAAATGGATAGACCTCCATCACCGGGCGAACGATCCCCATGGACCAGGATTCCAGCGTCATGATCTGAAAGAGCGAATAGGCCGAAAGGCCGAGCGTGCCGAACCATTCGGGAAAGCTTGCCGCAAAGAGCTTCGTCGCCATGACGCTGCCGATGTAAAAGATCATCCCCATCAGCAGAAACACCGATCCCATGCCCGGCAGCGCGGTGATGAACCCCTCGACCACGCGGCGCAGCGACGGCGCGACCGAGATCACGCGCAACAGCCGCAGAATCCGCAAGGCGCGCAACACGCTGAGACCTTGGGCGCCCGGCACCAGCGCCACGCCCACGATGATGAAATCGAAGACATTCCACCCTTGCGTGAAGAACCGGGCCCGCTGGGCATAGATCTTGAGCGAGAGCTCGATGACGAAGATCCCCAGGCACATCCGGTCGAGCGTCACAATGAGCGGGCCGGCAAACCCCATGAGCGTCCCCGAGGTCTCCATCCCCAGGAGGACCGCGTTGATCAGGATCACTCCGATGATTCCGTTGCGTACCCAGGCCTGATCAAGCCATGCCGAAACCGCCTCACGCCGTGTCACATCGCACTCCCGTTATCGCTGCTTCGCGGTGGGATGTGGCAAGGGCACGGGCCTCAGGCAAGGGTTTTTGCAGTCGAGGCGCACGCGGCGGCGCCAGTCCGCAACGAGGGCGGCGCGGGCTCACCGGCGGCCCCGGCCCACCCGCGTCACGGACCTCTTTGCGCGGGCTCTGCCTCGAGCCCGGTCAGAAAGCGCCTCACCGCCGCGGGACCGCGCAGGTGGTGGTATCTCAGATGCGGCGCGTTGGCCTGGATCTTCAGGTTGCGCGCACGGGCACGGCGACGCGAGGTCCAGATGTAGGCCAGGAACTCCGGATCGAGCCGCTCGGGACAGTTCTCCGGCAGATCGGGCCGGCTTTGCCCGCGATAGACCCACCAGCGTTTCAGAACGCGGGCGTAGCGCAGGCCGACCGGCAGATCGAGCAGGATGCAGGTGTCGGCCCGGGCGATGCGCTCGGGATAGGTGCGTGAGTGCCCGCCTTCGAAAATCCAGGCGTCGCGGGCGTGCACCGCGCTTGTCATCCGGTCCTTGTCCTCGCTCTGGCGTGCCTCCCATCCGGGTTTCCAGTGGATGAGGTCCATGTGGAACACGGGCAACCCTGTGATGTCGCCCAGAGCCCTTGCAAAGGTACTCTTGCCCGATCCGGGCCCGCCGATGACCATGACCCGGCGCATCGCACGATCAAGGGATGCCGATGGCCGCGGTGAAGGCAAAACCTTCGGGCGACAGGATCGTGGCCTCGCGCAGCCCGTGGGGCTTGTCGGCCGGTGCCTCGACAACCCAGGCGTCCGCCGCCTCCGCCCGCGTTGCGGCCGCGTCGGGGTCCACGCCGAAAAGATAGACCTGCACCGCCCGGCCCCGCACGCCGTCCTCGGGCAGCAGATCAAAGAGCGGATGCGCGGCAAAAGTCCCGTCATGGTGGAGCTGCAGCGGTGCACTACCACTGACCACAATCGCAAAGTCCGCGCTCACCTGATGCGCGCGGGCCGCGAAGATGTCTGTCAGAAACCCGGCAAGCCCCGGCACGTCCCGGGTCAGCAGGTTGACGCCGATGCCGGTCATGGACCGGCCCAGCGTGTCGGCATCGATTCGGTCGAGATCTTCCATCTGCGGTCCCCCCGCTCCGCAGCCTAGAGCAGGGGATTTGGGTCAGCAATACTGATCTACTCAGCCGCCGCGGATGTCGCCAGAAACCCGCCCGACTGCCGCGCCCAGAAGCGCGCATACGTACCGCCCTGCGCCAGCAGCGCCTCATGGGTGCCGGTCTCGACGATGCGGCCCTCCTCCATGACCACGATCCGGTCCATCTGTGCGATGGTGGACAGCCGGTGGGCGATGGCGAGCACGGTTTTGCCCTCCATGACCCGCGCCAGGGCGGTCTGGATCGCGGCCTCGACCTCGCTGTCGAGCGCACTGGTCGCCTCGTCCAGAACCAGGATCGGCGCGTCCTTCAGGATCGCCCGTGCCAGTGCGATCCGCTGCCGCTGTCCGCCCGAGAGCTTTACCCCCCGCTCGCCTAGATGGGCGTCATAGCCAGTGCGCCCCCGGTGATCCTCCAACCCCAGGATGAAGTCATGGGCCTCTGCCTTCCGCGCTGCCGCGACGATGTCGGCCTCAACGGCACCGGGGCGCCCGTAGGCGATATTGTCAAAGGCCGACCGGTTGAACATGGCCGTTTCCTGCGTGACCTTGCCCACCGCGCTGCGGAGACTTTCCTGAGTGACAGTGCGGATGTCCTGACTGGAGATCACGATCCGACCGGCCTCGGGGTCGTAGAGGCGCAAGAGCAGCGCAACGAGGGTCGATTTCCCCGCACCGGAGGCCCCCACGATGCCGAGCTTCTCCCCCGGCGTGATCGTCAGCGACAGATCGCGGACGCCGCCGCTTTCGCGTCCATAGGCGAAATCGACCGCCTCGAACCGGATCGCGCCGGTGCCAGAGGCCAGTTGCACCGCGTCCGGCGCATCCGTCAGCGCGTAGGGCGGCGTCAGGGTACGGATGCCATCCTCGATCTCGCCAATGTTGGCGTAGATCGCCATCAGTGTGAAACTGACCCAGCCGGTCATCTGGGCAATGCGGATCGACACCGCGCCTGCCGCCGCAACATCACCGACACTGGCGATGCCGTGGCTCCACAGCATCAGCGTCCCGCCGATCAACAGCACCGGCAGCAGCCCCGCAAGCCCCATGAGCGCAAAACGGAACGCCGCTGCGAGCCAGCCAAAGGCAAGCGCCGTGTCCCGGAATGTGTCCATCGCGTTGAGTGCGGCGCGATCTTCGTGATCGTCATGGGCAAAGAGCTTCACCGTCTTGATATTGGTAACCGTGTCCACAACCTGGCCCGTGACCATGGCCCGGGCTGCCGCCCGCGCCCGCGACCGCACACGAATGCGCGGCATGAAGACCGCGATCAGCGCCAGATAGAGGCAGAGCCAGAGCGCGAAGCTCGCCGCCACGCGCCAGTCGATCGTGGTCAGCAGCAGCGCGGCACCAAAGATCGAGGCCAGCGCAAAGAAGACGACATTGATGACCTCGCTCGTGACATCCGTCACCGCACGCGCGGTCTGCATCTGCTTCTGGGCAATGCGCCCGGCGAAGTCATCGTCGAAATAGGTGACCGGCTGGCCCAGGGTCCAGCGGTTCAGCCGCGACAGCACCAGCGGCATCACATTGGGCATCACGACGATGGAGTTCGCCGCCGCGGACAACCCGAAAAAGACCGGCCGGACCAGCAGGAAGAAGACCAGACCGCCCGCGATCAACCAGACATGCCCGGAAAAGAACGCGTCGGGCCCGGCGGCCACGGCACTGTCGATGATCCGGCCCAGGACCAGCGCGGTCATCACCTCGACAACGCCCGCAGCAGCGGAAATCGCGGCGGCCCCGCCAAGCACCGGCAGCGCACCGGACAGGCACCAGCGGAAGAACGCCAGCAGCTTGCGCGGCGGCGGCCCGTCAGCCGGGCGGAACGGGTCAATGATGCCCTCGAGCCTGCGGGTCCAGCTCATTGAGCCGCCTCCATATCCGGATCATCCTCGTCGGTTCCGATGAAGCCGCCCGATTGCCGCTGCCAGAACGCGGCATAGAGCCCGCCGGCGGCCAGAAGCTGGCTGTGGGTGCCCTCTTCCACGATCCGCCCGCCATCAAGCACGAGGATCCGGTCCATCTGAGCGATGGTCGACAGCCGGTGGGCGATGGCGATGACCGTCTTGCCCTCCATCATCCCATAGAGCGTTTTCTGGATCGCGGCTTCGACTTCGCTGTCGAGCGCCGAGGTCGCCTCGTCCAGCACCAGGATCGGCGCATTCTTGAGCATCACGCGCGCAAGGGTCACACGCTGCCGTTGCCCGCCCGACAGCTTCACACCCCTCTCGCCGACATGGGCCTCGTATCCGCCGCGACCCTGGGGGTCCTCCAGCGTCTCGATGAATTCATGGGCCTCGGCCCGCCGGGCGGCCTCCAGCATTTCGTCCTCGGTCGCGTCCAGACGGCCATAGATGATGTTGTCGCGCACCGAACGGTGGAGGAGCGTGCTCTCCTGCTGCACCACGCCGATCTGGGCGCGGAGGCTGTCCTGGGTGACGCCCGCAATATCCTGTCCGTCGATCTCGATCCGCCCGCCTTCGATGTCGTAGAACCGCAGCAGCAGCTTGACCAAGGTGGATTTGCCCGCGCCCGAGCGACCGATGAGCCCGACCTTCTCGCCCGGGGCGATCTCCAGGTCGATCCCGGCGAGCCCGCCCTGGCCGCGCCCGTAATGGTGGGTCAGTCCGGACATGGTGATCCGCCCGTCTGTGAGCGTCAGCGCCGGGGCGCCGGGCTTGTCCACCAGGGTGATCGGCTGGGCGATGGTCTCCATCCCCTCCTGCACGATACCGAGATTCTGGAAAAAGGACGACACCGCCCACATGATCCAGCCTGTCATCGCATTGAGCCGGAGCGTCAGCGCCGTGGCCGCCGCCACAACCCCGACCGATGCCGTGCCCTGCATCCAGAGCGCGATGGCCCAGCCCACGACGCCGACAATGAGAAATCCGTTCAGAACAGTGAGCATCACATCCATCCAGGTGTAGATGCGCATCTCACGGAAAAAGGTCTGGCGCGCGGCCTCGATCGCGTCCTTGGCGTAGGCGACCTCTCCGTCATGGTGGGCGAAGAGCTTTACGGAATGGATGTTGGTGTAACTGTCGACGACCCGCCCCGTGACGGCACTGCGCGCATCGGAACTGGCCTTGGAGGCAGGGCCCACCCGGCTCATCGTCCATCTCACGAGCCAGGCATAGAAGGCGAACCAGATCAGCAGCGGCACCGCGAGCCGCGGATCGGCCTCCGCCAGCAGGATCGCGGCTCCGACCAGATAGGCCAGGGCAAAGGTGATCGCGTCGAACACCTGGAACATCGCTTCGCCCGCCGCGGGCGGGGTCTGCATGATCCGATTGGCGATGCGGCCGGCGAAATCATTCTCGAACCAGCCCACGGACTGGCGCAGCACATGGCGATGCGCCCGCCAGCGAAACAGCGTGCCGTAGTTGGGCAGCATGGCGTTGTTCAGCAGCATCACGTCGAGCGCCTGCAAGGCCGGCCGCAACAGCAGCAGAAAGGCCGCGATCAGCATCAGTTCGGTCCCGTGACGGTCCCAGAACCCCGCCGGTCCGTCCTTGCTCAGCAGGTCCACGACGCGGCCCATATAGTAGATCAGCCCGACCTCGACCGCAGCGACGAAGACCGACATGCCCCCGGTGATCCAGAAGAGCCGCTTGAAGGGACGCGAATAGGCGCGCACGAACGGCCACAGCCGACGCGGCGGCGTGTCGGTTTGCTCGTACGGGGTGTACGGGTCCACGAGGTTTTCAAAAAAGCGGAACATGGGTCGGCAGCTTTTGGCTATCGCTGCGCAACTTAGCCCGAAACAACGCGGGTGGAAATCACCCTCCGTGCGGTTTCACGCAAGGGTCATGTTACCAGTCCCGGCAGACCGACACCAAGAAGGGCGCCCGCCATCCCGAAATTGAAGGTCCGCCGCCGCATGTCGCAGGCTAGGAAATGGCTTAAACCGTGGCCGCTTGCCGCCCAGCCTAGAAGCGCCGCGAAGATCACCGTGAACACGACCGCACCTACAATGAGCGCGCCGCGCAGCGGATCGATGCCGCCCACGGCACTGGTCGCCAATGCCAGACCCGCGGCCCAGGCCTTTGGGTTGACCGACTGCAGGGTGCAGCTTTCCAAGAACATGGTGCCGCGCGACACCGGACGCCGCGGTGTCAGCATGCCGCTGGTCGCGATCTTCCAGGAAAACCAGACCAGGATCAGCGCCGCGAGGATCTTTGCAGGGACGAGCAGAATCGGCAGATTCTGTATCGCTCCGGCCAGCGATAGGCAGGACAATGTCACGACGAAGGCATATCCAAGCGCGCCGCCGGCGACAAAAGGCAAAGATCGGCGCACGCCGACCTGCGAGCCATAGGAAAAGACCATCAGCGCCAGCGGGCCCGGGGTTAGGCCGAGGACCGCAACCAGAAACGTCAGGGCAAGGATCGCATCTTGGGACATGGCGGGCATACCGTTTTGCGGGGCGTGCCATGACCTTACGTCCGCTGCCGCCACGGAACTGTGCGCTAGGATTCGTCGCGGGCCCGCGCGATCAGGGCTGCGCGGTCGAGCGTAAAGCCCGAGGCGATCCAGTCGCTCTCCAGCTTACCGAGCGCGGCTCCGAGCGCGGCCCCGCTCAAATCCGGCATCAGATCATCGGCCGCAACCGGGAAACGTGCTGCGGCGCCCACCGCAATCTGGCCGTCGACGTCCGGGGGCAGGTGCTGGCCGGTGAGCGCGGCGCGCAGCAGCAGGACGTCCAGCGCGGTCTCGGCACCGTGGCGATAGGCCAGCTCCGACGCTCCGACGCTAGCCCCGATAAGTTCGCGCAGCAGAGTGCAGCGGCGTGCCTCGGCATTGCTGAGCCGCAGCCGCTCCGCCAGATCCTCACCTCCGATCAGCGCCAGACGACGGATCGGATCAGGCGCGGCGCCGGCCTCAGCCTCGCGCACCACCAGCACAGCCAGAGGGTCCGGCACGGCACCCGGCAAGACCGCCCCGAGCACGCCGCTCGCCGCCATCGCCGCGACAGAAGGGGCGGGATCGGGCGCATCCAGCAGCCGGCGCATCTCGTGGCCCACGCGCTCGGCGGACACACGGGCGAGACCGGGAATTCCGGCCGCGCAGGCGGCCAGACCTTCGGCATCGATGCCCAGATCCGCATCACCGTACCAAGCCGTGAAACGGAAAAACCGCAAGATCCGCAGATAGTCCTCGGCAATGCGCTGCGCCGGATCACCGATGAAGCGCAGCCGACCCGCCCGCAGGTCTGCGAGCCCGCCCAGCGGGTCGATCACCGTGCCGTCGGGCGCCGCATAGAGCGCATTCATGGTGAAATCGCGCCGCGCTGCGTCCTCTTCGACCCGCGTCGAAAAGACAACAAGCGCATGGCGCCCGTCGGTGGCGACATCGCGGCGAAAGGTCGTGACCTCGAAGGGACGGCCGCCGGCCACCACGGTGATCGTCCCATGGGCGGCGCCGGTCGGCACTGTCTTGAGCCCCGCTGCCGCGGCCAGCCGCACCGTTTGGTCCGGGGTGGCGTCCGTGGCAATGTCGAGATCGCTGACAGGGGCACCCAGGAGCGCGTTCCTCACACAGCCCCCGACAAAGAGCGCACGGTGACCCTCCGCTGTCAGCGCCCTGGTCACCGCGCGACTGTCTGACTGGTCGAGCCAGTCGGCGCTCAGTTGCAGCACGGAGCGGTCACTGGGCCAGCCGTTCGGCCAGCCCCCTCAGGATGCGCGCGGTGGCGCCCCAGATGTAGTAAGGCCCCCAGGGCACAGTGTAATAGAGCCGCCGGGCGCCACGCCAGCGCCGTCCTTCGATCCGGAACCGGCCGGTATCTGCAACATGGGCCAAAGGCACCTGAAAGGCTTCGGTGACCTCGCCGGCCTCGGGACGGGCGGTGAAGGGCCGCGTGATCCAGCCCACGACAGGCGTCATGGCAAAGCCGGTGACCGTCTCATGGCCCGGCAGGCGACCGATCACCTCGACATGACCCGTTGGCAGGCCGACCTCCTCATGGGCTTCGCGCAGGGCGCAGGCCTCCGCATCCGCATCGCCGTCATCCTGCTTGCCACCGGGAAAGGCGATCTGGCCGGGATGGTGGCGCAGCTTCGACGAGCGCTTGGTCAACAGCACCTCCGGCCCGCCGGCACCGTCGATCAGACCGACCAGAACAGCGGCCGGGCGCAGATCGTCGCGCGCGGGCCGCGGCAGGTGAGTGTTGAGATCGAAGTCCGATGAACCCGCACCCGGTGCGGCCAGCGCCTCGGAGACCGCGCTGCGCCAGTTGCGCGTGGGATCACTCAGGTCCATCGGACTCGCCCGGTTGCGGTACACTCAGCTCAGCCTCGAACCCCAGCGTGCGGGGATCGAACTGGTAATGCGCGCCGCAGAACTGGCAATCTGCGGTGACCCGGCCATCCTCGGTCGTCATGTGGCGAATATCGCGCGCCGAATAGATCGACAGGCTCTGGCGCACGCGCTCGGCGCTGCAAGTGCAGCCGAATTTCACCGGCTGCGGATCGAACACACGCGGCTGTTCCTCGTGAAAAAGCCGTACCAGCAGTTCCGTGGGCTGGACTCGCGGACCGACCAGTTCCAGCGTCTCTGCGGTGTCGAGCAGCATGTTGGCGCGGTTCCAGTTCTCGCTCTCGGCGCCCTGCAGGATGTCCTCGGCCGTCAGCAGCCCGTCCTCGCCGGACCCGCCTTCACCGGCAACAAAAGGCGAGGCTTTCGGCATGTGCTGCAGCATCACACCGCCTGCGCGCCAGTGATCCCCCTGACCTGGCACCGACGACCGGCCGAAGGACAGCGCGAAACGCGTCGGCAGCTGTTCGGATTGGGCGAAATAGGTCTCCGCGCAGGCCGCCAGCGATCCGCCGGCCAGCGGCGTGATGCCCTTGTACGGTGTCATGTCCGAACCCTGGTCGATCAGGATCGCGAAATAGCCCTGCCCCACCTGGGAGAAGTCCGGTGCCGGGCCAAGCCTCTCGCGGTCGAAGCTTGCGTAGGCGCGGATCTGTGCGGCCTCACCCGGCTCGCGCGGGCCGTAGTAATCGGTGGCAATCAGGCGGACCGGACCGTCGCTGCGCACCTGCAACGACAGTTTCCAGCGGAGCTTGATCGTCTGACCGATCAGGGCCGTCAGCAGGGCCATCTCGGCGACGAGCGCCTCAACCGGCGCAGGGTAGGCATGCTGCGCAAGAACGCGGTCGAGCACACCGTCGAGCCGTGCCACCCGCCCGCGAATGTCGGAACGGTCGAGCTGGAAGGGCAGGACCGTGTCGTCCCAGGCAATCTGCTCTCCGAGTGTCATGGGCTTTCCTTCGCTCCGAGCGTTGGGCATACCGCGCCAATATAGACGCGGCAAGCTGGGGTCCAAGACATGCGCAGATTCGGAGATCCGCCGGCCGCGCGTCGGCGTTACCGCCGTCGACCCGGTGTCTATGCCGTGCTCCGCCGCGGAGGTGACGTGCTTCTCACCCATCAAGAGGCACCTGTTCCCGAGTTTCAACTGCCCGGTGGCGGCATCGATCCGGGGGAATCGCCGCTGGCCGCGCTGCACCGCGAGGTGTTCGAGGAAACCGGCTGGCGCGTCGGGCATGCACGGCGTCTGGGTGCCTATCGGCGTTTCACCTACATGCCGGAATACGATCTTTGGGCGGAAAAGCTCTGTACGGTCTATCTCGCGCGGCCCGTTTTGGCCCATGGCCCCCCGCAGGAGCCCGGCCATAACGTGGTATGGACATCGGTGGCGGCGGCGGCAGAGCTGGTGGCCAGCAGCGGGGACGCCGCGTTCCTGAAGGGCCTAGTCGGCTGAACCGGGCGGCCCGCGATAGTCGCAAAGCACCGCCGAGACATCATCGGGAAACTCTGTCTGACCCGACACTTCGCTCAGCGTCCAGATTAGCGCCTCCAGCAATGCCGGACCGTCGAGCTTGCGGTGCGCGGTGAGGAAACGGCTCAGCCCGTCATCGTCAAAGAGCGCATCGCCGCCGCCCCGCAGCGGACATTCGGTGACGCCGTCGGAGCACAGCATCAGCCGGTCACCGGGTGATAGCCGGAACCCGGACGACGCGTAGGGTGCGCCCGGGATCAGGCCCACCGGCAGGCCGCCGTCCCCCACCAGTTCGCAGGTCCCGTCCGCCTTGAGCACCTGCGGGTGCGGATGGCCTGCCTGGGTCAGCCGGACATCGCCGGTCTCCAGATCGAGCACTGCCAGCGCGATGGTGAAATAATGGTCGGTCTCCATATCCTCGAACATCAGCGTGTTGAGCTGCGAGACGACGTCTTCGGGTGGACGGGCGCAGAACGCCCCCTTGGCGCAAGGCTCCAGCGCGAGGTTCTGGTCCGGGGACGAGGAGGACAGGTACCCCGCAAGCTGCGCAGTCAGCAGCGCAGAAGTCACGCCGTGGCCGGAGACATCGATCGCAAAGAGCCCCAGTTCGCGCGGATTGGGATGAAAGCTGCCCACCAGATCGCCGCCGACATGGCCGCTGGAGCGCAGCAGCAGAGCCGCGCGCGCCGCACCCACGTCGCGTACGCGGTCCCGCACCAGCGATTGCTGCAGCTTCTTGGCCTGCAATAGATCGTTGTCGATGCTCTGGTAGACATCCTGCAGCTCTTCGAGCGTGGCGGCGATCACCTTGTTCTTGCCGGTCAGTTCATGCTGCATGTCCACGATCCGGGCGCCCGCCTTGATCCGTGCGGCCAGTTCTGTGCCGTTGACGGGCTTGGTGAGAAAATCATCTGCGCCGGCATCGAGCCCCGCGGCGATATCGTCGCGTTCCGATTTCGACGTCAGCAGGATGAAATAGCCGTAATTGTCCTGACCAAGTTGGCGGAACGCCTGGCAGAACTCCACCCCGCTCATGCCCGGCATCATCCAGTCGCTGAGGATCAGATCGACCGGGTTGGCCTCACAATAGGCCAGTGCCTCCTCGCCCGACGCTGCCTCGTCGATATGATACCCGGTCCGGCGAAGCGACGCCGACAACATGCGACGCTGGGCACGACTGTCATCGACGATCAACACGCGCAACGGCGGCGCAGACATGGTGTCAGCACTTGGCTCGGCAACAGTGGCGATGGCAGCGGCGGCGGAAGAACCCATAGGCGACTCAGACAACTTGTGAGCGCCTCTTTGCACCCCGCGCCCTTAAGATCGGGTGAAGCGCCGCAAAACGGACCGCATTGACCCAGTTTTAACCCACGCGCGTCTACCTCGCGAAGGTATCGCCTGAATGGGGAAAACCGGATGATTGACTGGGACCGTGTCGACGCCCTGCGCGAAGAAGTGGGGCCTGTAGCCTTCGCCGAAGTGGTGGAACTGTTTCTCGAAGAGGTCGATGAAAAGGTCGCTCAGATTTCGGCCGGGCGCGGCGGCACCGCCGAAGAGGACATGCATTTTCTCAAGGGCGCCGCAATCAATTTGGGCTTTTCCGATCTCGGCGCGCTCTGCAGTGCGTCGGAATCGCTCGCGCGTTCCGGCCAGGCCGAGGAAATCGACCTTGCCGCGGTCTTCGACTGTTTCGAGGCCTCGCGCGAGAGCTTTCTGCAGGCGGCCAACGCCAAGGCGATGATCTGATCCGTGCCGCGGGCGAGGATGCCGGAACCGATCGCGGCCACCTCTCGGCCAGTCCCCGACCCTCGACCCAAAGCCATAGGTTCTGGACGCCGCAGTACAGGGATGCTTTTCCTTGCCTCACACAAGGGAGAACGGGATGAACGGACGGCCGGAGCTTTACCGCGGTGTGGTGCATCCGTGGCATCATGACCATTTCGGGCACATGAACGTGCGCCACTACGCGCCGTTTTTCGACGATGCGAGCTATCATCTCTGGACCGTGATGGGCATCCCCTATTCCGAGATGATCACCGCCCATGGTGTGCATTGCGTCGCGGCACAGGTCTCCACGAAATTCATTCAGGAACTCACCGCCGGGGACCTGATCGTGATCGACGGCGCGGTGGCACGACTCGGCACGAAAAGTGTCACTTTCGAGATGCGCATGCACCACGCCGACACCGGGACGCTGCATGCCAGCTGCGAGCAGGTCGAGGTGTTCTTCGATCCAAAGGCGCGGCGCTCGACCGCAATGCCGGATGAGGTGCGCGCTGTGTTGGAGCGCTTCACCACGTAGGCAGCCTCAGGCTCCGCGCATGCACTCTATACAGAGACGCAGCGTGGGATCAGCCTCCAATCGGCGCATTCCGACGGGCTCGCCGCACTCTTCGCACCATCCGAACTCCCCCGGAGCGTCAGCGAGCCGCCGCGCGGCGTCGGTCAGGCGCGCGATCTCGGCTGCCCTGCGCCGCGCCGTCGCCTGTGCCATCGCCTGACGCTGCAGTGCATCCATGCGCGACAGACGGCCTACGCTGGTCTGGTCCAGCGTCACATGCTCGCGCCCGGCCTGCGCCGTGGATTCCTCGGTCTCCAGGCTTGCCAGCCGATCGGCGATGCGCGCTCTCAGTTTAGCTGTTTCATCTTCGGTCATACGGCCAGTCTGCGCGGCCCGCGCGCGCATGCAAGTCCTGCGGCTTGCCTTTGATGGCGCGGTTGGCGCAGATGGCGGCCATGACAGACTTTTCCGATGCCGCCCTCGCCGCCACGGCCCGGATGCGGGCGCTCTTTCCGCCCACGCCGCTATTGCGCAACGCCCACCTGTCGGACCGATACGGGGCGGAGATCTGGCTGAAACGCGAGGATCTCTCGCCGGTGCGGTCCTACAAGATCCGTGGCGCATTCAACGCCATGCGCAAGACCCGTGCCGCCCGGTCTGACCAGGACCGTTTCGTCTGCGCCAGTGCCGGCAACCATGCCCAGGGTGTCGCCCATGCCTGCCGGCATTTCGGGGTGCGCGGCACGATCTTTATGCCGGTGACGACGCCGCAGCAGAAAATCATGAAAACACAAGTGTTTGGGGGCGATGCGGTCGAGATCACCCTCACCGGCGACTATTTCGACGACACTTTGGCCGCCGCCCAGACCTACTGCGCAGAGATCGGAGGGCATTTCCTGGCGCCTTTTGACGATCCGGACGTGATAGAGGGGCAGGCGTCGGTCAGCGTCGAGATCCTCGACCAGCTCGGTCGTGCTCCGGACCTGATCGTGCTGCCCGTGGGTGGTGGCGGTCTTTCGGCCGGAGCCAATCTCTATCTGTCTGAAACGGCGCCGAAAACGGGTCTGCGACTGGTCGAGCCGGCGGGCGGGGCGAGTCTGCAGGCCGCGTTTTCTGCCGGAGAGCCGGTGACGCTGCCCAAGGTGGACAATTTCGTCGATGGCGCCGCGGTCGCCCGTATCGGCGCGCGCACCTGGGAGGCGCTGCGGATGATCGACCCGGCCCATGTGCTCGTGGCACCGGAGGACCGCATCTGCGCCACGCTCATCGAAATGCTGAATGTCGAGGGCATCGTGCTGGAGCCCGCGGGGGCGCTGGCGGTCGATGTGCTGCCCGACATTGCCGGTGAAATCGAAGGAAAAACAGTTGTTTGCGTCACATCGGGTGGCAATTTCGACTTCGAGCGTCTGCCGGAGGTCAAGGAGCGCGCCCAGCGGTTCAGCGGGGTGAAGAAGTACCTGATCCTGCGCCTGCCCCAGCGCCCCGGGGCGTTGAAGGAGTTTCTTGGTCTGCTGGGGCCCGAGGACGACATCGCGCGCTTCGAATATCTCAAGAAGTCCGCCCGCAATTTCGGCTCCGTCCTGATCGGGATCGAGACCGGCCATGCGGAGAACTTCGCGGCGCTCTTTGCCCGGCTCGACGCCGGCGGCTTCACCTATCAGGACATCACCGGCAACGAGGCGCTGTCGGAGTTCCTCATCTGACAGATCCAGACTCTGTCAAGAAACGTACATTTTGGCGAAACGGACAATTTGTACGTTTACGTTCGCGCCCTGTTCCGGTTTTTTGGCGTGAACGGCCCGGATGAGGCCGGGGGACAGATCGAAGAGGCCCAGGCCGATGAGCGACGCGCGCGACAACCGCCGCACACCGATTGCAGCCGGGATCGGCCGATCCTTGCGGACCTATTACGGCGACCCGGCGCGCGCGGCGCGGATGGTGAGGCTCTACGAGGAATTCCTGTCGTCCGGCGGACTGGCCTTCGATATCGGTGCCCATGTCGGCGACCGGACCACGGCCTTTCGCTGGATCGGAGCACGGGTCGTCACGGTCGAGCCGCAGCCGGCGGCGATGCGGGCGCTGCGGCTGATCCACGGGCGCGACCCGCAGGTTACGCTGGTGGCGGCGGCGGTCGGCGCGCAGGAGGGACAGGCGGCGATGCATGTCAACAGCGCCAACCCGACGATCTCGACCCTGTCGGACGACTTCATCGAGGCCGCCGATGGGGCCGGCGGATGGGAGGGCGAGGTCTGGGACCGGCAGGCGGTGGTGCCCATCGTCACGCTCGACGGGCTGATCGCCGAGCATGGCGAGCCGGATTTCATCAAGATCGATGTCGAGGGGCTGGAGGACGCGGTGATCGCCGGTATGACGGCGCCCGTGCCGGCGCTGTCCTTCGAGGTGACCATGATCCAGCGCGAGGCGGGGCTGCGTGCCCTCAACCGGCTTGCCGCGCTCGGCCCCTACCGGTTCGCCCTGTCGCTCGGCGAGACGCTGGAGCTGGATGGCGACGTCTGGGAAACACCGGAGGCCATGGCGGCACGGATCGCGGCACTGCCCGACGAGGCCAATTCCGGCGATGTCTATGCACGGCTGATGGGCTACTGAAAGCAGCCCGGCTTGTTCCCGCCCCGGGCGCGGGGTAGAGGGCGGCACGTTTGCTACCCAGAGGTCCCGATGCCCGCCGCCGACACTACAGCGCCCAAGAAAGTCGTTCTCGCCTATTCCGGCGGGCTCGACACCTCGATCATCCTGAAATGGCTGCAGACCGAGTATGGCTGCGAGGTCGTCACCTTCACCGCCGATCTGGGCCAGGGCGAGGAGCTGGAGCCGGCGCGCAAGAAGGCCGAACTGCTCGGCATCGCGCCGGAAAACATCCGGATCGAAGACGTGCGCGAGGAGTTCGTGCGCGATTTCGTCTTTCCGATGTTCCGCGCCAATGCGGTCTTTGAGGGGCTCTATCTGCTGGGCACAGCCATTGCGCGGCCGCTGATATCCAAGCGCTGCGTCGAGATCGCCCATGAGACCGGGGCGGACGCCATCGCCCA
>JBCDBB010000030.1:0-29190 GCA_039184415.1 Pseudomonadota bacterium
AAACGGCCACACAGCGCGCTAGGATACCGGCCACCGGCGCCAGAGGTAATCATCCCAATGGAAGAAAGGCCAATCATGCACTAACACTCAAACTGGTCCAGTCAAATCAGGCTGCTCACAGCCGCCCGCCCAAGGATCGATTAAAATGTTTCAAGGACTGTGGTTTGAGAGACAAAATCGAGACAAAAAATCACCGTCCATCTCATAAAACATTGATTTTATTGGTCGGAGTGGCGAGATTCGAACTCACGACCCCTGCCTCCCGAAGACAGTGCTCTACCAGGCTGAGCTACACTCCGACCGAACGGATTTCGCTTAGACCGCGCTTGGGTGATTTGCAAGCACTCGTCCGGTAGGCGGGCGGGTCATTCGTCTGCGCTCTGGCCCTTGAAGGCGCGTTGGCGCATTGCCGGAGAAATCCGCGGATAGGTGCCGGTTTCCGCTCGGCTCCGGGTGCGCAGAACCGGCTGGTTTTCCGATACGCCCTCCGCCCCCTCTCGCCAGAGGATGAAGATACCGCTTGCGATGATGACCGCGGCACCGAGCACGGTCGCGCTGTCGGGAAACTCATCGAAGAGCAGCGCTCCGAAGAGCGTCGCCCAGAGAATCTGGGAGTACTGCATCGGCGCGACAGAGCCCGCCGAGCCGTGGCGATAGGCGTAGATCATCAGCGACATGCCGGCGAACCCGAAGCAGGCGACCAGGGCCGCCGCGCCCAGATCCTGGATCGGCATCGGTTTGTAGACCAGCGCCAGGCTCGCACCCATGACGACGATGTTTGCGAGCATCGGGTAGAGCAGCAGCACTGCGCTGCGTTCCTCGCGGCCGATCTTGCGCACGATGATCGAGGCAAAGGCACCGCCGCACGCTGCAAAAAGCGCCGCGCCATGGGCCAGCGACAGGCCCGTCGGTCCGGGGCGCAACACGATCAGCACGCCGCAGAGGCCTGCCAGAACCGCGATGCGGCGCAGCCAGCCCACCCGTTCGCCCAGAAACGGGATTGCGAGCAGCGTGATCAGGAGCGGCTGGGTGAAGAGCAGCGCATAGACCTCGGTCAGCGCGAGGTTGGAAAAGGCATAGAAAGTGCAGACGCCGGTACAGACCACTGCCAGCGTGCGGAGCGCGGTCCAGCCGGGATACTTCGGGCGAAGCGTGCCGGGGCTTGCGTTGCCGATAAGTGTTACGTTCAGCAGTGGAAACCCGAAGAGAACGCTGAAAAACACGATTTGGGTCGGGGCGTAAGTCGCGCCGAGCAGTTTCACGATCACATCGTGGGTCGCGAAAAGCGCGAAGGCCGCCAGGGCGAACAGGGGGCCCGAAGGCAGGTTGGCCGGCAGGCGCATCGCGTCCTCGCTGTGTCGGTTGCACAGAGACTGGCGCGATGCGCGCCCCGGGTAAAGTCCGTTAGAGGCTTTCGTCGAGTGCTGCGAGGATCGCCGTGCCCATCTCGGAGGTGGAGACCGGGGTGCTGCCATCCTCGCCGATCAGATCGGCGGTACGTAGCCCATCTGCCAGCACCTTCTCGACAGCGGCCTCCAGCCGGTCGGCTTCGGCACCCGCATCAAAGGAATAGCGCAGCGCCATGGCGAAGCTCAGGATGCAGGCGATCGGGTTGGCAAGCCCCTGACCGGCGATGTCGGGGGCCGATCCATGGACGGGCTCATAGAGCGCTTTCGGCCGGCCATTCTCCATCGGCGCGCCGAGGCTCGCCGACGGCAGCATGCCCAAGCTGCCGGTCAGCATCGCGGCCGCGTCCGACAACAGATCGCCAAAGAGATTGTCGGTCACGATCACGTCGAACTGCTTGGGCATCCGGCAGAGCTGCATGGCGCCCGCGTCGGCATACATGTGGCTCAGTTCCACATCCGGATAGTCCTTGTCATGGACCTCCTGAACGACCTCGCGCCAGAGGATGCCGCTCTCCATGACATTGGCCTTCTCCATGGAGCAGACCTTGTTGGAGCGCCGCCGGGCAAGCTCGAAGGCCGAGCGCGCGACACGGTCAATCTCGGACTCCGTGTAGCGCTGCGTGTTGATCCCGACGCGCTCGTTGCCCTCGGTGACAATCCCGCGCGGCTCGCCGAAATAGATGCCGGAGGTCAGCTCGCGCACGATCACGATGTCGAGCCCGGCCACGACCTCTCGCTTCAGGCTGGAGAAATCGGCGAGCGCATCAAAGCACTGTGCGGGGCGCAGATTGGCATAGAGGTCCATCTCCTTGCGGAGGCGCAGCAAGCCGCGCTCTGGCTTCACCGAGAAATCCAGATCGTCGTATTTCGGGCCACCGACGGCACCCAGCAGAACCGCGTCGGCCTCCTGCGCGCGCGCCATCGTGTCGTCATGGAGCGGGGTGCCATGGGCGTCATAGGCCGCGCCGCCCACCAGATCCTCGCTGACATCGAACGCCATGCCACGCTTCTCGCCGTACCAGTCGATGATGCGACGCACCTCCGCCATGACCTCGGGGCCGATGCCGTCGCCCGGCAGGATCAGCAAAGTGGGCGTGGTCATGGGCGGGCTCCTCGATGTCGGTTTCTGAACTTGGCCAGCGCCTATCGCGCACCCCCGGGAGGGTCAAGGCAGGGCCAGATCCACCCAGACCAGCCCATGGCGGAGCAGATCCGGCCGCGCTGCGGGGGGCGGCCAGAGAATGCCGGACCCCAGGACGCGCAACGCCGCGTCCGGCAGTACATAATCGACCCTGAGATGTGCCGGATCGGTGATCCCTTGCCAGTCGACCGTGGCCTCGGCGACGGGAAGGTTCTGCTTGGGGTCCCCGAGTGGCAAGGTATCCCGAAGCCGTGGGTCATCGAGCAGATCGCGGATCGCGCCTCGCCGCCCCTCGCCGCGCATCGGGTCGATATTGCCGCTGCCGATCACCACCACGGGCGCTGTTGGCGGCGCCATCGGCAGCGCGCCATCGAGATAGCGCTGCCAGAGCCGCAGCTCGTCGGCATTGCGGAGCCCGTTTGCATCCTCCGGCCCGTCGAACACCGGGGGGCTGGCATGGAAAGCCAGGAGATGCAGCCGCCCACCATCCGGCAGAACCAGTGGAACGTCCCAGTGACCCACCGATGAGAGCCGCCGCGCCGCCTGCGCAGCGGCACTAGGAAAGGGCGTGCCGTCCGAAGTGACGGGCAGCTGTGCGCCGGGCAGGTCGGACCAGAGCAGCCCGCTTAGGTTCTGAATGCTGGTCTCATCGATGGGCAGGCGCGACAGCAGCGCCATGCCGTTCTGGCCGGAAAAAAGCCCATAACCCTGTGCATCCCGTGGCCCCCGCAAGAGCCCGTCGCCATCAAGGTCCTGCCCGCTGTCCAATCCGGTGTTGGGGCGCAGCGCGACGCGATGGGGATAGGTCAGACCGCGGGCCTGAAGGACGCCGGCGAAGGCCGCAAGCGCCGCACTGTCCGCGTCCCAGTCGAAACGCAAGAGCAGCAGCGCATCGGCATCGGCTTGCAGCAACAGATCGGCCACGGCCGCGACCTGCACATCCTCGCCCGTGGCGATATCGCGGAGCAGCAATCCAGGTCCCTTGCGATGAAGCTCCGCATTGAAGAGCGCGACGCGGAGCACGTCCGCAGCAGCCGTCCCCGCCCAGCAGCAGCACAGTAAAATGAAAAGACCCCGCAGCATCGCCGCAGGGTCTCGTGGTTTCGGTTAACGAAGCCTTTCCGCGGGTCAGTGCCAGGGGAAATGCTCTGCGAAATGGTCCTCGTGCCGGTCGATATGGTGTTGCTTCTCCATGGTCAGGCCGATCTCGTCGAGCCCGTTGAGCAGACAGTGGCGCTTGAACGGATCCACGTCGAAGGCAAAGGTCTCGCCATCAGGCGCGGTGATCTGCTGTTCGTGCAAGTCGACCGTCATGGTCGCGTTCGCACCCTTTTCGGCGTGGGCCATCAGTTCGGACACGTGGTCATTGTGGGTGGCAATTGGCAGGATGCCGTTCTTGAAGCAGTTGTTGTAGAAGATGTCGGCAAAGCTGGTGGAGACCACGCAGCGGATTCCGAAATCCAGCAAGGCCCAGGGCGCGTGTTCGCGCGAAGAGCCGCAGCCGAAATTGTCGCCTGCGATCAGGATCTGCGCATTGCGATAGGCCGGGCGGTTGAGCACGAAATCCTCGATCTCGTTGCCGTCCTGGTCAAAACGCATCTCGTCGAAGAGGTTCGCGCCCAGTCCTGAGCGCTTGATCGTTTTCAGGAACTGCTTGGGAATGATCATGTCGGTATCGACATTGATCAGCGGCAGCGGGGCGGCGACGCCCGTCAGTATGGTGAACTTTTCCATCTCATGTCTCCCGCATTGGGGTGGCGGGACCGGCCCGCTTGTATGATTTCAACAGCCTGTCAAATGACTGACAAACAGCCGCTCTAGGGTGTCGTGACGCGATGATCGCGCAGCAAGGGAAAGGGACCCAGATGGCAAGCTACAACTTCACCGTGATGCATGGGCGGCGCGATGCCCACGGCACCTACAGCTTCGAGGCGGCCGATGACCTGATGACCCATTCGCCGGTCCGCGTCATGAAGGTCGCCATGGAGCACATGGATGAAATGGCCCATATCGGACATATCGATTACCATCTGTTCTCCTGCCTGAAGGACAAGGAGACCGGCATTGTCACGGCACTCGGAAACTTCGTGTTCCATGGTGATGACGTCCAACCTTTCACAGCCTTCATTAGCCGCGCCTGATCCTCTTCCCGGCAACGCCGTACGGCCTAGGCCGAGCTGGCCTTGCGGATCACGAAGGCCAGCACGATCAGGCCCGCGCCGTTGAACAGAAGCTCGATCCCCAGAAGGATACCCAGAAGCTGCGGCGCGACCTCGAAGAAGTTCGCGGCGATGAAGCCCGCCAGAAGCACCGACAGCGCGCCCGACAGCAGCATTGGCCAGAAATACTCGCTGTCGCGCATCCGAAACGCCAGGAAAAGCCGCAGGCAACCGCCCACCGCGAAGATGATCGTCACCAGCAGCGCCAGCGACAGCACACCCTGGAGCGGATTGAAGGTCAGCGACACGCCGAGAAAGATCATCAACAGGCCAAGGGCGATGCCGAGCAGCTTCGGACCTGCGCCCTCTTGCTGAAAACCGATCACGGTCTGGAACACGCCCGAGACCAGAAACAGGATCCCGGCCAGCGTCGTCACCGCGATGGAGGCCGCAAACGGGTGCGCGAGCACGAATATGCCGAAGGCGATCGACAAAAGGCCGAGCAGCAGCCATGTGAACCAGTTTTTCATCTCCAGGTCCTTTCCCGCGGACGGTTAAATCAATTCGCGCACAGCGGTCAGCCGGCCGGTGACGGCCGCCGCCGCGGCCATCGCGGGGCTGAGCAGATGGGTGCGTCCGCCGCGGCCCTGCCGGCCTTCGAAATTGCGGTTCGACGTCGCCGCACAGCGCTCGCCGGGGGCAAGCTGATCGGGGTTCATCGCCAGGCACATCGAACAGCCCGCGAGCCGCCATTCGAACCCGGCCTCCTTGAACACATCGGCCAGGCCTTCTTCTTCGGCCTGGGCCCGGACCAGACCGGAGCCCGGCACGACCATGGCGCGCAGCCCGTCCTTGATCTTCTTGCCGCGCAGGATCTCGGCGGCGGCGCGCAGATCCTCGATCCGCCCGTTGGTGCAGGACCCGATAAAGACCGTGTCGATCTCGATCTCGTTCAGCTTGGTGCCCGGCGTCAGGCCCATATAGTCGAGCGACCGGCGCGCAGCCTCGACCTTGCCGCCTTCGAAATCCTCCGGGGCGGGAACGGTGTCGGTGATCGGCAGGACATCCTCGGGCGACGTGCCCCAGGTCACCACCGGCGCGATATCCTCGCCATGGATGGTGATGATCTTGTCCCAATCCGCATCATCGTCTGAATAGAGCGTCTGCCACCAGTCCATGGCCTTGTCCCACATCTCGCCCGTCGGCGCGTGGGGGCGGCCCTTGACATACTCGAAGGTCGTCTGGTCCGGCGCGATGAGCCCGGCCCGCGCGCCGCCCTCGATGGCCATGTTGCAGACCGTCATCCGGCCTTCCATGCTGAGCGACCGGATCGCCTCGCCGCAATACTCGATCACGTATCCGGTGCCGCCGGCGGTCCCGGTCTCGCCGATGATCGAGAGCGTGATGTCCTTGGCCGTGACGCCCGGGCGCAGCTGGCCGGTGATCTCGACCTTCATGTTCTTGGATTTCTTCTGGATCAGCGTCTGGGTAGCCAGCACATGCTCCACCTCCGAGGTCCCTATCCCATGGGCCAGCGCGCCAAAGGCGCCGTGGGTCGCCGTATGGCTGTCGCCGCAGACGATCGTCATTCCCGGCAGGGTCCAGCCCTGTTCCGGTCCGACGATATGCACGATGCCCTGGCGCACGTCGTGGACAGGATAGTAGTGGATGCCGAATTCGCGCGCGTTCTGGTCCAGTGCGGCGACCTGAACACGGCTGTCCTCGGGCATCTGTTCGGGGTCGTGGCGGCCCGCTGTCGTCGGCACGTTGTGATCCGGCACCGCGATGGTCTTGTGCGGTGCGCGCACCTTCCGGCCGGCCATCCGCAGACCCTCGAAGGCCTGGGGGCTTGTCACTTCATGGACGAGGTGACGGTCGATATAGAGCAGGCCCGTTCCATCCTCTTCCGCATGGGCGAGATGGGCATCCCAGATTTTGTCGTAGAGCGTTTTGGCCATTGTCATGTCCGTTCCTGCAGTCTGATGTGATCCGTTGTCATGCGGCAGCAGCACCGCGCGCAGGATCAAAGTCGGGCCGTCGCCGTCCGCGTCTGGCCGTGGAACCGCCAGGGAAGGCGCGACCGGTCATCGATGTTGAAAACACACTGCATGGGGTCGCCTACCCTGCCCGCGCGTTTCAATCAAGAGACAAGCCGGTGCAAACAGAGTGATCCAGCCCGCCGGGCGCAACGTAACCCTCCCTATCAACCGGGACGGACCATGCACGCACTGATCAAGATCCTCCATTTCGCCCTTGCGGGTATCCTTGTGATCGCCGCCATCTCCGTCTCCGTTTCCGCGGGCTCCACCATGTATAAAGGCTATGAGACACCGGATTTCACCACCACCGCCGCAGACGGCCCTTTCGAGCTGCGCCGCTACGAGCCGCATCTGGTGGCCGAGGTCCATGTCGAAGGCGACCGCGGTGCAGCGATCCGGCGCGGATTCCGCACCCTGGCCGGCTTCATCTTCGGCAAGAATGCCGAGGAGACCAAGATCGCCATGACCGCGCCCGTCACCCAGGCCCCCGCGGACGGCGTGTGGCAAGTCCAGTTCATGATGCCCGACGGCTATGACCTCGATACGCTGCCCGCGCCCAATGACGACCGCATCCGTTTCCGCGTGACCGATGCCGAAACACAGGCCGTGATGCAGTTTTCCGGCTGGTGGAACGACAGGAAACTGGCCGAGAAAGCAAGCGAGCTGCGCAGCTGGGTCGATGCGCAGGGCCTCCAGATCACCGACGGACCGCGCTACTATTTCTACGACGACCCGTTCACGCTTCCGATGCGGCGGCGCAACGAAGTGGCTTTCCGGGTTCAGTAGCGCCCTCGCCCGCGGGGACGGTCAGTCCGGCGCCGCCTGCAGCAGGTCACCGGGCTGACAGTCAAGCGCCGCGCAGATCTTGGCCAGTGTCTCGAACCGTATCCCCTTGACCTTGCCGGATTTCAGAAGGCTCAGGTTCTGCTCGGTGATGCCGATGATCGCGGCCAGTTCGCGCGATCGCATCTTGCGTTCCGCCAGCATCACATCGAGCCGCACGACGATCTGCATCAGATGATCGCGCGCAGATCATCTGCCTGCCGGGCGGCCTCGGCCATGACCTGGCCGATCACCCAGAGCAGTCCGCCGCAAAGCAGAAGGCCGACATCGTTGCTGCTGAAGCTGACCACCATCGAGCCCTGTTCCTGACCGATCGAGGCCAGCACCGTGAGCGCGGGATCGCTGATCAGCGACAGGCACCCAAGTGCGATGAGCCCCAGGCCGACCCGCCGGATCGCCACCGCACAGGCCGCCGTGAAGGCTTCGTGCCGCGCATAGCGCCGGAACAGCCGCCACATCTGCCACAGCGTGTACTGCGCCATGACAAAGGTCACGCCGCCAAGGACGAGGAGACCCGCCTGCGCCGGCCAGCCGAGGCTGTGTGCTGCGCTGCTACCCAGCAGAACCTGATAGACGATCTCCGGCTGCCAGGCGATCCAGGCCGAAAGAACAGTCAGCAGCCCCATCGCAGCCGCTGTCACATATCCAAGGATCCCGGCCAGCCGGGCGGTGCGTTCGGTAAGCGGCATGAAGCTCTCCATCTAAAGGTCGAGAATCAATTTACACGACCAAATTTTAATGTAAAACAATAAAAAATAATCAATATAGGATAACTACAATGCGCCTCCTTCTGCTCAGTCTCGGCCTCCTGGCCGGATGCACCTCGCTCGTGCCCTCCACCGTCGCCCAGCTGGACGGGTTTTCACCTGTGACGGCCGACCCTGCCGATATCGCGCTCGCGCTTCAGCTGCCCGAGGGTGTGGGGCTGACACCCGCTGGCGCGACGCTCTTTCTCGGCGCGGAACGTGACGATACCGGCGAAGAAACCGGGCTGACCATCAGGCTGGCGCAAAGGAGCGACGCTGAACTGGGCGAGGTGTTCGAGATCGCGCCAGATGACCGCGCCGCCTTTCGGGCAGAGCAGGCGCGCATCGCGGCATGGCAGGCAGAGGCGCCGGAGGCCGTGCAAGGCACGCTTTCGCTTGGGGTAGCGCCCTGCCGATTCGGGGCAGGACCGGCGCGGTCCGCCCGCGCCTCTGCCGATATCCGATTCGCCCAAGGCGCGCCCTTCCGCCCGCTTCTGCGCGAGGCGCCGCTCTCCCGGATTGCGGATCAGGGTGATGTCTCTGAGTGGCCCGATTGCGTAACGGACGCAACGTAGCGCGGACATTGAACAACTGCTTCATGCACCGTCATTGAGCGGTTACGTGGGAAGTGCTACCTTCAACATAGTAGTCGGGGGATGAGCCCCCGGCGCACAAGGAGGACGCTATCCTGACTGCTTCCGCAGACGCGGCCCTTGAGCAGGCCGCACCCGCAGCTCCGATGGCCGGAGCCACTTCTGCCCCCGAAGGCGACAGCCTTCTCGCGCAGATCCTACACTCCCTCAATCAGAACAAGGCCGAAGACGTGGTGTCGATTGACCTCCGCGGACGGTCTGAAATGGCCGATCACCTCGTGATCGCCTCCGGGCGGTCGACCCGGCAGGTCGTGGCCCTTGCAGAAAAGTTGACCGAGACGCTCAAGCGCGATCTCGCCATCTCCTGCAAGATCGAGGGCAAGGATGCCGGCGATTGGGTGCTGATCGACGCTGGCGACGTGATCGTCCATCTTTTCCGGCCCGAGGTGCGCGAGTTCTATCAGCTCGAAAAGATGTGGATGCCGACGGGTACGCAGACCGCCTGACCGCCCGGTGCGTGTCACGATCTGCGCGGTAGGGCGCCTGCGCAAGGGCCCCGAAGCCACGCTGCTGGACGACTACCTGACCCGGTTTGACCGGACAGGACGCGGCTTGGGGCTGAGCGTCGCCAAGCCGCGCGAGGTGGAGCCGAAACCCGCAACCCCGCCGGTGGAGGCCGAGGCGCTCCTGCGCCAGGCCCCCGATGGCGCCGTGCGCCTCGCCCTCGACGAACGGGGCCGCACGCTCAGCTCGCCCGATTTCGCCGCCCTTCTGGCCCACTGGCGCGATGCTGGTGAGCGGGATCTGGCGATCTTCATCGGTGGTGCGGACGGCTTGGACCCAGCCTTACGCGATGGCTGCCGCGAGCGGCTCTCCTTCGGACCCATGGTGTGGCCCCACATGCTGGCCCGTGTGATGCTTGCCGAGCAGCTTTACCGCGCCGCCACGATCCTCGCGGGCAGCCCCTACCATCGCGCCTGAGCGCGCGGGATCCGTCGGAATGCCCATGACGCCCCCGCGCGCCCGTGATAGGCAGCGGCCATGACCGGGATCCCGACAAAACAAGAGGTGCTGGCTTGGATTGCCGACAATCCGGGACAGAGCTCCAAGCGCGACATCGCCAAGGCCTTTGGCATCAAGGGCGCCGCGCGGATCGACCTCAAGCAGCTCTTGAAGACGCTCGAGGCCGAAGGGCATCTGGAGCGCAAGCGCCGCACCTACCGCGACCCCGACAAGCTGCCGCCGGTCAGCGTTCTGGAGATCCTGCCGCCCACGCCCGAGGGCGATCTCTTTGCCAAACCGCTGGAGTGGCACGGGGAAGGGCCCGCCCCGGCGGTGCTGTTACTGCCGCGAACGGCGGACCCCGCGCTCGGCGCCGGCGACCGCATCCTTGGGCGGCTGACCCATGTCGGCGCCGAGGGCCACGCCTACGAGGCGCGCCTCATGCGCCGGATCGGCACGACCCAGCGGCGCATCCTCGGCATCTTCTGCAAATCGGCAGAGGGTGGCCGGATCCAGCCCATCGACAAGAAGAACGACCGCGACTGGCGCGTGCCCCCCGGTGCGACGGGCGGCGCCAGGGACGGCGAGCTGGTCGAGGCCGAAAACGCGGGTCCGCGCGCGCGGCTCGGCCTGCCATCGGCGCGGGTACTGGCCCGGCTGGGGGATGCCGCGGCGCCCAAGGCCGTGTCGCTGATTGCGATCCATGAACATGGCATTCCCGATACCTTTCCCGACGAGGTCATCGCCGAAGCCGACCGCCGCAAGCCCGCGCCCCTTGGGTCGCGGGAGGATCTGCGCGAGCTGCCGCTCGTCACGATCGATCCGGCCGATGCGCGGGACCATGACGACGCGGTCTATGCCCATCCCGACGATGCGGCGGACAATCCCGGCGGCCATGTCGTCTGGGTCGCCATCGCCGATGTCGCCCACTATGTGCCGCCGGGCTCACAGCTCGACCGAGAGGCGCGCAAGCGCGGCAACTCCACCTATTTCCCCGACCGGGTGGTGCCGATGCTGCCCGACCGGCTCTCGGCGGACCTTTGTTCGCTGCACGAGGGCGTGCCGCGTCCCTGCATCGCGCTGCGCATGCGCCTGACCGCAGAGGGCGACAAGCTCGACCACCGGTTCATGCGCGCCATGATGCGCTCCGCCGCCTCCCTGACCTATCAAGAGGTGCAGGCGGCCATGAACGGGGAGCCGACCGAGCGCGCCGCGGCTCTCTTGGATACGGTGATCGCCCCGCTCTACGCCGCCTATGGTGCGGCGCGGACGGCCCGCGAGAAACGCCAGCCGCTGGAGCTCGACCTGCCCGAGCGGCGCATCGGGCTGTCCGAGGATGGGCATGTGACCTCGGTCGCCTTCCGCGATCGCCTCGATGCGCACCGGCTGATCGAGGAGTTCATGGTGCTGGCCAATGTCTGCGCCGCCGAGACGCTCAGCGCTGCACGCCTGCCGCTGCTCTACCGTATCCACGAGGAGCCTGCGCCGGAAAAGCTCGACGCGCTCCGCGAGACGGCGCAGGCGGCCGGGCTGACGCTCGCCAAGGGGCAGGTGCTCCAGACGCGCCATCTCAACCGTCTGCTCGCACAGGCGGCCGACCATGACGATGCCGAGGTCATCAACATGGCCACGCTGCGCTCGATGACACAGGCCTATTACGGCACCGACAGCATCGGCCATTTCGGGCTGGCCTTGCGCAAATACGCCCACTTCACATCGCCCATCCGGCGCTATGCGGACCTTGTGATCCATCGTGGCCTGATCGCGGCCCATGGCTGGGGCGACGGGCTGGGCGGCAAATCGGACGGACAGACCGAGGCTGAGGTCGAGCGGCTGGAGGAGACGGGCAAGCATATCTCCGACACCGAACGCCGCTCCATGCAGGCCGAGCGCGACACCATTGATCGCTATCTCGCGGCCTACCTCTCTGAGCGTGTCGGCAGCGAGATGACCGGCCGGATCACCGGGGTGACGCGGTTCGGGCTCTTCGTCCGGCTTGATGAGACGGGCGCCGACGGGCTTGTGCCGGTCCGCTCGCTGGGGCGCGAGTTCTTTCACTTCGACGCCCAGGCCCAGACGCTCATGGGCTCGGACACGGGGCTCACCCTCGGGCTAGGACAGCACGCGCTGGTGCGCCTGTCCGAGGCCGTACCGGTCACCGGGGGGATCGCACTGGAGCTGCTGGAGGTCGATGGCGCGGCCCTCGCCCGAGGCCCCAGCGGCGCGGCGCGGCGCGGGCGCGGCGGACGCAGACCGAAACACCGCGGCAAACCCAAACCCGCAGCCCGGCGCAAGGTCGTCCGCACACGGCGAAAGTGACACGCAGCCCCCTAGGCGTAGCGCGCAACTTGAGGTAGTCTGCTCGGCAAAACAAGGTCAACCGCCATACCGAGCAGGGTATTCATATGCGTCGCGTTTTCACCGCACTCGCCGCCATTCTGGCCGTTCAAACCGTGCCTGTCCCAACCCAGGCCACCGAAGCCGTCATGCGCGCCGCGACGCTGTCGCCGCGCCCTCTCGTGAGGCCGCAGGCGTCGGATCTGGTGCCTATCGCGGCCTCCAATCTGGGCTTCCAGCGCTGGATCGAAGGGTTCTGGCCGCGCGCCAGCGCCGCCGGGATCAGATCGCAGACCTTTAACGCGGCGTTCGCAGGCGTGCAGTACAATTCCAGCGTCATTTCAAAGGACCGCAACCAGTCGGAATTTTCCAAGCAGGTCTGGGAATATCTCGACGGGGCAGTCTCGGCGAACAGGATCAATACAGGCCGCGCGCTCGTCCAGCGCTACGGGCCGGTGCTCGACCAGATAGAGAGGCGCTACGGCGTCGAGAAAGAGGTCGTCGTGGCGATCTGGGGGCTGGAGAGCTCCTATGGCGGCTATCGCGGCAGCACCCCGATCGTGGAGGCCTTGGCGACGCTGGCCTATGATGGGCGGCGCGGAGAATTCTTTGAAGATCAACTGGTTGCGGCGCTTCAGATCCTGCAGGCCGGTGATGTGAGCCCGCGGGGCATGCGCGGCTCCTGGGCCGGCGCGATGGGCCACACACAGTTCATGCCGACGAGCTATCTCGACCATGCGGTGGACTTCACCGGCGATGGGCGGCGCGATATCTGGTCGGACGACCCGACCGATGCGCTGGCCAGCACGGCGTCATACCTCAATGATTTCAAATGGAAAAAAGGTCAGCCCTGGGCTGTCGAAGTGCGTCTGCCCCAGGGGTTCAACTATGCACAGTCGGGCCCGGATACGGTCAAGACGATGCGCGCCTGGAACCGGATGGGGGTGCGCGGCATAGACGGGCGGGAGGTGCCCAACTATGGCCGCGGCGCCATCCTGCTGCCGGCGGGTGCGCGGGGTCCGGCCTTTATGATCTTCAATAATTTCAATGCGATAAAGGCCTATAACAGCTCCACGGCCTATGTGCTGGCGGTGGGCCACCTGAGCGATCGGATTGCCGGGCGCCCGAGCATTCAGGCGGGCTGGCCCCGGCAGGATCGCGCGCTGCGCACATCGGAAAAACGCGAGTTGCAGCAAAGGCTTACGGCGGCCGGATTCTCGACTAACGGGATCGACGGCAAGGTCGGGCCGGATACGATCGCGGCGATCAAGCGCTGGCAGAAGGCCGCGGGCCTCGTGCCCGACGGCTACGCCAATGTCGCCCTTCTGCAGCGGATGCGGTGAGCGTCAAGCTTTGTACGAAACGTCCAAACTGACATTTCGTACAGTTTCGTTCCTGATTTGATCCCGCTTTCGCGGCGCCGCCGCGGCATGTCCCGCGAGGCCCGAAACGGGGGCGTGCGGCGTGCCGACCGTCACTGGCCCGCGCCGACGCGCGAGAGCAGGCCCTCGGCCTGATCGGCGCTGACGATACTCTCCACGACATGCAGGTCACCGGGCGGCGTGATCTCGTTCAGCTTGCGGAAGATCGCGATGGCAGCGGGGGAGGTGCTGGCGATGTTGTGGTCGAAGCGCCGCCCGTCCGAGAGCGCGCTGACATCGACCAGCGTGACCCCGAGTCCGGAGAGCTCTTCGGGGTTGGTCAGAGATCCCAGGCGGACACCGCGGCCCGTCAGACCGCTGGAGAACCGCAAGGCGCGATCCTGTTCGGCCACGACGACGAGGAAAGGTTCGGGCAGATCGCCGATCCGTTCCACCTGCTCGCGAAAGAGCTCCGTATCGATATCCGGCGCGAGGAGCGCCACGCCGTTGATGCGGCGGTTCAGATCGACCCGGCCGGAAAGCGCGATCTGCCGGAGGGTCTCCATCAGGAGATACCCGCCCATCGAATGCGCCGTGAGAAAAAGCTTGCGGTCGGGATCGCTGGCGAATGCCACAATGAGCTCTTCGAGCATGTCGCGGGAGATCAGGGCGCTGTCGCGGTCATAGACATAGCCTTTGACCTGGGCGGCCGACGGCCAGGAGAAAACGACCATCGGGACCGGCACATCCATGTCGTGGGCGACCTGCGCGGTGCCGTAGACGGCCTCGCCATGGGTGGTGTTGTAGCCATGGACATGGATGACCGTTTCGTTCTGTCCCGACCGGTCCGAGGCCGCGACAGCGCTGGCAAAGCTTGCCATGTCTGGATAGGTCTCTCCGCCGATCGTCACGAAATCGGTTTGCGCATTCGGCGTTCCGCGCGGCCATTCGATCCGCCCTGTCTGGTGGGTGGGTGGGATCGAGACCGACACGCGTCCGAAACTCAGCATGCCGGGTCGCCGGGCCCCGAAATTCCGGACCTGTCCCGTTTCCTGCCGGAACCGTGCGACATAGACATCGCGGATGGTGGCCGAGGGCGACGGCGCGGCGCCTTCGATCACGCCGCGAGGCGCACAGGCGGCGAGAAGGAGGAGTGCCAGGGCGAGGAGGGCGCGGATCATGCGGCGACGGCGCGGTCCGTGGCGCCGCGCGATTTCAGGAGCATGTAGACGAGGCTCGGCACGAAGATCAGCGACAGCGGCGACGCGACCGCGAGTCCGCCGATCATGATCGTGGCCATGGGTTCGAAGAGCGCGCCGCCGGAGATGGCCATCGGCAGCAGACCGCAGATCGTCGTCAGCGATGTCAGCAGGATCGGGCGGAAGCGCTGCTGGCTCGCATGGACGATCGCATCGGCGAGGTCCATCCGTTCCCGGTCGATATCGATCTGATTGATCAGGACGATCGCGTTGTTGATGATGATGCCCATGAGCGCCATGAGCCCCAGCAGCGCAAAGAAGGAAAAGGGCTGCCCGGCCAGCAACAGCGCGACGGGCGCGCCGATGACGATCAGCGGAATGGTCATCAGGGTCGCCAGCGTCCGGCGCACCGAGTTGAACTGGAACATCAGCGCGGCGAGCATCACGCCCAGCGCGTAGGGCAGGTTGCCGGCGAGCTTGCCCTGGACCTCGACCGTGTCGGCCAGCTCCCCGGCGATGGTGATGGTATAGTCGGGACCAAGATCCAGATCATCGAGCACCGGCTGGACGGCCGCGAGGGTTTCATCAGCAGAGAGCGCCGCGCTTTTGCCCGAGACCACCACCTGGCGCACCTGGTTCTCGCGGCGCAGTTCGGAATATTCGAGCTGCGGCTGGAAATTCGCGACCTGATCGATCGAGATGAGCTGCCCGTTGGCGGCGACGCTGAGATTGCCGAGATCCTCCAGACTGTTCCGGCTGGTCTCGACCGCGCGGAGCGTGATGGGGATCTGTTCATCGCCCTCGCGGAAGGTCGAATAGGCCGTGCCCGAGAAATAGGTGTCCATCACCTGGGAGATTTCCTCGGACGTCACGCCGAATTCGCGCGCCCGGTCCTGGGCCACGTCGAGCACGATCTTGACGACCTTGTTGCCCCAGTCGCTTTCGTTCATCACCAGGGCGGGCAGTTCGGCGAAACGCGTCTCGACCTGCTCGGCGGCGGCCATCAGGCGTTCGGCATCGGGGCCGGCGATCTCGACCTCGACGATGCCGGACTCGGTGCCGCCCTGCGCGAGCCGGGTCACGCGGAACCGCGCCTCGGGAAACGCTTCGATGAAGGTGCGCCGGGCCCGGTTGGCGGTCTCGATGGCGGCGGCGAGGTCGGTGGTGTTGACCTGGAGAAAGGCGCTCGCGGGGTCGGGATCGGCCGGATCGAGGCCGAGATTGAAGCGCGGGCCCCCGCTGCCGACATAGGCGGTGACATTGACGACGCCGGGATTGACCGTCTCGTCGGTCAGCCATGCCATGGCGCGCTGGGCCATATGCTCGGTCCGGGAAATCGCCGTCCCCTTGGGCATGTCCATATAGACCAGGAAGTCCGCGCGTTCGCTGAGCGGGAAGAACTCTGCCCGCACCTGTCCCATCTGCGACGCGCTGAAGGCGACGAGGCCATAGACGGCAAGGGTGATCGGAATGCCGAAGGGCAGGAGGCGCCGGATCACACTGCCATAGACCCCCATGACACCCGTGGTCCTGATCGCGTCCGAGGGCGCGTCCTTGGGGTTCGATGTCAAGAGCCGGGCCGACAGGAAGGGCAGGATGTAGAGCGCGGTGATCCAGGAGCCCGCCAGCATCGCGGCGACGACCGCGCCCATGGAATAGCTGAACTCGCCCTCCGAGCCGTCCACCAGCAGCATCGGGATGAAGGCCGAGATGGTGGTGATCGAGGCCACCGCCAGCGGGATGGCATATTGGCGGCCGGCCTCCAGCGCGGCCTCGACGGGCGGGACGCCGGCATCGGTGCGTCCGTCGATATCCTCGACCACGACGAGACCGTTATCGACCAGCAGGCCCAGGGAGACGATGACCGCCGAGATCGAGACCTGCTCGATATCGACGCCCAGGGGGCCCATGAGGCTGAGCGCGAAGCACACGGTGAAGGGCACGATGCAGACGATCACGACCGCCGGGCGCAGGCCGAGAAAGAGCAGCATGACCAGAAAGACGATGGCGAAGGTCTGGCCCAGGTTCGAAAGCGCGCCATTCACGGAGTCCGTCACGACGGTTTCCTGGAAGGTCGAGATGTTGAAGGCGATCCCGATCGGGTGGGTGGCCTCCTCTTCGGCGATCCTGGCCTCCAGCCGTGCGCCCAGATCCTGGATATCGGCGCCGTCGGACATCTCGACCGCCAGGACGATCGCCGGGCGGCCGTTGAAGAAGACCGGCTCCTCGCGGGGATCGACGAAGCCCCTGCGCACCTCGACGAGATCCTCCAGCCGGACATAGCCCGCGAGTCCGTCGACCTTGGTCAGGACATTGCGGATTTCCTCGACGCTGCCCAGATCGCCATTGGCCTCCAGCACGGTCGCGATGCCGTCGGCATCGATCTCTCCGGCCGGCAGGATCACGTTCTGGGCCTGCAGATCCTCAAGGAGCTGGGTGATCTGCACGCCCACGGAGGCCAGCTTGCGGATATCGAGATCGAGCCAGATCCGTTCGTCCTGCTGTCCGAAGAGCTCCACCTGCGTGACCCCGGCGACGGTGTAGAGTTCGCGTTGCAGGTCCTCGGCGACATCCTCGACATAGGCCAGGTCGAACCCGTCCCCGGTCACCGCGATGGTGGCGATGGCGACATCGCCATAGTCGGTATTGACGAAGGGACCCTGTGTGCCGTCGGGGAGCTGCTGGACGACATCGTCCATCTTGTTGCGCAGGTCCTCCCAGGCGTTTTCGATATCCGCGCCATAGATCGTGTCGTAGAGCGTGGCGTAGAAGAGCACCTGACCGGTCGAGATGATCGTCTCGATATCCTCGACCTCGCCGATCTCGCGCATCTTGCGTTCGATGGGGGTGGCGATCAGGTTTTCGATCCGCTCGGGCGACATGCCCGGAAACTCGACCGACACCGCGGCGGTGCGGATGGTGATCGCGGGATCCTCGCGCTTGGGGATGCCCAGGTAGGAGGTCACGCCCATCAGAAGAATGAGCGCCATCACCAGCCAGGTGAAGCGGGATTTCTCCAGACCGAAGCGGGTGAGAAACTCCACGCGCTAGCCCTCGCTCTCGATCAGATTGACGGCCATCCCGTCACGCAGGAAGGACACGCCCGCGCTGGCCACCCGTTCCCCGGCGGCGAGCCCCTCGATGACGAGGAACCGATTCTCGCGAATGCCGCCCATCAGCACCTCGCGCCGTCGCACGGTACTGCTGCCCGGATCGAACACGTAGACCTCGAGCGGGGTGACGCTGACCGGGCCCGAGACCTCGGGGATCTCGACATCCGGGATCGCGGCGGAGATCGGGATCAGGAACCCCTCGGCGGCCTCGATCTCGAACTCCAGCGAGACCTCGACGGCCATGCCGGCGCGGATCAGCGGGTGATCCTCCGTCAGCTGCACCACCACGGGGAAGGAGGACACGGTATCGGCCCGCTCGCCCAGTTCGCTCACGACCGCGGCGAGCGCGACCGAGGGATCGTCGGCCAGCCGGATCAGGGCGGGCGTGCCGACGACCAGCTGCGCGACGGTTTCGAAATTGACCGAAAACGACACCTCGTAGGAGCTCTGCTCATAGACCGTCGCGATCGTCGTGCCCGCAGAGACGGTGGCGAAACTGTCGACATCGACACTGTTGATGATGCCATCGAAGGGGGCGAAGAGCCGCGTGTCGGCCAGATCCTCCTCGGCGGCGGCGAGGTCCTTTTGCGCCTGGACGAGCTGGGCCTCGCTCTCGCGGACCTCGGTGGCGTCCTCGTCGCGCTGGACGCGGGTGGCGACCCCGCGCGCGAGCAACTGCTCGGATCGGTCGAGATCGTCGCGCAACTGCACCAGCCGGGCCTCGACCTCCTGAACGCTGGCCGTGCGGTTCTCGATCGCCACGACGAACTGCGCGCTGTCGAGCTCCGCCAGGAGCCGGCCCGCCTCCACCCGTTCGCCGACGGAGAGGTCGATCCGCCCCAGACGTCCCCCGACCTCGAAGGACAGCGTGTTGAGCTCGCCCGGCTCCAGCACGCCCGGATAGCGCCGCAGGATGCTGTCATCGACCGCGCCGACGGTGACGGTGACGAGGCCGCGCACGGGCGCGGGGTCGGGGCTTTCCTCCGCTTCCGGCAGACATCCGGCGAGAAGGACGGTGGCTGCCAGCGCGCCTGCACGGAAATGACGTTGCAGTGCCGGCGGGCGGATTCGGGTGATATTGCGCAATTTGCTTATCTCCGGCACAGGTTTCGCTAGTCTGATCCGAGAGTTGCGCCAGGAATAAGGACTCCCATGGCCGAAAACCGGACATCCCGCGACAAATCCCTGCGACCTGGTGCCCATGTCAGCCTCGCGACGAGCGTGGTCGCCTTCGCCCTGAGCCGCGGGATCGGTCTGGACCGGATTTCCGAGGCCACGGGCGTGAGCGGTCAGGACCTCGCCGATCCGGATTTTCGTCCTCCGGAAGAGGTTATGCCCACCATCTGGGTCTTGATCGCCAATTCGGTGCCGTCGGACCGGCCGCTGACGATGGAAATGGCGAAGGCGACCCCGTTTTCCTTCTTCGCCGACATCGCGCACGGGGTGCAGTTCGCATCGACCCTCGGAGAGGCCATCGACCTGCTGGTGAACCACCAAAGGATCCTGTCCGATCAGGTCGATTCCTCCATCGTCACATCGGGCGACGAGACCGCGGCCGTGGTGTCGCATCCGCTGGATCGTCTGGACGGCGGGCGAATGTCGGAGACGGGGCTCGCGCTCGCCTGGCGCCTCATTTCGCACATCGCGGCGGACCCGATCCGCCCCGTGCGTGTCGAGCTGGCCCATGCCCCCACGGGGGCGGTGTCAGGATATCGCGACGTCTTCGACACCGAGCCGGTGTTCGGCGCGCCGCGCACGGCGCTGGTTCTGCCGACCAGCGCGCTCGACGGTCCCGTGCAGCATGCCAGCGCGGAGCTGTTCGTGTATGTGAAGCAGCATCTGGGACAAACGCTCACCCGCCTCTCCGAGACCGGACGCGCAGACCCGCTGGAAAGGCTGAAGACGGCTGTGATCGAGGCCGCGAACCAGGGCGCCTTCACGCCCGATGAAGTCGCGCGGACAGCTGGTCTGAGCTACCGGCAGGCGCAGCGCATGGCGGCCCGGCATGGCACGACGCTGCGGCTGCTGATCGAGGAGAACCGGCTAACCCTGGCGCGCGATCTGCTCGTGCGCACCGACAATACGGTGGAGACGATCGCGCTGCTCCTGGGCTATGCCGACGACCGCGTGTTCCGCCGTGCCTTCAAGCGCAGCTTCTCACTCTCCCCATCGGCATTCCGGCGCACGCGGTCGGCGGGTCCCGCGGCATCCGGCAGCCGCTCTGTGTGATCTGGCGGGTTAGGCCGGGGTGACCGGATAACGAACCCCGCCGCGTTGATCGGTGCTGCGCGCCGGGGCGCATCCTGGCGGTCCCCGGTGCCGCGATGGCCGCTGCGTCGGTCCCCGGCCGGCTCAGGCGATCCCACCGGTGCGGATCATCGTGGCGGCGATGTCGGCATAGGCCTTGCGCCAGGCCGCCTCGTGCGCGGCCGTGAACCTGTCGCCGAGCGTGTCCTTGAGCGTGTCGATCAGCGCCTCCTCCATGGGGGCGAAGCTTTCGGCGGTCACGCCGAGCTTGGCGTGGTGGCCGCCGAGCTCTGCCAGCCTGTCGGTGTCGGCCGCGCCGTCCAGGGTGTTCAGGATGACCTCGCGCAGGGTCGTCATGAACTTCATGCCCTGTCCGGCGAGATCGTCCCGGAACAGGCTGCGCAGCTCCGGCGCGCGCCGAAAAAGCGCGTCGTAGAAGTCCGTTGAAAACCGGTCGAAATCGGATTGCACCTGTTCGAAGCTCCTGCGGAGAAGCTCTGCTTCCTTCGCGTCGTTGGAGATGGAGTCGGTGGACATGGATTTGTGCTCCCTTCTATCGGTGGCATCCAAGTGCAGGCCGTGGCGAAATCCGCAGACCCGTCCCCCCACGGCGTAGCGGGCGGGCGGGCGCGAAGAAACCCGGTTGGCTTGCGTCATTCTGCAGCGCAGAAGGCGCAGCGGGGCCGGTGTGCGCCGGCGCCAGCGCATCTCAGTGGCCTCTCACGCGGGATGCGGGGCCGCCGTCGGTTTGGCCGACCGGCGCGCCCCGGGCGCTTGAGCCTGCCAGATCAGTCTACCATATCCGCCGGCGTCCAGGCGGCAGACCGGGTCAGATCGCGCTGGTCGCGCCGCGGACGCCCTGGGTGACCGCGCCCCCGATGGCGGATCCGGCTTCTGTAGCGATGGGGATCGAGACCGTGAGCAGAAGAATGATGTATTCGTTGCCTCCGCCATGTTTGAGCTTGGACCGGCGGTAGAGCTTGTCCTTGGCGGAGAAGGACCGGCCCGCGGCGCAGGCCTCGTCCAGCACGCGCTGGTTCCAGGCGCGGATGCTCTCTTCGGTGCCGTAGGCGTGGATTCGCGCTTCGAGCGATGAAAGTGACGAGGCCCGCGCGGCGGGTCGGTTGAACGGGTTGCGGAACAGATCAATGAGGTTGAACGCGTTGCCGAAATAGGCGATCCGCGCGTCGGTCCGCCCGGTGACCGGGTCGATCCGCCACCATGCCTGCGGCCCGAGATCGGGACCGCCGAGCAGGATGAAGCCCGCCGCCGCATCGGCCTCGGCCTCGGGTCCGAGCGCGGCGATCGCCTCGGGCCCCAGGGGCGCCAGCGGCCCCGGCGGGATCGCCTTGGTGCCCGACGGCGCGTCGAGCTGGGTCAGCAGGGCCTCGATCTCCAGCCCGCTCTGGAGCGCGCCATGCCAGAGCCGGTGGCGCCAGGCCTCGGCCTGGCTGTCGACGCCGGCGATCTCCACCCCGTCGAGCACCCAGTCCATCCAGTAGAGGTCCAGCCCGCCCTCACCCTGGCCGGTGCCCCAGATCAGCGCGCGGGGGCGGCCCATGATGACGCAGCCGCCGTCCGGTCCCCGCTGGGCGCGGATCAGTTCCTCGGAAGCGAGTGCCACGGTGCTGGCCTGGACCCAGCTGTTCCAGATGAAGGCCTCGGGGTCGGGCTGGCCGGCGAGCGCGGCCTGCACCGCGTCGGGGATGTCGCCCAGAACCGCGGCCATGCGCGCCGAGGCGCGGTAGGCGGAGAGGCCGCCATTGCCGATCACGATCTGGCGGATGCTCTCCATGACCGCGGGGAAGCGCGCGCCCATCTCGGGGCGGGCGAGGCTGTCCGGGGTCGGCGGAGCCGCCCCGTCCTCGCGCAATTCGGGCGGGACGAGATCGAAGATGACCCGCGTCGCAACCTCGTCGGGCTGCCCGGGCGCGATGCCCGTCACCGTCAGGACCATGGCGGTGGAGATGACCTCCTGCCCCGCATCAAAGAAGCCGCCGGCGGTCTCGGCCACGCCCGGGGCGAAGAAGGGCCGGCTCTTGACCGCATCGTCGCCGATCAGGAGCATGGCCGTCATGCCGGCGCTCTGGCCCTGCAGGTTGGCCAGCGTGTCGGCCAGGATCCCGCCGACCCCGTCGGTCTGGGGCCCGAAGACGAGGGTGAAGGAGTGCTCCACCATCTCGGGCACGGTGATCCGGTGGGTCAGGACGGAGTTGCGCCGCAGGGCGCCGTTGCTGAGCGTCTCGACCGACAGATCGATGGTGATCCGGTGGGGCTCTGCCTCCGCCTCCAGGAGTGTGCCGGGCCCGGCGGGGGCCTCGCCGAACGCGGTGCCGGGCTCTGCGGGGTCGAGATCCACCCAGTCCGGGCCGATCCGGGCCTGGAGCCAGACATGCTCCGCCCCCTGGCCGGGCGGCGCATAGGCGCCATCAGGCGGGGTGCTGGCGGCCAAGAGCGCGTCATAGCCGGCATGGCCGCGGGCCGCGACCCGGCTCATGATGTCGGGGTTCAGCGCAGCGACATCCCAGACCCTCTGCAGGGGCGCGCGCGTGATCCGGCAGGCGCCCGCAGCGAGGCGCGCGGCGAGATCCGCCGGGGCCGCGGCCGACACAAGCCGCGTGTCATAGCCCAACAGGTTCAGCATCTCGCCCAGTGCGCGGGCCTTGTCATGGGCATTGGCCCGGCCCGCTTCGAGCACCGAGTAGGTGGCGCGCAGATGCCCCTGGTAGGGTTCGGTGACGATCTCGTCGCGGAAGAAGGCAAAGGCCGCCTCGGGGTCGAGCATGAGGTCGAGCGCCAGCCCGGTGATGTCGGGACGGTGCGCGGCCAGCGCGTCGTTCTGGGCAACGGCGGCGCGCATCACCTTGTCGAAATCGAACTCCTCGATCGGGGGCAGTGTCGGCCGGTCCGGCACCGATGCGGCGTCAAAGGGCGCCCCGGGGAGGGTGAAATCCTGCGCCATGCCAGCGGTCAAACCGAGCATCGTGACGGCCGCGGCTGCGGCGGTTCGGCGGAAGAAACATGTCGGCATCTTACTGTCCTTTCGTCACGGGTCGGGCGGGCGCAGGCCCTGGGCGGCGTCATACTGAATCATTCGATCTGCCCCCTCGGTGAGGTCGAAGGCGACCCCGTCGCCGGTGGCGGTCTGGAGAGGCGTCAGCCGGTAGCGCCCGGCGGGGAGCGTGCGCGCCTCGCCCAGCTCCAGCACCGCGACACGCTCGGTCCGGCCGTCGACATAGTCCCGTTCCAGCGCGAAGCGCGGGGCGATGGCCTCGGACATGGCGTCGGCCAGGGCGGCGGAGTTGCCTGCCGGCAGATAGCGCCCGCCCGCCAGTGCGGCCCAGCCGGCGAAGGTCTCGGCCAGGGCGGCATCGTCGATGGCGAACCCCACGATCGTCAGGCGCACATCGACACCACTGTCGCGGATCCCGGCGATGACACGGGCGGCGTCGCCCTCGCAGGTCTCGTCCCCGTCCGTGACGAGCACGATGACGCGCGGCGGATCGAGCGCGGCCAGATCCTGTGCGGCCAGCGCCAGACTGTCGGCGATCGCGGTCTTGGCGAGGTTGATCGCGGGCGTGCCGCGGATCGCGGCCTCGGCCTGGGCCGGGTCGAGCGGGGCGAAGGGCAGGAGCAGCTCGGACCGGCAGGCGTCCTTTTCCAGCCCGAAGGCGCGGAAGGCAAAGGGCGTGCCGGGCGGGATCGTGTCGCGGACGAGCCCGGCCAGCGCGTCATGGGCAACAGCGATCCGGCGCTGGCCGTCGGGCATGCGCTGGAGCATGGAGCCCGAGGCGTCGAGGATCACCTGCAGCCCGCCGCCCGGAACTGGGGGCGGCGCATCCGGGGCTTGGGCGACGGCGCTGATCAGCAGCGCGCCCTGCCCCTCGGGCTCCTTCAGCGGCTCCAGGCTGGCGCGCATCCGGTAGCCCTTGGGCGCGCGGAAGATCGCCGCCGCCAGATCCAGACCGTCGGCGAGCCCGACCTGACCGGTCACGCGGTGGAAATAGCCGTTATTGACCGCGGTCCAGTCCTTGAGGATGCGAACGCTGTCTGGGTCGGAACTGTCGATGGACAGGGCCACGACGCGGGGCTTGGCAGCCAGAAGCGGCGCCCAGAGGCGGCGGATCTGCGAGGTCTCGCCGTCGGTGATCAGCACCACGCCGCGGGCGCCGTCGCGCATCAAAAGCGCGTCCGAGGCCACCGCCAGCGCGCCTTCGGCATCCGAGGAGGAGGACTGCGGCAGCGCTGCGAGATAGGGAAAGACATCCTCGGGCCGTTCGCCCCAGTTGTCCATCAGCAGCTCGTCGGTGCCAAAGGGCAAGAGCTGCAGCGCATCGCGGTCGGGCTGGAGCGAGCCGGACCAGACCCGCACGGCGGCGAGCGTGCGGGGGATGTAGGAGGCGACGCTGCCCGACGTGTCCCAGGCGATCACCACGGAACGGGGCGGCTCCAGAATGGTCAGGTCATAGGCGCCGGGGGCCAGCCGTGCGGTCAGGCGGAGCCGGTCGCTGGCGGGATCGCGGGTGAGCGGCACGGGCGCGCCCGCCGCGTCAGCCAGCCGCCAGGCGAACTCCGGCGCATCGCTCTGGTCGAAGTCGAGCGCCAGCATCTGCGCCGGTCCATCGGGCACGGTGATCCGCCACCAATCCTCGTTCCGTTCGAGCAGGACGGAGGAGGAGACCTCTGCGCCCATGGCAAGCGGTTCGGCGCGGGGCTGATCGGGACCGCCCGCCGGGGCGGGGGCGGCGCGGGGGGCGCCGCCGGTCTGCCACTCATAACCCGCATCGGGGCGGTCATCCTCCCAGAGCCCTAGAACGCTCGGCGCGCCGGGCGCCTCATAGACGGCGATGCGGTCGGGCGGGATGCGGGGCACGTCGGGATCGCGGGCGAACTCGAAGCGGAGCGCGCGGGCCCAGACCGGGGTGGCCAGCGTCAGGCGCGCCCGTTCGGCGCCCTCGGACGGTGGACCAAGGGTGCCGAGCGGGGTCCAGGGCCCGGTCGGGCCGGCGAGGCTGGCGGAGACGCGGATCGGGTCCAGGCGCGGTCCGTCGACGGCCGCCTCGACCCAGTCGATGGCGCCGATGCTGGCGGCGCGGTTCCTGTCAAAGCCCACGATCGCCGTGATCCCGGTTCCGATCCGCTCGCCGGAGCGGCCGAGCGGGTCGAGATCGCCGTCCTTGAGCAGCCCGACATTCCAGTTGCCGCGGAACTGGTACTGTTCGCTGGGGTCCGAGCCACCGGTGTTGAAGGCAGTGATGACATGCCCGCCCAGCTCCGGCGCGGCGATGTTCAGCGGTGCGGCGGGGCGCCAGTCCGGCGGGGCGATCAGCCCGACATCCGAGAGCGCCAGCCGGTCGCAGCCCGGATCGCCCTGGCACCCGAACAGGCGCAGCCGGGCATGGGACGCGGTGCGGGGTTCGGGCAGCGCAAAGAGCTGCGGGCCGTCCGAAGCGCCAAGCGTCGCGGTCAGCACGGGCTCGAAGTCGGTGCCATTCTCCGACAGCTCCAGTGCTATCCTGTCGGGCCAGCTGGCGCGCGGCGCGGTGCTGCGCAAATGCACGCGGAGCCCGACTACGGGGCTCGGACCGGCCAGGTCAAAGCTCAGGCTGCGGGCGCCGAGGAAACGCGGAATGCCGCTGTGATAGGCCGCGCCGTCATGGAGAAAACGATAGGCCTCGACGTCGCCCTCGGTCACCGGCGCGCCGTCCATCGCGGTGAGCCGCGCCCCCAGCCGGTGATCCAGCGGGTCGAGCCCGCCGCGGAGACCATCGGGCGCCGTCCAGTGCCGCTGCGGATCGCGGGCCGGCGCCAGCGCGTCGAAGGGGATCGGGAAGATCTGCGTCTTGCCCGCAGTCCCGGAGGAGACCGTAACCTCGAGCGCCGGGTCGGCCAGCGCGCTCTGCATCGGCGGAACCGCGAGCGTGAGCGCAAGCTCTGCGCTCTCGCCGGCCGCGAGGGGTTGCGTGAGGCTCTGCTGCGAGAGCCGCCAGCCGTCGGCGAGGCTGCGCACCGACAGGGTATAGTCCTGCGGGCCGTCTTGCGGCGCATCTTGTTGGCCGTCATGAGGCGCGGTCAGACGCAGCACCAGATCCGCGCGCTGTCCGGCCGGGGCATAGGCCTGAAAGGGGGTGTCGGCGCCGGTGAGCGCGAGATCGGCCCCCAGTGTTTCGGTCTGCTGGACCGGGCGGAGCCAGTCGGGCCGCCCCCCGGAGAGCAGCGCCAGGGCCGCGTCGGGATCATAGTCGGGCGCGACCGCGGGCGCGGGTCCGGCCTGCGCGGACGTGCGGATGGCGAAGGCGGTGAAGGGAGCGGCGGGCCCCATCTCGGACAGGGGCGCGAAGGCCGCCTCCCCATGGATCTCACAGCGCCAGCTCACGGGAAAGGAGGCGTCCCGCGGGGGCATCAGGCGCAGGGCGAGGGGCGCGTCGCCCGTGAGGAACGGCCGGAGCCCGGAGGGCAACGGCGCGCCTCGCGGGCTGTCGATGAAGGACCGGCTGCCTTCGAGACGGAGCTGGCGGGTCATGTCCGTTTCCGGGATGCCGTCGAAGCCGCAGCGATAGGCGGCGAGGCTGTCTGGCGGCAGGTCGAGCAGCAGGCGCGCGTCGCTCTGGGGATCGGCGAGGCTGCCCGAGATCTCTGTGCCCGCCGGGACGCTTTGCGGCGGGTCGCTGGCGACGTGGGCCAGCGCGGTCAGGGGGCGGTCCGCTGCGGGTTCGTAGAGGATACGGCAGCGATAGTCCTCGCGCGTGGTGCCGCCCTCGATGCGCAGTTCCACGGAGCCGCCCAGCTCCGGCGCATAGTCGATGCGGGCGATCTCGCCCGGGCGTGCGATGGCGAGACGCTCATCATCGCCATAGGTGAAAACGTTCGCGCGCCCATGACCGCCCGCGCAGTAGGCGAGCGCGGTGCCGCTCTCCTTGGGCAGGGGGACGAAGACCTTGTCCAGCGCGTCGAACCCGCCGATCCGGCCCGCGAACCGGCCATCCGCCGGCATCGCCTGCACGCGGCCAGACAGATGGTCGGGTTCGGGACCGGTGGGGCCGTCGGGGTAGGTGACGGCGAGCCCGTAGCGGCCCGAGATGCCGTTGTCTCCCGCAGCCAGATCGAAGAGCCAGGCGCCTTCGGGAAAGGTCGCGGTGTAGCTGAGCGCCCCGGTCTCGGGCCGCGCCTCGCCGCTGGCCCAGGGCTGCCCGTCATGGGAGAGACGCGCCACGACGCGCCCGTCATCGGGCGGGGTCAGCGTGACGGTCAGGGGCGTCGGAGCCGCCAGCCGTAGCGAAAAGAGATCGCGGTCGGACTGGACATGGAAACGCCCGGCGACGATGTCCCCGATGCGGAGCCGCTGCGCCGTTTCCGGCCGGTCATTGGGCTCCACCGCATAGTCGGCGGGCACCGGGCCCAGATCGCTCAGACGCAGCGCATAGGGCCCGCTGCCCCGGAGCCGTGCGGTATAGCCGCCGGGCGCCAGCGCCACCGGCACGACCAGCGTGCCGCCCTGCGCCGTCCACATGCCGACCCGCGCGCCATTGCCGTCCAGCAGCTCCAGGTCGCGGATGCCGATGATCCCGCGGAGTTCCCACTGGCGGCCCGGCTCGGTCACCTCGAAGCGCACCATGTCCGGGTCATCGTCGGCCAGCTGGCCGCGGAGTGCGCCGTTGGGCCCGAGCGGGCGGGCGAAGAGCGGCGTGTCGTCGGGCTCCACCCCCATGCCGGGCGCGACGGGAGTGCCTTCGGTGAAACCGACGCTGTAGGCGGTCGGCGTGGAGTCTGCGCCGCCTTCGATGCTGAGGATGTAGGTGCCGGCGGGCAGCGCGAGGTCGGGGCGCTTGCCGTAGCCGTTCACGGCCAGAAGCTCCAGGACCGGGCCGCCGGGGGCGGGCGCGGTCTGGGTCAGCGTCAGCTTGGCCGAGGCGCGGGCGTCGATCTCGAAGGTGAGGCTGAGGAGCGCGGGGGCCCCGAGGGTGAACTGCAGCCGGTCGACGTCGAGCGGGGCCATCAGATGACCGGAGAAGCTGCGCCCGGCGGTGAGCGGGCCGAGATCCTGGGGCGCTCCACCCTCGCCCTGGGTATTGGGCTCGACCTCCTCTCCGGGACTCTCCAGTGCGCTGACCGAGAGCATCACCGGGGCGATGGCGCCGTCTTTGCGGGTGGTGTTGTTGAGCACCATCGCCGTCAGCGCATCGAACCGGCGCGGGAAAAGCCCGCCCTCGCCGATCCCGCGCGCGCCGAGCCGCATCGCCGGGCCAACATCGGGCGGGGCGATGACCTCGAGCCGCATCCGGTCGGGGGTGGCACCCTGAACGAAGATATCGCGGTTCCGGTCGCGCTGCAGCCAGGCGGCAAGGCCCGGCGCCAGCACCAGTGGCGCGTCCTTGCTTGCGGCATCCTCGGCCAGCGGGCGCGCGGCGGAGAGCGGCGTGACCAGCTCCAGCATCACCGGCTGCGGCCGGGCGGAGGCGGCCTGCAGCAGATAGGGCCGTCCGGCCTCCAGCAGCAGGTTGGTCATGCGCGGGGCGATATAGGGCGAACCCTCCCGGCGGAGCAGCTTGGGGGAGACGCCGTCCCGTGGCAGGGGAGATATGGATGCTAGTTATATCTCCCACTCAAACACCTGTGCCACACTTCCGAATATCAATCTCGGATCACCTGTCCAACCTCCCCCACCCCCTCATGGTCCTGAGTGGCCCCTCCCCATTCGGCCGGCCCTGCCCGCCCCACATCAACCTGTACCTTGCCAGGCGCTAATATGTCTCGGGCATCTCCGGTAGCCGTGTCGCTGCAGTAGCGCCAGAGGTCTAAACATCACTGCTGTAGCAACGGATCATCTGGATGTCGCGGCTGTGGCTTCGGATGGCGAAGTGGACGGTGTCCGATGCTGTTTGGGAGCAGGAGTGGCGAAGGCGCCCAACGCGCTGGCGCACGCGGAGCCGCGCGGCGGGCTGCAGCGCCTATGGGCTGCAGCGCTATACTAACGTCTTCGCCCTGATGCGACGCCGAACTG
>JBCDBB010000031.1:0-29169 GCA_039184415.1 Pseudomonadota bacterium
AATCGTTCCGGTCGTTCGGGGTCAATTTGGTTGTGACCCGGTTGCTTTCCCGAGTATATTTATCAGGAAAAGGTGGGGCCGCCTAGATGTCATGTAACACTTTCACCATAGTGTCACTCTGTGTCGCAGGTTTGCTCGCACATTCCGCCAGCGCGGTGGAGGGTTTGGACGACCCCCATCTGCCCGTTATCCCGCGCACCGCCGAGGAAACGGCGCGCATTCAGGCGGTGACGGCGCCGACGACGGATTTCACCCAGCCCGAGCAGTTCGAGGCCATGTCCGCGGGCGCCGCGACCGTCCGGCCGCGCTCCAACCGGGACGCCTTTTCGCAGCCCTCGGCCAATATCGGCTTCGACGGAGAGCTCGATTTCAAGGTCGGCAACGGGCTATTCAAAAAGATCTGGGTGTCGGCCCCGTCCTCGACGCTCGCCTCCGACGGGCTCGGGCCGATCTACAACGCCCGCGCCTGCCAGCGCTGCCACCTGAAGGATGGCCGCGGCCACCCACCCGCAGGGCCCGGCGACGGCGCGGTCTCGATGTTCCTGCGCGTCTCGATCCCGGGGGGCGAGGGGCCGGAGGGGATCGAGGACTGGATCGCCACCCAGCCCGATCCGGTCTACGGGCTCCAGCTCCAGGATTTCGGCCTGCCCGGGCATCCGGCGGAATACCGGCTCGACATCACCTATGAAGAGATCGAGGTGCCCCTGTCGGACGGCGAGACCGCGACGCTCCGCAAACCCACCTACACCGCTGCCGATCTGGGCTACGGCCCGCTCCACCCCGACGCGATGCTGAGCCCGCGGGTGGCGCCGCAGATGATCGGGCTCGGCCTGCTGGAGGCCATCCCCGCCGCCGATATCCTCGCCGCGGCCGATCCCGAGGATGCCGATGGCGATGGCATTTCCGGCCGGCCCAGCATCGTCTGGTCGGTCGCGCACAACCGCCCCATGCTCGGACGGTTCGGGCTGAAGGCCGGCAAACCCACCGTCAAGGAACAGTCCGCCGGCGCCTTTGTCGGTGACATGGGGATCTCGACCCCGCTGACCCCGGCGAACTGGGGCGAATGTACCGAGGCCCAGACCGCCTGCCGCGACGCCCGCCACGGCGGCGACGCCCGCGACGACGGGTTCGAGATCGCCATGCAGGGGCTCGACCTCGTCACCTTCTATTCGCAGAATCTCGCCGTGCCCGCCCGCCGCGACATCGACGACCCCGAGGTGCTGCGCGGCAAGCAGATGTTCTACGAGACCGGCTGCATCAACTGCCACACGCCCAAGCATGTGACCCACCGGCTCGACGGGCAGGACGCGCAGAGCTTCCAGCTCATCTGGCCCTATACCGACCTGCTCCTGCACGACATGGGTGAGGGGCTGGCCGACAACCGGCCCGAAGGCCGCGCCAACGGCCAGGAATGGCGCACGCCGCCGCTCTGGGGGATCGGGATGACCGAAACCGTCTCCGGCCATACCTATTTCCTCCATGACGGGCGGGCGCGCTCGCTCCTGGAGGCGGTGCTCTGGCACGGTGGCGAGGCACAGGACGCCCGCGACCAGGTGGTCGAGATGCCCAAGGACGACCGCGACGCCCTGATCCGCTTTCTGGAGAGCCTCTGATGCGTATGGTCCTTGCTTCGGCACTGTTTGCGCTTTCCGCCCTGCCGGCCCAGGCGAGCGCCATGCTCGATGCCGCGCTCAACGAGCATATCCTGCCGGGCTTCGCGGAACTGGAAGCCAATGCCGCGAGGCTTTCCGAGGTGGCGACCGAGACCTGCGATCCGCAATCGCCGGACCTGCGCGCGGCATTCAACGAGGCCTGGGACAGCTGGATCGCGGTCAGCCATCTGCGTTTCGGCCCGACCGAGGCGGGAAATCGCGCCTTCGCCCTCGGCTTCTGGCCGGACACCCGCGGTGTGGTGCCGAAATCGCTCGCCAAGCTGATCGCCGACGAGGATCCGATCGTGGAGGATCCCGTCGCCTTCCTCGATGTCAGCGTGGCCGCGCGCGGCTTCACGGCGCTGGAGTTTCTGCTCTACGATCCCGCGCTTGCGGTCGCGTCGGACTATCACTGTGCGCTGATCCGCGCCGTGACCGAAGACATCGCCATCACCACCGCCGCCATCGCCGAGGACTGGCAGGGCGACTACGGGGCGGCCTTCCTCGCGCCCGGGCCCGACGCGCCCTTCCGCACCGAGACCGAGGCGCTCGCCGCGGTCTATAGCGGCATGACGACGGGTCTGGAGTTTACCGTCGAGGCGCGGCTCGGCCGACCCCTCGGCACCTTCGAACGGCCGCGTCCCAAACGGGCCGAGGCGCGCCGCGCGGGCCGATCCCTGCACCATGTGCTGATCTCGATCCGGAGCAATGCGGAGCTCGCCCAGATCCTCAGCACGGGACATCCCGAACAGGCCGCCGACATCGCCGCGGCCTTTGAGCGGGCCGAAGAGGCTGCCCAGCGTGTGGACGATCCGACCTTCGAGGGCGTCGCCGACCCTTCGGGCCGGCTGCGTGTCGAAACGCTTCAGCAACGGGTGACGAATGCGCGCGACACCGCGCGGCTCGCGATCGGGCCGCAGCTCGGCATCGCCGAGGGGTTCAACGCTCTGGACGGTGATTGATGACCACCCGCCGCCGGGTTCTGGCCGGGCTTCTTGCCTCGGGGCTGGTGCCGGCAGCCTCCTGGGCCGACGCGGGCAGCCCGGCCTATCTTGCCGCCGCCCGGCGCGGGGACGGACGCTACATCCTCGTGGGTCTGACAGCCGATGGCCTGCCGCTCTTCGATCTGCCGCTGCCCGCGCGGGGCCATGCCGCCGCCGCCCATCCCAAACGGCCCGAGGCCGTGGCCTTCGCCCGCCGCCCGGGACGGTTCGCGCTGGTGCTCGATTGCAGCACGGGCGATTTGCTGGCCCGGCTCGACGCGCCGACGGGGCGGCATTTCTACGGCCACGGCGCCTTTTCCGCCGATGGCACGCGGCTTTTTACGACCGAAAACGACTATGGCGCCCCGCGTGGCATGGTGGGCGTCTGGGATGCCGCCCGGGGCTATGCCCGGGTCGGAGAGTTTTCCTCCGGCGGCACGGGACCCCACGATATTCTGCGCCTGCCGGGGGAAGAAACGCTCGTGGTGGCCAACGGCGGGATCGAGACCCATCCCGACAGCGGCCGGGCCAAGCTGAACCTGCCCGCGATGCGTCCGAACCTGAGCTATCTGGACCCTAACGGCGCGCTCGTGGAGCAGGTGGCGCCGGATCCGGCGCTGCACATGAACTCCATTCGCCATCTCGCGGTCGCGCCGGACGGCACCGTCGCCATCGCCTTCCAGTGGCAGGGCGATCCCTATGACGCGCCGCCGCTGGTGGCGCTGCACCGCCGGGGCGGGGAGCTGCGTTACCTGCAGGCGCCCGAGCCGCTGCACCGGCAGATGCAGGGCTATGGCGGCAGCATCGCGCTCTCGGGGTCGCAGGTCGCGGTGACCTCGCCCCGCGGCGGCATACTGCAGCTATTTGAACTGGGGCAGGGCGCCTTCGCGGGCGACCACAGCCTCACGGATGTCTGCGGGGTGAGCCCGCGGGCAGGCGGGTTCCTCGTCACGACCGGCACCGGTGCGGTGCACGGGCTCAGCGGCGGCGTCCTCGACCCGGCCGGCACGCATCCGCTGCAATGGGACAACCACCTCGTCGGGCTCGTCCCGGCCTAGCCTCGGTCGGGCGGCGCGAGGCTTTCCCGCACACCGCCCTCATTCCCTGAAGCCACACGCATCGCGCACAATCGGAGCGCCTGCGCCCAGACCGCGGGACCGCTCCGGCCGTGCGAACGGCGCTTAGCTGCTCGGACGGCGTGCCGTCCGCGGGGCCGCTCAGGCCGCGCGGGGGCGGCGCGGACGCCTGCGCTTGTGAGAGCTGGGTTTGCGGCTGTTGGGGTTGCCGCTCGGTCCATTCCCGGGCCCATTGGCAGGTTTCGGGCCGCGGAACCGCTGCCCCCCGCCGCCGCGCCGCTTCGGCTTGGCCGTGCTGACCGCCGCGGGCTTCGTGCCGCCGGCCACGGGGATCTCGATCTTCATCAGCCGTTCGATCTGGTTCAGCAGATCGACCTCTTCGGCCGAACAGAAGGCGATCGCCTCGCCCTCGCGCCCGGCCCGCGCGGTACGTCCGATCCGGTGCACGTAATTGTCCGGCACCTCGGGCAGCTCGTAATTGATCACATAGGCCACGCCGGGAATGTCGATGCCGCGGGCCGCCACATCGGTCGCCACCAGCACCTTCACGGTGCCGTCGCGGAACGCCTTGATCGCGCGGTCGCGCTGGCCCTGGCTCTTGTTTCCATGGATCGAGGCGGCGTTGAACCCGTCTGCCACGAGCCCCTTCATCAGCTTTTCCGCACCGTGTTTGGTGCGTCCGAAGACCAGCGTCAGCGCGTCGGGATCGCGCTCCAGGATTTCGCGCAGCTTGGCGGGCTTGCCCGGCTTCTCGACGAAATGCACCGACTGTGTGATCTTGTCGGCCGCCTTGCCCGGGGGCGCCACCTGCACCCGGCGGGGGTCGGTCAGATAGGCGCGGCTCAGCTCTTCCATCTGATTGGGCATGGTCGCTGAAAAGAGCATGGTCTGGCGCGGGCTGCCCAGGCGCGGCGCGATTTTCCGCAGCGCGTGGATGAAGCCCATGTCGAGCATCTGATCGGCCTCGTCCAGCACCAGATAGCGCGCGCTGCCGAGCTCCACGGCACGGCGGTCCATCAGGTCGATCAGCCGTCCGGGCGTGGCGACCAGGATGTCGGTGCCGCGGCTCAGCAGGTTCATCTGCTTGCCGATGGACTGGCCGCCGACGACCGTGTGGACGCGCAGCCTGGTGCCCGCAGTCAGGGTGCGCAGGCTCTCGGCGATCTGGTTCACCAGCTCCCGGGTGGGTCCCAGGATCAGCGCCTTGACGGTCTTGGGATCGGGCTTGCCCGGCATCTCCAGCAGGTGATGGACAAGCGGCAGGCCAAAGGCGAGCGTCTTGCCGGTGCCCGTCTGGGCAAGGCCCAGCACGTCATGGCCGGCCAGCGCCAGCGGGATCGCCTGGGTCTGGATCGGGGTGGGGTCGGTGAAGCCGGCCCGCACGAGTGTCTGGTTGAGCTCGGGCGCAAGGCCGAGCGTGTCGAAGTCTGACAAATCTTTTCCTTTTGCTCCGCCGGGACGTGATGGACCCGCAGAGCGATAAACTGGGGCCGCATCCGGTGCGGCTCCGCGAGGGTTGGGCAAGGCACCTGTCCGGGGCGTCTGCCCGGCTCTCTGGCCTTGCATCCAGAACCCTGCGTGATGGGGACCTGAGGAGTGAAAGCGCTGCTCCGCCGGAGATGGCTGAGCCTGCTCACGCGGCGACGCTTGGCGCTCAGGTGGGGCATATGGGCCGCGCTGTCAAGCGCTGCAGTGCGTCATCCCGGGGGTGTTGCGCCGGTGCGATGGCTCTGGCCCGGATTGCGCGGCGCGCGCGCGCTCAATGGGGCCGCTGCAGCGCCGGACGCCGCCGGACCGCCCGGTAGCGTGAGGGCGCCATGCCCGTCCAGCGCCTGAAGGCCCGGGTGAAATGCGCGCCGTCGCTGTATCCCAGCTGCAGCGCGATCTCGGTGAGGCTCCGGTCGGTCGTGGCCAGCAGATCGGTCGCGCGGTCCTTGAGCAGACCGTCGAGCACCGCCGAAAAGCTGCAGCCCTCCGCCTCGAGCGCGCGCTGAAGCGCCCGGCGGTTCTTGCCGAGCTTCGCGGCCACCCAGCCGATTTTCGGATAGCCCTCCAGCAGCGCGATCGCCGTCAGCGCCGCGACATCCTCGCGGCAGGAGGGTTCGGGCGGGATCGCCGGCTCGGTGCTGAAATCCGGGGTGGGGCCGCGCCGACGGGGGGCCGCCAGAAGCGTGGCATCGAACTCCACCGCCGAAACGGGCGCGCCATGCTGCACCGGCGCCTCGAAAAGCTGCTCCAGCGCCGCGGCCTGTGCCGCCCCGGTGCAGGTCGACCGGATCAGCAGCGGTGCCCAGCCATGGCCGGCATAGAAACGGACGCCATCGATGAGGTAGCTCACGCCCAAAAGCTCGTTCTGGAACCGCCCGTCCGTTCCCGGATCGAGGAACTCGATCGACCAGCGCGCCCGGGCGCCGATGATCCGCAGCTCCAGCCGTGTGGCGGTCTGCAGGAACCGGTTCAGCCCCCGTGCGGAGCGGTCGATGGAGCCCGCCAGCGTGGGGGCCCCGGTGACCCAGGCGCCGAACGCGCTCAGCTTTTCCATGCTGACCAGACGGCCCAGGGCCGCGCCAAAGAACGGATCGCCGATCTCGCGCCCGGCTTCGCTCAGCACCTTGAACTGTTCCGCCAGGGGCAGCGGCAGATCCGGATTGTCCAATAGCGCCAGGGGCAGGTTCACCCGCTCGAAGATCCGTTCGATCGACCCGCCCCGCGTCTCGACAAAGTCCGATATCGGCCCGAGAGCGCTCGCGCGCGTGTAGCCCTTCATGGCGCCGCCTCCTCGGCGCAAGCATGTCACCAAATGGCAAGACCCGGAAGGCGCGATATGCCAGCACAGGGGCCGGTAGTCGGCAAAACCCGCCCTTTGGCGCGGGCCAGATGGAGGACACAGGATGGAAAAGACGACACTCACCCGCCGCGAGGGGCTCGCCGGGATCGGCACGGCCGCAGCGGCCGCCGCCGTGGGCGCGGGCCCGGCCGCGGCCGCGGCAGGCACCGGGAGCTTCGATCAGTCCAACATCACATGGAATTCCCTGCCGGGGATCGACCATGTCTGGTACCATGTCCTCCGGGTCGACCCCCAGGACAAGGTCGTCGATCTGCTGCTGAAATTCTCGGCCAATGAACGGATCGTGCTGCATCGCCACCATGCCGATTACAGCACCTTCATCATCCAGGGCGAACTCAGGCTCTATGACGAGGAGGGCACCCTGACCGAGATCCGTCCCACCGGCAGTTTCGTCGAGAAACCGGGCGGCGGCGCGCCCCATACCGAGGGCGGCGGCGATGTTGACTGCATCGCCTGGTTCAGCAATCGCGGCACCGACGGGATGATCTACGAGATCCTCGGCCCGGAGGGCGAGACCCTCGCGACGCTCGGGTTGCCAGATTTCGCGGCGCTGCAGGAGGCGCAGGATCCTCCGGTCCAGCCCATCATACCGGGTTAGAACCGCGCGCCGGCCCCGGTCGACCCCTCCGGGCGATCCCCTCGGGCCGACCCCCTCGGACGGTCAGGGGATCGCCGGGCGCGGCGTCATCGACCGCGCCCCGATCGGGACGATGAGCAGCGTCACGCATCCCACCACCAGGAACAGCGCCAGATAGCTCTGAGTCTCGGCGACCAGCGCGCTGCAAAGCGCGAGGCCGAGGCTGCCGCCCAGCATCTGGACCGTCAGGCTGATGCCGTTGGCCTGGGCGTGCTTGTCCGCGGGCACGCTGTTCATCTGCACCCGCCGGACCGGAATGGCGATGCTGGGCATCGACGCGCCCCACAGGATCAGCGGCGCGAGGGCCAGCAGGAAATTCTGCTGGCCCGTCGCCAGGGCAAAGGCCAGCAGCGCGCTCCCGTGAAGCGCCACGCCCCGCATCAGCGTCGCGCGCGAGCCCGCCCGGTCCGACATCCGGCCCACCAGAACGGAGGTGCCCAGCGTCGGCAGGATTGCCAGGGACACCGCCAGCCCCGACTGGATCGGCGAGCGGCCCAGAACCTCCTGAAAATACTGCGCGGCAAAGACGAAGACGGCGATCTTTTCCAGCTGGAAGAGCGCAAAGATCACGACCCCGCCGCCGAAGGCCGGAATCTTCAGAAGCGACAGGTCCAGCAGCGGGGTGGGATAGCTGAGCTCCCGCCACAGAAAGAGCATCAGCGCCCCCAGCCCGGCAAGGCCCATGGCCAGGATCGCGGGCGACGTCCAGCCCCAGAACGGGCCTTGCATCACGGCGGTGACCAGGCCGAGGAGCCCCGCAATCAGATAGACCGGCCCGGCGAGGTCTTTCCCCGCGGCCAGCGATCCCCGGCCGCGCCCGTCATAGGCCGGCGACCAGATCAGCCAGAGCGTGGCGGCGATCCCCAGAACCACCGGAATGCCCACCCAGAAGATCATGCGCCAGGACAGGGTCTCGGTCAGCAGCCCGCCGATCAGGGGCCCCGAGGCCATGAAGATCCCGCCCACCGTCGTCTGATAGCCAAAGGCCGTGCCGCGCTCTTCGGGGGCGAAGGCGGCGGTGATGAGCGCGATCGACGTCGGAAAGATCAGTGCCGCCCCCATCCCCTGCAGCGCGCGCGCAGCGATCAGCGTCGCCCCGTCGGATGCCACCGCCGCCAGCAGGGAGGCCAGAGCAAAGAGCAGCGCGCCGGCCGAGAAATAGCTCCGCCGGCTGAAATGGTCACCGAACCGGCCGGCGACGGCCACCGCGCAGGTAAAGGCCAGCAGATAGGCATTGACGACCCAGTGAGTCGCGGCGTGCGAAAGCCCCAGATCCCTGCTGATCGTGGGCAGGGAGACGGCGACGATGGTCTCGTCCAGCACGATCAGCCCCAGCACGCCGCTCATCGCGCCCAAGAGCCACCAGTGTCGTCGGGTTCCAGCCAAGACCTGCCTGTATCTCTCTCGACCTTGCGCCCGGGGGCGATTGCCTCTTCGCGAGAGCCTAGCCCGGTGGGCACGAGCCGTACAGGGTGCCCGGTCCGAAGGCAGCGCGCCGTGGGGCCGACCCGGCGCCTCGCCGGGCCCGTCTCAGGGCCGGCAGGTGACCGCCACCGTCAGCAGCTGGGCCCGCTGCGCCTGGGCCAGCGGCGTGAGCGGCCGGGCGTCCGGGGCCGCATCGGCCAGGAGCACGCCGGCATCCTGCAGAAAGGCGCGGAGCGCGGGCGTGGCCAGGGCGCGGGGCGCCGCGGCGGCGGCGGTGGCGCCGGGCAGGACCAGACCCGCCAGCGCGCCCGTCTCGGTCAGGACCGGCCCGCCGTCATCGCCCTCCGACAGGGACGCATCCAGCGTCAGCTCGCCGCCCTCCTGTTGAAGGATGCGCGCCGGGATCGGAGTCGCCCGCAGGGACCCGCCGCCCAGGTCCTGGCCGAACCCGGCAAGCGTCACCGGCGTGCCCGGCGCGGGCGCCAGCTCCAAAAGTGTCGCGGGCAGGGCCGCACCGGCGGGCGACTCGGGCTGCAGAAGCGCCAGCTGGCCGTCCGAGGTCATCACGCGGCCCTCCCGCGCCCCCAGGGTGATCGCGGCGCAACTCTCCAGACCCTCCGCCAGCGTCAGTACCGCGCCGTCCGCCGACACCGCGACGCCCGCCCGCCGCCAGAGCACCGGCGCCGCCTCGGACCCGCTCTGGCCGGGCGGCAGGTCCCAGTTTGGGGGCAGGGCCATCACTCGCCCGGGCTCGGGCCTGAAGCTCGCACGCAGGCGCGACACGGCCCGGTCCCGCGCCTCAAGGTCAAAGCCCGGCACGTCAGTCGCCGGCCAGGTGAGCAGGAAGCCCTTGACCGCTCCGTCCCTCGCCTCGGCCCAGCCATAGGCCCGCCGCTCCGCATCCGATCCCATGATCACGAAACTCTGCGCCTGCAGCTCCCGGAATCCGGTCTCGGGCATCTCCGGATCGGCCTGGAGCCGGTCATAGAGCGCAGAGAGCGCCGCGGCCCCGCCCGGCAGGCTGGTCAGGCGCAATGCGACGCCGCTGTCGTCCCGCGGGGCATAGCGTGCATAGGGCGCGTCATGGCGGTCGAAGGCGACCAGCGCGGTGGGAATGTCGACCGTGATGCCCGCAACCGCGTCCCGCTCCGTCTCGAACCCCATGGCGGCCTCGGCACCCTGCATCGGCGCGAGCAGCGCGGCCGCCTCCGCCGGTTCGAGCGGTCCGGTGCCGGCCCTGCCGGTCGCGGCACGCCAGCGCGCGATCGCGGCGCGGGTCTCCCCGGTCAGGCGTCCGTCCAGCGGACCGGCATAGTAGGCCTCGAACGCCAGGGCGCGCTGAACCTCGCGCAAGGCGGCCGCATCCGTCCCGCCCAGTGCCTGCGGCGGGCCCGCGCGCCAGAGCACCGCGCCGAACCGCGCACCATCGGCCAGATAGCTGTCCCCCGGGATCGCGCCCGCCGCCCGCAGATCGCGCCAGAGCGCTTCGGCCTCCTCCTCCGGCATCGGCCCCGCCGCCACGGCGATCCAGCTTGACCCCAGCTCGACCAGCGCCAGGCCGGGCAGGGCGCCCGCGAAACGCTCGGCCACCGCCCGCGCGCGGTCGATATTGCGCTCCGCCGCAATCTGCAGCCAGGCCTCCTCGGATTGCGCCTCCTGCGAATAGCCGGGCAGGGGGGCGAGCAGGGCGCAGAGGACAAGGATCACGAAACGCATGGGCGGACCTCCTGCGTCCGGTCCTAGCCGCCCGCCAGCGCCTTCACAACCGCGTCCGCGACCCCGTCGACAACCGCCGGCAGTTGACCCCATCCGGCGCCAAGCATAGTCAGGCGCCGCACCACCGGAGACCCAAATGGCCCAGCCCGACAGCACCGCGCCGCGTTCCTTCCAGGAGATCATCCTGGCGCTCCAGAGCTACTGGGCCGCCCGGGGCTGCGCGATCCTGCAGCCCTATGACATGGAGGTCGGCGCAGGCACCTTCCACCCCGCCACGACGCTCCGCGCGCTCGGCCCCGAGCATTGGGCCGCGGCCTATGTCCAGCCCTCGCGGCGGCCCACCGACGGGCGCTATGGCGAGAACCCCAACCGGCTGCAGCATTACTACCAGTTCCAGGTCATCATCAAACCCAGCCCGCCGGACCTGCAGGAGCTCTATCTGGGAAGCCTGGAGGCCATCGGCATCGACATGGCGCTCCACGATGTGCGGTTCGTTGAAGATGACTGGGAGAGCCCGACGCTCGGCGCCTGGGGGCTCGGCTGGGAGGTCTGGTGCGACGGGATGGAAGTGTCCCAGTTCACCTATTTCCAGCAGGTCGGCGGGCATGACTGCCATCCGGTCTCGGGCGAGCTGACCTACGGGCTGGAGCGTCTGGCGATGTATGTGCTCGGCATCGATCACGTGATGGACATGCCCTTCAACGCGCCCGATGCGCCGATCCCGCTGACCTATGGTGACGTGTTCCGGCAGGCCGAAGAAAGTTATTCGCGCTTCAATTTTGATGTCGCCAGCACCGAGACGCTCTTCAGGCAGTTCGAGGATGCCGAAGCGCAGTGCGCCGCGATCCTGGCCGAACCCGAGGACGACCCCAAGACCGGCCGGCGCATCGTGATGGCCCAGCCGGCCTATGACCAGTGCATCAAGGCAAGCCACATCTTCAATCTGCTCGATGCGCGGGGCGTGATCTCGGTGACCGAGCGGCAGGCCTATATCGGCCGCGTCCGGGCGCTGGCCAAGATGTGCGCCGACGCTTTCGTGGCCGCGGCCACGCCCGCACCCGCCGCCGAGACGGCCGCAGGCTGACCCCATGGCGGAGGGCCTTGCGCCGTTCCTGCTGACAGCGCTTGCGCTGGTCGGGAGCCCGGGGCCCAACACGCTCAGCGTCGCCGCGACCGGGGCCGCCTTCGGGCGCCGCCGCGGCGTGGCCTATATGGTCGGGATCGTGCTGGGCATGGTGGGCGTGATCGCCATCGTCGCCACGGGCGTGGCGGGCATGCTGCTGGCGCTGCCCGGCGCCGCGCCCCTCGTGACACTGGCCGCCGCGGCCTATTTCCTGTGGCTGGCCTGGCGGATCGCCACCGCCCCGCCGCTCACCGCCAGCCCAGCCGGTCCGGGGACCGCACCGCGCTGGTACGAAGGCGCGGGCCTTTCGCTCGTCAACCCCAAGGCCTATGCCGCCATGGCTGCGCTCTTTTCCGGCCATGTGCTGCTGGCCGGCCCCCTGGCCGACGCTGCGCTCAAGACCGCGTTGGCGCTGGGCGTTATCATTCCGGTCAACATCGCCTGGCTGTCCCTTGGCGCAGGGCTGACCGGCCTGATGCGCGACCCCGCCGCCTCACAATGGATCAACCGCGCCTTCGCCGCAGCGCTTCTGATCTCCGTCGCCGCCGTGGTGCTCTAGCGCCCGCGCCCGGCGGTGATCAGCGCGCTATCGGTCATCTCGAAGGCATCGGCTATCCCGGCCCGCACCGGGCTTCAGCGGCCACGACGGCGATCGGGCGATCGATCAAGATGTCGACCCGATGTACGCGCCAGCGCCGGCGATGGCGCGACCGGCCCAGTCGCCAGCGGCCTCGGCGTATAAAAGGTGCCTTCGGTGCCGTGGCAGATCGTATGCGCGGAGTGATCGGGGACTATTCCGTTCCCGAACAATGCCCTTTGGTCCGATGAAGCGTTCTCCCCGAAGCCTTTCAGCGCGACACTCAATTCCCGGCCATTCGGCCGAACTCCGGTTGCCGGGCGGACCGTTGTCGCCCGGACCGGCGCCGCATTCCGCGTCTGTGACAATTGGTTTCCCCGAATGCACCCGCTCCGCACATCGCTTCACCGGCGGCGATGTGCTAGCGTCTGCCCGACAACCGGCCGGGCCGAGGTGTGGCGGCAAACCGGCCGGAATTGCTGACGGGGAGCATTTCATGACCGATTTCAAACGCCTTTCGCTGGGGGTTCTCTCCGGCTGTCTTCTGATGGTGCCGGCACTGGCACAGGAGGGCTGGACGCCGGAGCGCAGCCTGGAGGTCAAGCACCTGTCGGATGTCTCCTTTTCGCCGGACAGCACCGAGCTGCTCTACGGGATCCAGAGCATCGACTTGGCGGGCGACCGGTATCTGACCGAATATGTGATCTCCGACCTGACCGGCACCTCCGTTCGGACGCTGCTGGAGGCGTCGCCGGACATCTCCGGGCCGCAATGGTCGCCCGACGGCCGCCGCATCGCCTATCTGTCCTCGGCCTCCGGCGTCAGCAATATCTGGATCGTGCCGCTCGATGGCAGCAACCCTCGGCCGCTCACCGACCAGAAAACCGATATCGAGAGCTTCAAATGGGCGCCCGACGGCACTGCCATCGCCTTCGTGATGGCGGACCCAAGCTACGTCCCGCCGCCGGAGAACAACGCTGACGACTATGCCAGGAACCAGCTCTGGATGGTGCGGCTCTCGGGTGGCGCCCAGGACGGCGCCGCGGTCAACCTGACGCCGGACGCGGATTTCTCTGTCAGCGGCTGGACGGGCAACTGGACCTATGACTGGGCGCCGGACGGCTCGGCCATCGTCTTTGCGCATCAGGAACGCCCCGGGCTGGATTATATGACCGAGGCCCGCCTCTCCATCACCGACGTCGCGACGCAAACGGTGACCCCGATGGCACCGGCCAACGATCATTGGCAATACTTCCCGCGCTGGTCCCCGGACGGCAAACACATCGCGTTCCTGAACGCCCCGGGCGAATTCATGTGGTCCTTCCTTTGGGACATCAAGCTCTGGCCCGTCGGTGGCGGCGATCTGGTCGAGCTGGCGCACACAAAGAACCGGCTGCCCTTCCTCTGGCAATGGGCGCCCGACAGCCAGAGCATCTACTACCTCGAAAACGACCGGGTGAGCTATTCCTTCTACGCGATGCGCATCGATGGCGGGGACTTCACCAAGGTCTTCGGCGCGCCCGAGGACATCGACGCGCCGGGGCTCAACACCTATCTGACGTCGCCATACATCCATGTCAGCCCGGACAACGCCCGACTGGCCTATATCGGCCAGACCTCGAGCACGCCGCCCGCGATCTATCTCAGCGATGTGGAGACCTTCGCGCCGCAAAAGATCAGCACCGCCAATGATCCCTACCTGGAGGTGCCGCTCGGGACGTCCGAACTCATCCGGTGGACATCGCTGGACGGCACCGAGGTCGAGGCCATCCTGAGCTACCCGACCGGCTACCAGGAGGGGCAGCGCTACCCGATGGTGGTGCAGATCCATGGCGGGCCCAACGCGGTCGATTTCAACGAATACCTCCCGCTGGTGAAATACTTTTCCACCGCCACCTACACCGACCAGGGCTATGTGGTGCTGCGGGTGAACTATCGCGGCACGCTCGGCTACGGGCGCAAGTTCCGCGAGGATCTGATCGGCAATTTCGGCGGCCCGGACTATGAGGACATCATCACCGGGGTCGACCATGTCATCGGTCTGGGTATCGCCGATCCCGACCAGCTCTTCCTCATCGGGCAGAGCAATGGCGGCACCCTGACGAACTGGATCGTCACCCGGACCGACCGTTTCAAATCGGCCTGCTCGGTGGCGGGAGAGACCGACTATATCAGCCTGGAGGGCACCAACGGCTATTTCCAGACCAGCTGGTACCTGGGCGGCAGTTTCATCGACAATCTGCAGATGTTTCTTGACCGCTCGCCGATCTTTCACGTCAAGAACGTCACCACTCCGATCCTGATCCAGGGCGGGCTTCTGGACGACAACGTGCCCCACACTCAGCTTGAGGAGTTCTACCGCGCGCTCAAACGCGCGGGCGCTGAGGCCCATCTGGTCGGCTATCCCGGCGCGACCCACGAAAGCTACACGCCGCAGCAATATCTGCGGCTGCTGAACTCCTGCCTCGACTGGACGAACCAGCATCGCACGGCTGCGAACTAGGGCGCCCGCCCGTCGCGCCTAGCGCGTCAGACCGAACATGGCGGCCCAGTTTCCGGCCGTCATGCCGGTGCGGTAATCGGCCAGCATCGCGGCGTCGAGCAGTTCCACCAGCAGCCGGTTTTCCAGCCAGACCTCGACGCAGTCGAACGGCCCGCGATGGCAGAGCCGCGCTGTCCAGCCCCGCTCCGCGGCGTGCTCCAGGATCTCGTCCCGGCCCAGGGGCGAGGCGAGCGCCACATGGGCGAAGCTTGGCCGCCGGTCGGGCTGGCGCTCTTCACAGGCGATCTGTTCCGGTCCGGGCGTCAGCACATGGGTGGTGGGATAGACCTCCACCGCTGTGCCGTCATCCTCGGCGCCAAAGGCGATCCAGCAGCCGGGAAAGGGCGGAAAGGGCAGGTGGCTGCCCTCCATCATCTCGGCCAGAAACGCGGCGACCTCTTCGGGCGCGTGGGCGCTGATCGATACATGCAGCAGGGCCATGGCGTGCCTCGCAGTTCGCTCCGCCAGAGCATAGCAAGCCTCGCGGGAATGTCAGCGGCGGGCATCGCGGCCGAAGGCACGGTCAAGGAACCCGATGACGGCGCGGTTGAACTCCGCCTGGAACGCCGCGCGGTCAAAGCCGTCTGCATCGACACACACCATCTCCCAGATGCGCGGGTTGATCTCCTGCAGGCGCGGGTTGCAGGGCGCCATGAAGGCGAAATGCCCGGCATTCTCCACGACATGCGCCTCCGCGCCGGGCAGGGCGACGGCCAGCGGCGCGCCGTTGGTGGTGTGGGGTACGCGCACATCATCCGCGCCGGACCAGATCTGCACCGGGACCCCGACCTCGGCCAGTGCGGCTTCGGGAAAGGCAAAGCCAAAGGCCGGGGCCGCGGCCACCACCGCGCCGATCCGTGGATCGCCGGTCACCGGCTCCGGACCGGCGGGCCGGCCGATTTCGGCGATCATGCCGATCTCGCCGGTGAACTCGGCCGGATGGGTGTCGCAATGGGGCGCGCCCAGGGCAAAATCCGGTGCGCCCGCGACCGCGGCCAGGGCCGTGTAGCCCCCTGCGGAGAAGCCGAAGACGCCGATGGCGTCGGGGTCGAGCTGCGCGGCGCCCGGCCAGTCGCCATAGAGCCAGTCGATGGCGCGGCTGATCTCTTGCGGTCGCGTACGCACCCAGGCCGCGGGCGAGGCGCTTTCGTCCTCGCTGTTGTTGCCCGCGTGCTCCAGCGCGGCCACGACGTAGCCCGCCTCGGCGAGCGCCAGCGCGGTTCCCGCATGTCCGCCCATCCAGCCGCCGTCGCCGTGGGAGATCAGAACCAGCGGCAGGTCTGCGCCCGCCGGGTCGGCATCGCGCGCGAGCGCCTGGCGAAAAGGGGTGTTGGGCTCTGCGGGCGTTTCAGCGTCGGTCGGATACCAGAGCCCCATGGCAAAGCCCGGGCTGCCAGGCACCTCCAGCCGCTGAAAGCCCACATCCGCCGCCGCCGTGCCCCAGGCCAGCGCCGCCGCCGCGCAGACAAAACTGACACTCTTCCTCATTGCGTCCCCGCCCTCTCCGCCATCCGGTCCACGGCGTCTCTATGGCAGCCGGAAGGAAGGGGCGCGAGCCGAGAGTTCCGGCGATCCGACGGAAACCGACAGACCGCTGCCCGGGCCAAGGGCCTCCTGTCACAACCACCAAGGCGCGGGCCCTAGGGGATCTGGATCTGCGTCGGGATCAGCGCGTCGACATAGCTTCGCCGGCCGTCCTTGATCTCCAGGATCGTCACGGACTTCGTGGGGATCTGGCTGCCATCGGGGTAGGAGATCGTGCCGGTCACCCCCGGATAATTCTCCGTCCCGGCCAGCGCCGCGCGCACCGCATCCGGGGTGACCGTCGCCGCCCGCGCGGCTGCATCCGCAATCAGGCCCGCCGCGTCATAGGCGAGGCCGGCGAAGGCGCTGGGCTCTTCGCCATAGGTGCTCCTGTAGGCGGTCACGAAGCTCTGTGCGTGGGCGTCCAGCACCGCTCCGAGGCCGTAGAAGGCATGGGTGGTGAAATAGACCTCGCCGAAGCCGCCCGCGTCCCATGCCCCGTCGGCGTCATAGCCGTCGCCCCCGATGACCGGCTGGGTGACACCATGGGCGCGCAGTGTCGCGACCGCCGCGGCGGCCTCATCCGCCGTTTCCGCCGATAGAAAAACGATGTCTGCGGTTTGGAGACTGTCCAGAACCTCCTCCAGCGCGTCGGGCCCGTCAAAACCGGTCACAGAGGCGATGCTGCCGCCCTGGGCTTCGAAGCTGCCGCGGAAATACCCCTCCAGGAGGGTCGTGTAGACATGCCTCCGATCATAGAGCACCGCGGCGCTTTGGGCGCCGAGACGTTGGGCCGCGAATTCTGCGGCCGCCGCGGCCTGCACATTGTCGCCGAAGGCCGCCATGTAGAGATATCCCGGAACCTCGAAGGGCAGTTTCGGCGAGGTTGCGCCGGAGGTCAGAAAGACCACATCGTCGGCTTCCGCCGCCTGGGCGGCCAGCAGGGCGCCTTCGGTAAAGGTCAGGCCGAACACCGCCGCCATGCCGGGATTGTCGTGAAGCAGCGCGGCCACCTTGTCCTTGATCCCCGGCACATCGGCCCCGCTGTCGATCAGGTCGAGCCGCAGCCCCGTATCGGGATTCCGCGTGAAATAGAGTTGCGCGCCCTTGGCGGAGGGCGCCTCAAGCGCCTGCAGTTCGCCCGTAACCGCAAAGACCGCCCCCACGGGCACCTCGTCAGCGGCTGCACGCGGCGGTGTGAGCGCCCCTGCGACCGCGCAAAACGTCAAGGCCGACAAGGTGATGCGCGCGCCAATCCGAACGCCGGTATTCCGCTGTGTCATGGAGAAACCCTCCCATTGCATAGGCCGCACAAACATCCCAGCCGCGCCCGGATCCTAGCATAGGGGAGGCATCCTTTCAGATCGAAACCGCTCCGTCAGCTGCCGGCGAGCCCGGGCAGCAGCGCCTTCAGCCCGTCCGTCATCATTTCCACTGCGATGGCCGCGAGGATCATCCCCATCAGCCGCGTCATGATCGACCGCAGCGTTTGGCTCATCAGCTTGCCGATGAAACTGCCCAGCGAGAACACGATCCCGATCAGCACGATGATCCCGCCGAGCGCGATCCAGATCGCCAGATGCTGCTCGGGACTGTCGGCCTGGCCGGTGAAGATCAGGATCGTCGTGATGGTGCCGGGCCCCACGAGGATCGGAAAGGTCATCGGGTAGAAGGCGACCTGGTTCAATTCGGCCACCGTCGCCTTTTCCGAGCTCGTGCCATGGTGGGCGGTGCTGTCGTGACCGCTGAGCATGCCGAGCCCGATCAGCAGCAGCACCAGCCCGCCCGCCAGCCGGAAATCGTCGATCCCGATGCCGAAGAAATTCAGCACCGCGTCGCCGCTGACCACCACGATCGCCGCCATGACCGCCGTCAGCCCGGTCACCGCCAGCGCGGTGCGGCGCATCTCGGCGTCGGTCTGGTCGGAGGTGAGCGACAGGAACACCGGCAGGTTGCTGAACGGGTTCATGATCGCAAAGAGCCCGCCACCGGCGCGTATCAGAAAATCCGTGTCCATCGGCCTCTCCGCCACAAATGTCCTTGCCCGAGGCCATAGCGCAGGTCAAAACCGTGCACCATGGCATTGACGTCCTCCATCCCCGTGCTGCGTGCGGCAGACTATCCCGCGACCCGCGACATGCTCTTGGCGCTCGGCTTCGAGATCGCCGAGGAGGGCGGCGACCCGCCGCGCTTCGGCATCTTCCGCAAGGACGCCGCCACGGTCTTCGTCGATGCCTGGCACGGGGCGGACGCGACGCCCGCACCCTGCTGGCGGGCCTATTTCCACACCGACGACGTCCTGGCCGTCGCCGAGCGCGCGCGCGCCGCGGGTCTGCCCACCGAGGGGCCGGTGGAGACCGTCTATGCCATGCGCGAGGTCACCGTGACAGACCCCGACGGCAACCGGCTCTGTTTCGGACAGGATATGCCATGAACGGCAAACTCGTGGGCCTCAGCATCCTCGGCATCGCGGCTCTGGCGGGCGGGGCGCTCTATTACCTCCAGGTCTTCCATTTCTATGACCCGGTGAATCCCGGCGCGCTGGAGATCGCTGCCACGGGTTCCGACGGCGCCCCAGTGGCGCTCGACATCGCCGAGGTCACCGCCATCGACGCCACCAGCTCGCCGATCCGCTTCCGGGCCTGTTTCAGCCTCGGCACGCTGCCCGACATGGATGCGCTCACCCCCTACGACCGCGCCGAGCCACTCACCGCGCCCTACTGGTTCGACTGTTTCGATGCCGCCGCCATCGCCGGGGCGCTGGATGCCGGGGACGCAAGCGCGCTGCTTGGGCAGGCCGAGATCGCCCATGGCGTCGACCGTGTTCTGGCCATCCTGCCCGACGGGACAGGCTATGCCTGGCACCAGTTCAACCCGGAGTTCGAGGAATGAACGATACTGTCCTGTCCGAACCCATCGTCATCGACGCATTCATCTCCACCACGGTGGCCTTTCTGGTCTATATCGTCGGCTCGAACCTCACCCGGCGTTCGGCCTTCCTGCGCGATTTCAACATCCCCGAGCCGGTCTCCGGCGGGCTCGTGGCCGCCGCGCTCACCATGGCCATCTTCGTGGTCTGGAACAGGCCGGTGGAGTTCGACCTCGCCGCGCGGGACTATTTCCTGATCGTCTTCTTCACCGGCATCGGGCTCAATGCGAGGCTCGCTGATCTTGGCCGCGGCGGGCGGCCGCTGGCGATCCTGCTGGGGCTCACCGTGATCTTTGTGCTCAGCCAGAACGTGATCGGGCTGGTCACGGCGCTGCTCTTCGGGCTGCCCGCGCAGATGAGCGTCATCCTCGGCTCTTCGGCGCTGATCGGGGGGCATGGCACGGTCATCGCCTGGGGGCCGCGGGTGGCCGAGGCCTCGGGTCTGCCGGGGATCGAGGAGCTGGGCATTGCCGTTGCCACCCTGGGCCTCGTCGCCGCCGCGCTGATCGGCGGGCCGATCGCGAAATACCTCATCGCGCGCCACCAGCTGGAGCCGCGCCAGCCCGATGCCGATCCCACGATCGGGGTGGCCTTCGACGACGATACCGCCGGCGAGATCACCCATCTCACGCTGATGCACACCTTGCTCTGGGTGCATATCACGATGGTCTTCGGCTTCATGTTGTGGGAGGCGCTGAAAGCCGCCGGCATTGATCTGCCGAGCTTCGTGCCCTGCATGCTGATGGGGATCCTGGTGGGCAACTTGCTGCCGGTCCTGCTTCCCCGCGTGCCTCCGCTCCGCCGCACGCCGACCCTGGCCGTGCTGTCGGATTTTGCCCTGGGCACCTTCCTGGCGATGTCGCTGATGAGCCTGCAGCTCTGGACGCTCCAGGGCTTCGGCCTGACGCTGCTGGTCGTGCTGACGGCGCAGACGCTCTTTACCGCGGCCTTCGCCATCTTTCTGGTCTTCCGCTTCATGGGGCGGAACTATTTCGCCGCGGTGATGGCCTCGGGCTTTGCCGGCTTCGGGCTGGGCGCCACCCCGACCGCCATCGCCAACATGACCGCGGTGACTAAACGCTACGGCGCTTCGCCCCTGGCTTTCGTGGTGCTGCCGCTTGTCTCGGCCTTCTTCATCGACATCATCAACAGTTTCGCCATCCAGTTCTTCCTGTCGCTTTGAGGCAGGACGCGCGACCGCGGCGTGTCGCGCATCCCGAGCCCGCGATTGCCAATGCGATGACCACCGCGCCTGGCAGCCTGAAAACCGATTCCATGTGACCCGTTCGGCGGAGACTGGTGCGCCGTTCCCCCGGCGCACCAGGTATCAAAGACGCGGCTACACGACATGCCCGCATTGCGAGGCGGGCGTGCGGGTGTCCATGTTCCGGCCCCGGTTCAGATGGTCGTCGATCTCCGCGGCAGACCCGATCATGCGGCCAAAGAGAAACACCGTGAAGGCCGCGGTCTCCAGGTCTCGGTCGGACAGGCGACCGTCCTGGTAGTCGTCCCAGAGCACCGCCAGAAGCAGCGCCGCGATGACCGCATCGACATTCACGCAGAAGACATAGGGCGACGCTCCGACATCGTGCAGCGCCTGAACCAGCTCCAGGTAGAAAGCGTGAAAGATGTTGTACTGCCCGCGCTCTTTCAGGAACTCCGCGATGAACCGCTCGCGCGGGTCGTAGTTCACGGCATTGCCTTTGAAGACCGGGTGATGCACCCCGGGCAGGGACCGCACGCCCGCGCCCAGCTCCTTGGCCCGGCGCTTGTCGGCGAGGTAGCCCTCGGCGAAGCTGCGCGCCATCGCCTTCAGGTCGAGCCCGTGATCGGCATTGCCCGGATCCCGTAGCCCGGTACCCCGAAACTGCTCGAGCAGAAAGGCCATCCCTTCGAACCCGTTGCCGCCATGGCTGTAGCCGGTATGGGTCAGGAAGCCGACCATCGCCTTGTTGATCTGCACCCGTTCGGGGGATTGCGGTCCGTCGGCCGCCACGGCGCCCTTCGCCCCTTGTCCCGAGATCGAGCCCGGCCCGTTGGAGATCAGCAGACCGACAAGGATCTGGATCGGCAGCGCTTCGGCCTCGGACGGCTTCTTGCCCGTCATGGCAAGAAAACACAGATCCGCCATGGTCCAGTTGGCAAACCGCTCAGCGCGCGGAATGTCGTAGAGCATGCCCGGCTTGTGATGCTCTCCGGGGATCGCCGCACCGACCATCACGCCGTAAAGGCGCAGGTACCATGGCAGGGTCTCCGCCGTCAGACGCGTGATCCGTTTGCGCATCAGCGGTCCCCAGGCGATCGTCGTCGCAATGGCCGCCAGGATCGCGTCACGGGAAAGGCCTTCCACCCGTTCGGTCAGAAAGCGCAGGAAAACCGAGCTTGCGCCCCGGGCCGCAATGGCATCCAGCATCGCCTGCGGCCGCGGGTCATCGGCCTCCGACGCATCGGCCTTGAAGAGCGCAAGGGTCTCGTCGTCCATGGAAATGCCGGAGTAGTCAAAGCCCTCCCCGGTGCCGTCGCGCAGACCGGAATGGGCGAAGGTCTCGATCAGTGCCCGACTGCAGGCGAGCGCCCGGTCGATCCGCTTTGGCCCGACGATCGCAGCCGCCGTCGCCATCACCGCGTTCGGCGCATTCCCGGCCTCGCGCGCGGCATCGGCGGCGATGAGGATCGGATCTCCGACAAGGTTCACCTCCGCCGCGACCGCCACGTCGAGAAGCGCGCGGTCATTCTCGGTGGCGATCTCGTGGACGAGCGGCAGGGCGAATGTCGCCTCCAGCGGCTGCTGCGCAAGATCCAGCACCGCGTGGCCATGGACACTCGTCACCTGGGTCTTGGGATCCATCACCGAGGCGCCCGAGAGGTCCTTCATCGTTTGCCGCGGCACCTGCGCGCCGATCTGCTGCGACAGGGACGCGATCTGCGTGGCGTAGGGGTCGGGGGCCGTGGCGAGCGGCGCGCTCAGATTGGCTGGCAGCGACAGGCCCTGATCATTCCCGATCCAGGGCTTGAGCGAGAGATCGCCGGACGGGTCGAAATCCGGCGCGACCCCGTTCAGCGCCATCACCGCGCTGAGCGCGGCCGGGATATCGGCGATATTGGTCACCACGGCACCCTTCGCCGTCGCCACCGGGTTGTCCGGCGTGAAGATCCCGTCGGCACCGACTGCCTCCATGAACCAGCGCTCCTTTTCCTCGGCACTGTCACCCGACCCGGCCATGGCGCCGGCATGGCCCACCGCCCGGGTCAGCTTGGATTTCCAGCGGCCCACGACACAGGCCACGATCGGCTTGGTGAACTCGACGCCGTACTCGTAATAGCCGCCGGGTTCGCAATAGAGCACCGCCGCCTTGGAGCGGGCGTCATTGGCCAGCCCGATGGCGAAATCCGCCGCGGAGTAGTGGATATAGACGTCCTTGCCGCTGGAGATCAGCGTCGTCGTCCCCCAGCCTTCTGTGGCGAGATACTGCGCGATCGTGGTGGTGAAGCCGCCCGAGTTGGACATCACCGCGATCGAGCCCTTCTTGAGCGACTCGGCCGGATGATCGCCGCCGAGCGCCCCGCCGATACGCACCCGGTTCCAGCTGTCCGCCACGCCCAGGCAATTGCCGCCGATGATGTCGACGCCGTTGGCCTGGGCCATGGCACGGATCTCGCGCGCGTCATGGACGGCGATCTTTTCGGTGATGATGACGATCTTCTCCAGACCGGCGTTCACGCGGATGAGCTCGGCCACCCCGTCGCGCACGCCGTTGGGCGGCAGATAGACCACGCCGGTGTTGAAGGCATGTCCCGCATCGAGCCCCTCGCGGACATTGTTGAAGATCGGGATCGGCCCCGCCTGGGTCTTGAGCGTCTGACCCGCGCGCCCCGGCGAGGTGCCGAAGACGACATTGCCGCCCGAAAAGGCGTGACTGACCGGGGTGACGGTGCGGGACTCACCCCCGGCGATGTTGAGCACGCAGACGCGGTCCTCGGACGTGGCGATCTGGTCGAGCGAGGAGAGCCCCAGGAAATAGGGCAGTTCGGCGATACCTTGGCGCTTCATGACAAACTCCCTCTTAGGCGGCGTTGGCGATGTTGAGGCTGCGGGCGATCTCGGCCCGGCCACCGGCTTTCATCCAGTCATCGACCTGACGGGCATGGTTCACGACCTCCGAGATCGCGCTGTCGAACCCGAAGAAGCGGTAGGGCAGGCCAAGGCTGTCGAGGGTCTCGGCCAGATTACCCATGCCGCGCACGAGGTTCGGACCCCCGCGGCCCACGACCACGTAGAGCGGCGTCGGCCCATGCTCGGAGAAATGCTCGCGCAGCGCGTCGCCCATGCCGCGGAAGGTCTCGAAGATATCGGTGTTGTTCGACTTTCCACCAATGATGAAGAGCACGTTGGTCTGCTTCAGGAAGTGCCGGTAGCAGATCGAGGCCACGGATTTCATCTTTTCATAGGGCGGATTGCCCCCGAAATCGGACGAGATGATCGCCGCGTCGCCCAGCACCTCGGTCACGAGGCTGTTCGCGCCGCCGCCGAATGTGGGGGCCAGGATCGTGCCCTTGTCGTTGATCACGAAGACATCCGACTGGCCCTGGTGGGTGCGGAGCTGGTTCACCTCCTGCTCGAAGGCCGAGATATCGGCCGCAAAGAGCTGGTTGGGCAGGTCGAGGCGCGCCACGCGCGGATCGTCCCGGTCAAAGCCGCATTTGAAATCGCAGGCCACCGGGGTCAGCCGTCCATTGCGCCCGGGCCGCATCCGGATCGGGTTCAGCTCCAGCGTCGTCATGCCGTAATGGTGCACGAGTTCCCAAAGCTTCGGCAGTTGTTGCACCAGCGGCGAGATAATCTCCTTGGGCGCACCGATATCGCTGAGCGCATTGGCGACCACGAAGGCCTTGAGCCCCGTCAGCGCGTCGAAGGGCACGGTGGCGATGTCGGTCTTGTCGAGCTCTTCGATATCCACGCCGCCACGGTGGGTGAGGGTCATCGTCGGCGCGCGGTAGCGTGTATCATCGGAGATCGAGAAATAGACCTCATGCTCGGCCGGAACGCCGGCCTCGAAGGTGACGCCATTGGCCTTGGCGGTGGCATGCCCATGCCGGTGCTCGGCGAAATAGAGCCGCTCCTTTTCGGCCAGGGCGCTACGCAGGTCGCTGGCCTTGCCCACCAGGCCGGCCTTTCCCTTTTTGCCGACCGCGCCGCGGAAGACGGGCTTGATAAAGACCAGCCCGTGCCGGTCGATCATGGACTGGATGGCGTCATCCGACGCGCCGGGCCCGAGGACCTCGGTGGTTGGAAAATCCACATGCGCGAGCAGTTTCGCCCCATGCAGCATGCCGCTGAGTTGCATTTCCATTCCCCCCTTCTGAGTTATGCTGTTGTGCAGCAAATGAGGGTAGAAGCTTGCATCACCCTTTCGGACCCGCCGGATGTCCGCCTCTGCGGGGCTTTTTTGCCGGTCACGCGCACAGGGCCCGCGTCCGGACCGTGCCGTCGGACAGAATTTCGCACTCGGCGCGCGACCGGATGGCAGACGGACCGAGGGGCCTGCGCTCCCGAACCCGACGGAGTCTCATGGCCTGGCCCCCGGTGCGACCGGTGACTGCGGCCCGATTCAGGCCCACCATGCCTGCTCTCCGGTGCCCGCACTGGCCGTACCTGATCCGTGGATCATGACGCATGAGCATTGGACAGTTGCGCGCCCAGTTCATGTCCGTTTTCACGGCGCGCGTGGGCCGAAAGACGCCGCAGAGGCCCAGGACCACGCAACACCCTGTGCTGAGAACCCCGGATGGTGGTGCCGCGCGCGGCAGGGTTGGGTCGGGAAAACAGCGCCGCGCGGAGGACGCAGGCATTGAATGCGCGACCGGTTCCGGGGCGGACGGCATATGCTGAAAAAACGGGCAGCAGTGGAGACAGCCGTTCGCTGGACATATCTGCCGACACAGAGGCTGTTTTTCGGCGCGGGCAGGTTTGCCGGACCATGTCAGGCCGGAACAAGGCGGGCGGTCTAGGGGCCAGTTTGAGTGCTGTGCCGGGAAAGCGCTTTTCAAGCCAAAATGCCTCCACTAGCCTCAGCGGCAGGTCCACAGGAGACATCTCGATGCGCCTTACAGCTGCTGTTCTCGCCGCCACTCTCTTTGCTCTGCCCGCGCTCTCTCAGGACAGGCTCACCATCATTCACGTCAATGACCTCGACCGGATGGAGGGCACGGGCGACTCAGGGGGCGTGGCACGGCTTGCGACAGTGATCAGCGATGTTCGCGCCCGGGGTGGGGTCGTTCTGGCGACGAGTGGCGGCGACAGCGTTTCGCCTTCGCTGCTGTCCAATTTCGACGAGGGCGCGCACATGATCGCGCTTCTGAACATGGTCGGCCTCGATGCCATGGCGATCGGAAACCATGAGTTCGACTTCGGGCCCGATGTGACCCGCGCCCGCATTGCCGAAGCGGACTTCGCGATGCTGTCGAACAATGCGCTCGAACCGGATGGAACGCTGATCGACGGTGTGACCGAAAGCATGATGGTGGAGGTTGGCGACCATCAGGTCGGAATTTTCGGACTGACCACCGCGACGACGGCGACTAAATCTTCGCCAGGGGATGTCACATTTGCCGATCCGGTAGAGGTCGCGGCCGCGACCGCCGCAGCGCTGCGAGAGGCCGGTGCGGACCTCGTGGTCGCCTTGGCGCATACCGATCGCAAGGAGGACCGCCAGCTTTTCGACGCCGCGGATGTGGACCTCCTTCTGTCCGGCGACGACCACGACCTTCTCATCGAGTATGACGGCAATGTCGCGATGGTCGAAAGCGACAGCCAGGCCAGCATGGTCACGGTCGTCTCGCTCGATATCGAAACTGTTGAGGGGCGTCGCGGTCCTCAGGTGGAGTGGAGCCCCTCCTTCGAGGTGATCAACACGCTCGGGGTCGAACCCGATGCCGCCGTGGCCGAAGAAGTGGCGAAGTATGAGGCGCTTCTGTCGGCGGAGCTCGATATCGAGATCGGCGTCACGCCCGTGATGCTCGACACCCGCCGCACCACGGTCCGCTCCGGGGAGAGCGCTTTCGGCAATCTGACCGTGGACGCCATGCGGCTCGAAACCGGCGCCGATGTTGCAATCACGAATGGGGGCGGCATCCGCGGCGACACGATCTATGAGCCCGATACGATGATGACGCGCCGAGATGTGCTGACCGAACTCCCGTTTGGCAACAAGACCGTGTTGCTGGAGGTATCCGGCGCCGACATCCGCGCCGCGCTTGAACATGGCGTGTCCGGGATCGCCGATGGCGAGGGCCGCTTCCCCCATGTGTCCGGCATGACATTCACCTATGACGCCGGGAAGCCGGTTGGAGAGCGCGTGGTCGATGTGCTTGTGGCCGAGGCACCGCTTGATGACGCCGGGGCCTACCTTCTGGCCACGAATGACTTCATGGGCGGCGGCGGCGACGGCTATGCGATGTTTGCCGGCAAGCCGAGCATCATCGAAGAGAACGCCGCCGAACTGATGGCGGCACAGGTCATGCGCGCCCTTGAGGACGGGACTGTGTCGCCTGTGATCGATGGCCGGGTCAGCCCGGTCGAGTGATCGGACCTCCCAAGACCGATCGCAGGGCGGGCAGGGACAGACTCACCCGACGCCACCGACGGTGACCTTCCAAGCCGGTTTGGCCACGCTCTGCCATTCGAGAGCGTTTCGAACCGGGCCGTCCCGTCTTGCGGCCCCCCGAACAGCCGATCGGAGAAACCGCCGTGGATCGGGTCGCTTCGAACGGCTCCAGTGGCATCGCCCGGATGACCCTTATGGCACTGGGCCAAGATCGATGGTGACGGCACGCGCCGCTGCCGTCACCAAAGCAGCTCTCCCGTCTCAGTTGGCAGACGTATAGCGGGTCATCTGGATGCTGTCGGCATCGATGCCGCCCATGAACTCCGCCGCGGCCGGGGCAGACGCAAAACTGTCCATGGATGCCTGCGCGTCCGCGTGGCTCTCCCATTGGACAATCGCGACCCAGGCATCCCCGTCAAAGCCGGACTGGCGCGAGATGAACCCCGGCTGCTGCGAGACATGTTCGGCATCCACGCGCGCGTCGATCTCGACAAAGGCTTCGGGCGTCACGCCTTCGGCCAGCGTCATCGTCGCGACTTCGATGACGATGCTGTCGGCCAGGGCCATGGGAGCCCCTCCCAACGTCAAGGCGGCTGCCAGCGCAAGTGTTCTGATCATCGTGATGTCCTTTCTGCAGAAGGGGCCTAGCCCCAGTATTCCGGGATGAGGCTCAGCAGGAATTCGCCCGTGTAGCCCGGATAGGCAGCGCGCATCTGGGCGGCGGCCTCATCCGGCGTGGCCGCGTTCATCGCCTGGTCGAGCACGCGGATATAGGCGATGGCCGTGTCCAGCTCCCCGCGCGTCGTGGGCAGGCCGTGCCCGACCAGGAGCGTTTCGGCCACCGGATCATCCCGCAGCGTCTCGAGCGTCGCGATCCAGTTGGCGCGATCCACGCCGGGGGCAAAGAAGACCCCGTTATAGACAAGGTCCTGCACGATCATGACCTGCTGCTCGGGGAAGGCCGCCGCGATGATGTGGGGCGCCTCGGTATTGGCGTAGTGGCGAAACTCCACCGGAACCCCGGCAATTTCGGTGGCGCCCATGGCAAGGTCGGGCCCGGTCAGGACATTGCCCGGCTCGGGAAAACTCCCGCCCGCGGCCTCTGCTGCAATCGCCTCGCGTATCTCCGGCAGGGTGGCAAAACTCACGCCGTCGATCATCGCGGCCCCGCCCCAGTGGTCGGGATGCTCGTGGCTGATATAGGCCTGGCCGACAGGCTTGCCGGTGGACGCGATCAGAGCCGAAACCTCGGCTGCCGTCGAGGGCAGCATCGTCCCATCCACGAGCAAAAGCTGGTCTTCGAACTCCACCAGATGGGAGGTTACATGCACCGCCTCTGCCGGCGAAACATAGGTGTGGAACGTCACCCCGTCCTTGGTGAAGCTGTGAACAACCCCTGCAGATGCCTGTCCCTGGGCCTGGCCCGTCACGGGCGACAGCGCGGTCTGCACAAGCGTGGCGGCCCCAAGGGTCAGCGCGCTGCCCTTCAGCAGATCACGGCGGTTTATCTCACGGGTCATATCGATCCTCCGTCCTTCTGAGGTGTCCAGGTGAGTGTCGGGTTTTCGCGAAAGGCGAAGCGGGCAAGGTGCTCTGCCACACAGCGCTCAAGCCGGGGGATGTCGTCGCTGGCGCCCTCGACGGTCAGATGCAGGGCCGTGCCATCTGCGCGCAGACCGCAGCTTCCGAAGGGAAGCTCCACAAGGCCTTCGGTCGCGGACCATTCCACCGGCACCTTCTGTCCGAAATGCCTGCAAAGCTGCTGCGGGTAGCGGCCGGCGCGGTCGGTCTCCAGGCGGGCGATGCGGGTCGTCATGAACGCGGCTCCTTGCTCCGGATCCCACGTTAGACAGATCTTGCCTTTTGGATTACCCAGGTAAAATAGCGTTCTTTTTTCGAGAAAGTAGAATGATTGATTCCTTCCGAAACCTAGCTGTCTTCGTCGCCGTGGCCGACGCGGGCAGTTTCAGCGGCGCGGGACGGGCATTGAAACTCTCGACCTCGGTCGTCAGCCATCACATCACCCGCCTTGAGGAGCGGCTGGAGACGCCGCTTTTCTTCCGCTCGACCCGGTCGCTGACCCTGACCGGCGAAGGAAAGCGGGTTTTGCTGTCCGCCCGCCGCATGGTTGCCGCCGGTCAGGACGCCATGGACGCGTTGGCCGATATCAGCGACCAACCGGTTGGTGCTCTCAAGATCAGCCTGCCTGCCTTCGGTGATCAAAGCCCGGTCCATCGGGCGATCTGGGGGTTCGCCAAGGCGCATCCGATGGTGGCCATGTCGATCCACAGCACCGATCAGCAGGTGGATCTGGTGCGGGATGGCTACGATCTGGCGATCCGGTTGGGTGTTCTGGCCGACAGCAGTCTGAAAGCGCGGCGCATCGGGACCTTCGCGCGCTTTCTGGTTGCCAGCCCCGAAGCCATCGCGCGCTCCAAGCCGATCAGGACACTCACTGATCTCGCTCAGGCTGAGTTCATCAGCTACTCGATGCTGCCCGATGATCTCACGCTCACCAATGGGCGCGAGGAGG
>JBCDBB010000032.1:0-29169 GCA_039184415.1 Pseudomonadota bacterium
CCAGTCCGTCCTCTATATGCGCCGGGGGGCTGTCGCCCTCGGAAAGGACCAGAGGGTTGCGGGCATGGCGCTCGGCAAGATCGCCGTCGGAGAGAACAGCATCCCCGCGACGCAGACGAAGCTGGTTCAGACGCATCCCAGGCCGGACCAGGACGGAAAAGCTCCGCGGACAGATCTCGGCATAGAGCGGGCCGTGATAGCCCGGCGAAACCCGGTCGAATTCGACCCCGCGGTCGGTGATGGTGCGCGTAAGGAGGTCCAGCCGACCGGTCGAGCTTTTGGCATTGGCGACGGCGGAGAGCGTGTCAGGGAGCGCGAGACGCTCCTGCAGTTCGACAAGATAGACACAGCCTTTCTCCAGCACCGCGCCGCCTGTTAGGTCGACCCTGTGCATCGCCAGGTCGCCGAGACGGTCGCCAACAGCAGAGTCCGGACCAGCCAGGAAGGAGGCGCGGAGCCGTGTTGCCGTGTGCCCGAGACGCAGGTCAAGGGACGCGGGTTGGATCTGATCATCATCGATGGGGACATTGGCGGTGATCTGTCCGCCGCCGATCAACTCCCGCAGTTCAGCGTCCGGGATGACGCCCGAAGCGCTTGATGAACCATTGTCGGGATCCTGAGGCATCGCAATGTTCCGGTCAGCGCGCGAGGCAGAACGGGGCGCGGCCTATGATTTGGTCGGGCCAGCGAGATTCGAACTCACGACCTTCCGTCCCCCAGACGGACGCGCTACCAAGCTGCGCCATGGCCCGACACCGCGCGTGTTTAGCATGCGCAACCGGCGGGGCAAGGCGAAATCCATTGCGTCGCTGCGTGTACATCTTTGCCGGACGGGCAGGGCGACGGTTACTCCCATCGATCGCTCAAGGCGCGCAGGCGTGACAGGAGGTCGGCCGCGTCGTCGGGCAAGGGAGAGGCGACCAAGACGGCCAAAGCTCGCAGTTCAGCGGTGGGCGGAAGGCCGTTTGGGGACTGACAGTCATCACCGATATCCTCGGGCACATGATCTATCGGCGCCAGTGCGGGTTGTTCTTGGGGCGTGGCCGGGGGCGGGGCGTCTGCACTGGGCAGCTCGCTGTCGTCATAGAGGAACAGACCGGGACGGGACGGATGCGCGCGCGCAGTAGACTTGTCTGGCTCGGGCTTTGGCGCGCTGTCGCGTCTGACACGGCCCGGATGGCGTTTGAAACTGGCATTCGAGGCTGCAGCCGTCTCCGGAGCAGGCGCATCGCCGAAGGATAGACTGCGCTGGCGTCCACCGAGGGGAGGGCGCGTTCGCCCGGATTGTGGCCGGGCAGAAGCGCCCTCTTCCGCCGGGGCGGGGCCACCGGTGGACTTAGTGGCCGTCGACGGCGCGCGGGCCGGCACCGGTGTGTCGCCGGGGGCCGGCCCTGTCTTGGACGCTTCACTGTCAGGGCTATCGGATGCGCCTTGGTGAAGGCCGTCCAGCGGCGGGCTGAGTTGAGCGACGCTTTCGGCCCCGTCGGATTTGATGCGGTCCTGAAGCGCCTTTATCGTCACGCCATCTTCGTGGAGAAGCTTCTTGATGCCGCCCAGAAGAAGGACATCCTCAACCCGGTAGTACCGTCTGCCTCCGGCGCGTTTGACCGGCGCGACCTCTGGAAACCGGCTTTCCCAGAAGCGCAGAACATGGGTTGGCGTATCCAGCCAATCGGAAACTTCGCTGATGGTGCGGAAGGCGTCGGGCGCTTTTTCCATACCGGGTGCGCCGCGGCTCAGGCCCGGTTGCCCTGCGCGACGCGCTCTTTCATCAGATGCGACGGGCGGAAGGTCAGCACGCGGCGCGGCGAGATCGGCACTTCCTCGCCGGTCTTGGGGTTGCGGCCCACGCGCGCCGTTTTGTGGCGGACATTGAAGGTGCCGAAGGACGAGATCTTCACGGTCTGGCCCTCGACGAGCGCGTCGCTCATGTGGGCAAGGACCGTTTCGACGAGTTGCGCGGATTCATTGCGGGACAAGCCCACCTCGCGGAACACGGCCTCACTGAGATCCATGCGGGTGAGTGTCTTGCTCATAGTGCGCTCCAATCGTTCGGCGAAACGATAGGGCGAATCTAAAAGGCAGTCAATCTCAGAGACTTGCAGGGCGACCCGGCGAGCGGATTACCAGCGCAACACCACCGAGCCCCAAGCCAGCCCGCCGCCGATGGCCTCGACCACGACCAGATCACCTTCGCTGAGCTGCCCGCGCGCCTTGCCGACCGACAATGCCAGAGGGATCGACGCAGCCGATGTATTGCCATGGTCCTGGACGGTCACGACCACACGGTCCATCGGCACGCCCATCCGCTGGGCGGTGGCCTTGATGATCCGCAGATTGGCTTGGTGGGGGACGATCCAGTCCACATCCGTGCCATCGAGGCCAACCTTTTCGAGGGCCGCATCGGCTGTGGAGGCGAGCTTTTCGACGGCATGGCGGAACACCTCCTTGCCCTGCATCCGAAGATGCCCGGTGGTGTGCGTGGAGACACCCCCGTCGACATAGAGAATGTCGCGGTGCCGGCCGTCGGAATGCAGATCGCTGGACAGAACTCCGCGATCCGAGGTGTCCCCGGTACCTTCGGCCGCCTCAAGCACCAAGGCGCCGGCCCCGTCCCCGAAGAGGACGCAGGTACCACGGTCGGACCAGTCCATCAGCCGGGAGAAGGTTTCGGCGCCGATCACCAGAACACGCTCGACCTGACCCGACACGATCAAGGCGTTCGCGTTGGCCAGCGCACAGACGAATCCAGCGCAGACCGCCTGCACGTCGAAGGCAAAGCCGTTGGGCATGCCGATCTCAGACTGCACCATGGGGGCCGCCGACGGAAAGGTCAGGTCCGCGGTCGACGTGGCGACGATCAGCGCGTCGATCGCGCCGACATCAAATCCGGCATCTTTGAGCGCCGCCGAGGCCGCCCGGGCGGCCATGTCCGATGTCGTCTGTCCTTCGGCGGCGAAATGGCGCCGTTCTATCCCCGAACGGGACCGAATCCATTCGTCCGACGTGTCGAGCGTTGTTTCGAATTCGGAATTGGATACGACGCGCTCGGGCAAATAATGTCCGACACCGCGGACGATGGCGCGCCTGGTCATGCCTGTGTACCGTATCTCTGCTCGATTTTGAGGGCAGAATGTCCCGCCGCGTCCAAGGATGCAAGTCGTGCGGCGAGCCTTTCGGGCAGATTTGCGCGGCCAAGTTCGCTCGCGAGCTTCAGGGCGGCGGCAACGCCGGTGGCATCGGCAGAGCCGTGCGATTTCACGACGCTACCATTGAGGCCCAGGAACACGCCGCCATTCACGCGACGGGGATCGATGCGTTTGCGCAGGCGCTGCATGGATGTGTAGGCCAGCAAGGCCGCAAAACGCGACAGCGGAGAATAGGCGAAGGCCGCGCGCAGAAACTCCCGGATGAGCGTTGCCGTACCTTCTCCGGTCTTGAGCGCCACATTGCCGGTAAACCCGTCGGTCACGATCACGTCCACGCGATCGGACGGCATATCACCCCCCTCGACATAGCCGACGAACTCGAATTCGGCGATCGCGGCGGCTTCGGCGATCGAGTCGTGGGCAATCTTGAGTTCGGCGCGGCCCTTGTGCTCCTCGGTGCCGACATTGAGCAGTCCGACACGGGGGCGGTCCAGTCCCAGTCCGATCCGGGCATAGGAAACGCCCATCAGGGCATATTGGAGAAGATCCTCGCTGTCGGCGCGGATATCTGCACCGGCGTCGAGCATGACATTGAAGCCGCCCGGATTGCGCGACGGCCAAAGACACGCGATGGCGGGACGGTTCACACCGGCGAGCTTGCGCAGGCGTACCATCGAGAGTGCCATGAGCGCGCCGGTATTGCCGAGAGAAACACAGACCGACGCATCGCCATCGCGAACGGCTTCGATCGCCGACCACATTGACGTCCCTTTGCCGTGGCGCATGACGTGGCTGGGCTTTTCGTCCATCGTCACCACACCCTCGGCGTGACGGATCTCGCACCGGTCGATGAGGTTGGAACGTCGTGAAATCAGGCGGGTGAGTTCGGTCTCGTCGCCCGAGACCGTGAACCTGAGACCGGGATTGTGCCTGGCGGCGATTGCCATTCCGGCGACGACGGGACCCGGCCCAGCATCGCCGCCCATGGCGTCGACCGACACCACAACCGCACCGGCAGCATACTTGGAAACCTCGCTCTGGTCTGAGCGGGTCATCGGCGATCCGATGTCACGGGACCCCGTCAGGCGTCCTCGTCCACGTCGATCTCGTCGGCCTGTGCGACGATTTCCTTGTCGTTGTAGTAGCCACATGCCGAACAGACATGGTGCGGCCGCTTGAGCTCGCCGCAGTTGGGGCATTCCGCCGGGTTTCCTGCAGCAAGCGCGTCATGTGCGCGGCGCATGTTCCGGCGCGACCGCGTGACTTTATTCTGGGGGACAGCCATGTCTCAACCTCGGATCAGCGGGCGGGTACGCCCGACGCGATTTGCCCGGGCGCCAAGATCGGCAACCGGGCCTAAAAAACGAAACCGGACTTCTACGCGTTTTGAGCCATCGCGCAAGGGGGTTTTTGGTACCCACCGTAGCGTAAAGCTGTATGGCACGCCCTCCGGGGAAAGGCGCCATCACGGGCGCGTTATCAGTCGTCTTTGTCGAGTTTCGCCCTCAGATCGGCCAGGCCGGCAAACGGGCGGGCATCCTCATCCGTCATCGGCTGGACGCCCGGCCCGGCATAGACGGTATCAGAGGCCGCCGCGTCCGCGGATCTGGGATAGGGCGGAAGCGCCAGTGCGAGAGCTTCACGCAGCGTGGCCCAGATGTCGATTTCCCGCCCAAGGGCTTCTTCGGTTTCGTCGGCTGTGAGTTCCGTCTCGGAGCCGGGCTGGGGGTCTTCAGGGAGGTCCGACACGAAGCGGCGGACCACGTTCTCGTCGATCCTGGTCGTCACGGGTTCCAGGGTCACGACGCAGGTCTGCAGGACGGTCGCACCCAGATGAGCCTTCAGCCGCCAGTCACGCGCCCCCTCGGGAGACAGAGTACCTTCGAAACGCAGTTTGCTGACGCCCGGAATCCCGAGATCGGCTGCCAGCGCGGCGCAGGCCGCGGCGTCCGGCGCGATATCGAAAGGTACAGACCGGCCCTGCGGCAGATCGGAAACGGTCCAGAGATAGGGTCTGTTCCCCACGGAGCGCTCAGCTGCCATCGCGGTCGCCTCTTCTTGATAACCCCACCTGCTTCGTTGTATGCGCTCAGCCGCGGGCGATCCAGAGGCGGTGACAACAGTGCGGAACGACAGGACGCTTTTGAGAACGACGGGGCTGATTGCGGCGCTCTGCGTGATGCTGGCCGCCTGCAGCCCGATCACCCGGAGCCATGGCTATACGCCATCGGACCTCGACCTGGCGCAACTGACGGTGGGCAAGGACACCCGCGACAGCGTGGCTCAGGCGGTTGGATCGCCGTTCGTCGACGGCCTGACCGACAGCAACACCTGGTACTATGTTTCCAGCGTCCAAAGAACGAATGGCGCCTTCACGCCGCAAGAGATCGATCGCCAGGTTGTGGCCATCACATTCACCGAGGCCGGAGATCTCGCCAATATCGAACGTTTCGGGCTGCAGGAGGGCCGTGTGGTCACGCTGTCACGACGCGTGACAAACCCGGCGGTTCAGAATTCGACCTTCATTCGGCAGCTCTTCGACAGCCTCGGCAACATCCCGACCGATCAGTTCCTGTAATAGGTGCGCCGCGTCGCGCAGCAGGTTGGCCAAAGTCCCGTCCGACGTCATATGCTTGTCATAGACACCGGTCATGCGCGCAACCTGACGGACGCAGGATGATGTAGGATGGAGTTCACAAAGGGCCGCTATCGGGTTCGGTTGTCATCATCTGCGGATGATATTGCTACTGCCCTGGAGCTTCGGAGACTTGCCTTTCGCCACGGCACCGGCAACGACGCCGATGCGTTCGACAGGTTGTGTCTGCATGTCCTGATCGAAACGCGCGAGGGGGTTCCGGTCTGCTGCTTGAGGCTTTTGCCGCTGCGCACGGGATCGGACATCGCGCGCAGCTATTCGGCGCAATTCTACGGGCTGGGCGGGCTTGAACACTACGGCGGCCGAATGGTGGAAATGGGTCGCTTCTGCATCCGTCCCGGCGAGCGCGATCCCGATATCCTGCGGGCGGCCTGGGCGGCGGTCACGCGATATGTCGATGCCGAGCGCGTGGAACTGCTCTTCGGATGCGCGTCCTTTGAGGGAACCGAAGCCGAGACGTACATGGAGGCCTTCACTCTGCTCAAGGAGCGCCACCTTGCGCCGCCGCGTTGGTTGCCGAACGTCAAGGCGCCTTCGGTCGTTCGATTTGCCCAGCGACTTCGGGGAAAGGCCGTCGATCCTAAACGCGCGGCCAAATCCTTGCCGCCACTTCTGCGCAGCTACCTTGCGATGGGCGGCTGGGTGTCCGACCATGCGGTCGTCGACAGGGACCTCGACACGCTGCACGTCTTTACCGCCCTGGAGATCAGTGCGATTCCCTCAGCGCGGGCGCGGCTGCTGCGTGCGGCGGCCGCGTGAGCGCTGGAAATGCCTCGTTTTGGGCAAACAACACTGCGGTTCGGTGTGCGTGGGATGGATCGGCGCCCTTGCCGCCGTGATGCAGGATGCGCACTTCGCCCACCGGAACGCTTGACCAGGTGCGCAACCCGGCGGTAGTGCGGCGGCGATGGCGCGGGCTCCTCTTTTACAATTGAACGAAATCTCGCTGACCTTCGGGGGCGAACCGGTATTTGCCGGTTTGGACGTCGTCGTCCAGCCCGGCGACAGGCTGGCGCTGGTGGGTCGGAACGGGTCCGGCAAGTCGACTTTGTTGAAAGTGATGGCCGGTCTGGTGGAGCCCGACAGCGGCAGTCGCGTGGTTCCGCCGCAGGTCTCCGTCGGATACATGGAACAGGATCCCGACCTGTCAGGGTTTGCCACATTGGGGGACTTTGCCGCAAGCGGGCTCGACCAAAGCGATGCCTACCGGGTGGAGATGGAGGCCGAGGGGTTGGACCTCGACCCGGCCATTGCGGTGGCGCAGGCGTCGGGGGGAGAGATGCGCCGCGCGGCGCTCGTCAAACTGCTGGCTGAGGCGCCGGATCTGATGCTGCTGGACGAGCCGACCAACCATCTTGATATCTCGGCCATCGCCTGGCTTGAAGAGCGGCTGCAGAACGGGCGCGACGCCTTTGTGGTGATCTCCCACGACCGGGCCTTTCTGTCGGCGCTGACGCGCGCGACCTTCTGGATCGACCGGGGCGTTGTGCGCCGGCAGGACAAGGGTTTCGCGGCGTTCGAGGAATGGCGCGACCGGGTCTGGGCCGAGGAGGACGAGAACCGGCACAAGATGGACCGCAGGATCAAGTCCGAAGCCCGCTGGGCGGTGGAGGGGATCAGCGCGCGGCGCAAGCGCAACCAGGGACGGGTGCGCGCGCTCCAGGCCCTGCGGTCCGAACGGGCGGCGATGATCAACCGCCAGGGCCGGGCCGCGCTGGAGTTGGAGAGCGGGCCGCAATCGGGCAAACGCGTGATCGAGGCCAAAGGGTTAAGCAAATCCTGGGACGACCAGTTGGTCGTCAGCGGGCTGGACCTGCGTGTCATGCGCGGCGACCGTGTCGCGCTGGTGGGTCCCAACGGCGTCGGCAAAACCACGCTGCTGAAGCTTCTGACGGGGGAGATCGCGCCCGACGCCGGCACCGTGACACACGGCAGCAATCTCGAGGTCGCGGTGTTCGATCAGACGCGCGCGGCGCTCGATCCGGACAGGACGCTCTGGGACAGTCTCGCCGCGGACCCCGGCATGGCAGTCGCCGGTCGCAACGATCAGGTGATGGTGCGGGGCACACCGCGCCATGTGGTCGGCTACCTCAAGGAGTATCTGTTCGACGAGAGGCAAGCCCGCGCGCCCGTCCGTTCGCTCTCGGGCGGAGAAAAGGCGCGGCTTCTGCTGGCGCGGATTATGGCGCGGCAAAGCAATCTGCTGGTGCTGGACGAACCGACCAACGATCTCGATGTCGAAACGTTGGACCTGCTTCAGGATGTGCTGGGCGCTTATGATGGCACGGCTTTGCTGGTCAGCCATGACCGCGACTTTCTGGACCGCGTCGCGACGACGACGCTCGCTTTCGAAGGCGGCGGGCGGGTTGTGGCCTATGCAGGTGGCTGGAGCGATTACCAGAGCCAGCGCCGGGAAGGGCGAGCGGCGAGTATCGTAAAGTCGGCAACCGCGCCGACTGCGACCGCGGCGAAGGCCGATGCCCGGCCATTGGCCTCTGAAAAACCTGTGGCGAACGGGCTGAGTTTTACCGAACGCCACAGGCTCGAGGCGCTTCCGGACGAGATCGCACGGTTGGAAGCGGAGATCGCAAAGCTCGAGGGGCTGTTGGCAGATGCCGAGCTGTTCACCCGGGACCCCGAGAAATTCCGCAAGGCGACCGAGGCGCTGGTGACGCGACAGGAGAAGCTGACCAGGGCAGAAGAGGATTGGCTCACGCTCGCCGAGCGGGCGGAGGCGGCGCAATAGGCCCAGAGGTCTATGGCAGGGTATAGGTGACGGATGTGCGCACTCTTGTTGGTGTGACGCGGCCAGGCGGTCAGTATCGAAAGACCATTTGCAGTTCGCAACTGCCAAAAAATCGCCTTTAAGGCGAGTCGTTCTCGCGGGCAAGTGCGGTCCTTTGTGGTTTTAGTTGACTCTGCGCCGGACCAGGAGCGGCTTCTACCATGAGACTCGTCAGCGTGCGACAGCCCATTGGCGTTAACGAGTTTAGCCTCGATACCGGCTGCAAATCCGCAATCAGTGTTGGGCTTACCGTTCGGCACAGGTCCGGCGTTAAGATCGGGTTAGGGTTTTTCCTAATGGAACGAACGCTTTAAGCAGCGCCCTTGTAAAGAACTATCTTGACTCGGCGCTCGCCCTAAAGTAGAAAACAGGCAAGCTGGAAGAAATGGGCAAGCGCCGCGGGACAGAGGTTCCGGGGCGCTTTTTCGTTCTCTCGGGCAGAGTGCATGAAGGGACAGTATTCTCACATGACACTTAATTATCCTGAGACAGGGGACACCTCGGCGGACCGTACGTTCGAAGAGGCCAATGCATTATTCCACCGCGCCGTGGGCGCGTTGGGCGATCTGGTGAAACGGCTTGAAGCCGGGGAGTTCGACGCCTCTACGGAGGCCGAGACGACGGTCAGGAAAATCGACAAGCAGCTCGAGCTTGTCATTCGGGAAAGGCAGCGCGTTGAAGCACGAAAGCGAAAGGAAATCGGTGCCGCAGCCGGTGGCGTCGCCATCGACTTCGATGCTGCGCGCGATGAGATCGGGCGCCGCCTTGCTCGCCTCCGTGCCGCAAACGGAGAGGGAAGCGTTTCTGCGTGACCTCTCCGACGAGGCCATCGCGGTCCTGCCTTTTGTTTTCGAGTTCTGGGCACTGGATCATCAGCTGCCGCCTGAAGGAGATTGGAAAACCTGGGTCATTCTTGGCGGGCGCGGTGCGGGCAAGACCCGCGCTGGCGCGGAGTGGGTGCGGTCCGAGGTCGAGGGGTCCCGGCCGACAGACCCGGGTCGGTCGCGGCGTGTGGCGCTTGTCGGGGAAACCATCGATCAGGTCCGTGAGGTGATGGTCATGGGCGATAGCGGGATTATGGCCTGCTCGCCGCCCGACCGTAAGCCGACCTGGGAGGCGACCCGTAAACGCCTTGTCTGGCCGAACGGGGCGCTCGCCCAGGCCTTTTCGGCGCATGAACCCGAGAGCCTGCGCGGGCCGCAATTCGACGCGGCATGGGTCGATGAGCTCGCGAAATGGAAGAAGGCCGAAGACGCTTGGGACATGCTGCAGTTCGGACTGCGTCTGGGTGACACGCCGCGTCAGGTTGTGACCACGACGCCGCGCAATGTCAGCGTGCTGAAACGCATTCTGGATCTGCCCTCGACGGTGACGACCCACGCGCCGACAGAAGCCAATCGGGCCTATCTGGCGAACAGTTTCCTGGAGGAGATCCGGGTACGCTATGCGGGGACACGGCTGGGCCGGCAGGAGCTTGACGGCGTGCTTCTGGCCGACGCCGAAGGGGCGCTCTGGACCCAGGAGATGCTGGTGGCGTCCCAGATCGAAAAACTGCCCCGGATGAACCGGGTCGTCGTCGCGGTCGATCCGCCGGTCACCGGTCATGCCGGATCCGATGAGTGCGGGATCGTGGTCGTTGGCGCCTGCACCGAGGGACAACCGCAGGAGTGGCAGGCAGTGGTTTTGGAAGATGCCAGTGTCCGGGCGGCATCGCCCCAGAGTTGGGCGGAAGCAGCGCTCGACGCGATGGCACGGCACGGCGCGGACCGATTGGTCGCGGAGGTCAACCAGGGCGGTGATCTGGTCGAGACCGTCGTGCGCCAGATCGATCCAGTTGTGCCTTTCCGCGCGGTCCGGGCGACGCGCGGCAAGGCGGCCCGAGCCGAGCCGGTCGCGGCGCTCTATGAACAAGGCCGGGTAAAGCATGCCCGCGGGCTCGGCGCGCTGGAGGACCAGATGGTGCAGATGACCCAGCACGGGTTCACAGGGTCCGGAAGTCCGGACCGCGTGGATGCGCTCGTCTGGGCGCTGCAGGAAGTGATGATCGATCCAGCGCAGCGGTTCCGGCGCCCGAGAGTGCGCGGTCTCTGACGGCGAGACATTTCAACAAGGTTTGAGACGGGCCCACCGCGCGATCCTCGTGCGGACGGCCCCCCTGCGCCCGCCGGTTGGTGCGCGTGGAAAGGAGACTTGAATGGTTCTGGACTTTCTCAAGCGGCCGGCGACGGCGGCACCCGCGGAGAAGAAAGCTTCGGCGACTGGGCCGCTCATCGCCTGGAGCGGCGCCGGACGGGCGGCCTGGTCGCCCCGGGATCTGCCCTCGCTCACACGCAACGGATTTCTGGGCAATCCGGTCGGGTTTCGGTCGGTCAAGATGATTGCAGAGGCCGCCGCGGCGTTGCCTCTGGTCCTGCGCGAGGGGGGTGCCCGACAGGATACCCATCCGGCCGCCACGCTCGTTGCGCGCCCCAATGCGGGGCAGGGCAAGGCGGAGCTGTTCGAGAGCCTCTATGGGCAACTGCTGCTGACCGGCAATGCCTATATCGAGGCGGCCGGGCTGACGGAGCGGTCGCTGCCATTGGAGTTGCATGTGCTGCGCTCCGACCGGATGGCCGTTGTGCCGGGAACCGACGGTTGGCCGGCGGGCTACGAGTACAGCGTGAACGGGCGCAAGCATCGGTTTCAGGTGACACCGGAGATCAACCCGATCTGCCATATCAAGAATTTCCACCCCCAGGACGACCATTACGGGTTCTCCCCCATGCAGGCAGCGGCGAGCGCGGTGGATGTGCACAATGCGGCCTCGCACTGGTCGAAGTCGCTGCTGGACAATGCGGCACGGCCGTCGGGCGCGATCGTTTACCGCAGCGGGGACGGGCAGGGCACGATGAGCGAGGACCAGTACAGCCAGCTCCTAGATGAAATGGCGTCCCACCATCAGGGCGCGCGGAACGCCGGGAGACCGATGCTGCTGGAAGGTGGGCTCGACTGGAAGCCAATGGGCTTTTCGCCGTCTGACATGGAGTTTCAGAAAACCAAGGAGGCGGCGGCGCGGGAGATCGCGCTCGCCTTCGGTGTGCCGCCGATGCTGCTCGGCATCCCGGGCGACGCGACATACGCCAATTATCAGGAAGCCAACCGTGCCTTCTATCGCCTGACCGTTCTGCCGCTGGTGGCGCGGGTCACCGGCACGCTCTCGGGCTGGCTGACGCGCTTTGTCGAAAGCGAGTTGTCACTGGAGCCGGATCTTGACCAGGTGCCTGCCCTTGCCACCGAGCGCGAGGCCCAGTGGCGGCGTATCAGCGAGGCGGGGTTTCTCACCGATGGAGAGAAGCGCGCGCTGCTTGGGTTGCCGGAGCTTCCCGACGGTGATGACGCATGAGCAATATGCGGCGGATCACGGGGGGATCGCGGTTCCTGCTGGAGCCATTTGAGTACGGTCCCAAGGACATCGCCGAAGCCCATGACCGGATCCTCAACCTGCAGTTCGAGGCTATCGATGCGCGGCTGAGTCGGATCGAGGGCCTCATGGAGCGGTTGGAGCGGAGGCTCTGGCTTACCGTCTACGGAGTCGTGGCGACGATCCTCGCGCAAGCCTTCAAGACCCTGATCACGATCGCCCCTACAGGAGGAGCATGAGCCATGTTGGATACTGACAGCGCGCCGGATCTGGAGCGTAAGTTCTGCCGATTTGACGACGACATCCAGGTCACGGACGGCACAGTGATCGAGGGCTATGCCTCTCTCTTCGGAGCGCCGGACCAGGGCGGCGACATCGTCCAGCGCGGCGCCTATGCGAAATCGCTCGCCGCGATGACGGAAGCCGGACGGGCAGTGAAGCTGCTGTGGCAGCACGATCCGACCCAGCCGATCGGGATCTGGGACGAGGTGCGCGAGCAAGAGCGTGGGCTCTACGTCAAGGGGCGCCTGCTGACCGATGTGGCACGGGCCCGCGAGGCGGCCTGCCTGATCGCAGCCGGAGCGCTTGATGGGCTGTCCATCGGCTATCGCACCGTCAAGGCGCAGCGCGATGATCAGGGACGGCGCCTTCTGACAGAACTCGACCTTTGGGAAGTGTCTGTGGTGACCTTCCCGATGCTTCCCCAGGCGCGGATCGGCGCCAAGGCGGAGGACACAAACGACAGTGTTTTGCGCGATCTGGCGGCTGCAATGCAGGACGCACGGCGCGCGCTGACCGGCGCGGTCTGAACCCCGCGCGCATTCCAAGAAGGAGCCTGAGATGACCACTTCTGACACCGGCGGGCCCGTCGGCGTGACGGCCGCTGGCGAGGTCAAATCCGCGCTGGTCGGCCTGATGTCCGATCTGACCGACTTTCGAACCGAGATTACCGAGCACCTCCAAGCACAGGATGAGAGACTGACCATGCTGGACCGTAAGACTGCCTTTGCCACCCGCCCCGCACTGTCCGTGGCGGCCGAGACCGACCTGACCCACAAGAACGCCTTTGGCGGCTATCTGCGGAGCGGCGACGATAGCGCACTGCGCGGGCTCGAGCTGGAAGGCAAAGCGCTGAACACCACCGTTGACGCAAACGGGGGCTACCTGGTCGATCCGCAGACCTCGGAAATGATCCAGAGCGTGCTGCAGTCCACCGCGTCTGTCCGGGCGATCGCAACGGTCGTGAATGTTGAGGCGACCTCCTACGATGTGCTGGTTGACCATAACGACATGGATCACGTTTGGGCGTCGGAAACGTCCAACCTGACCGAGACCACCACGCCGCAGATCGACCGGATCACGATCGCGCTCCACGAACTGAGCGCCCTGCCGAAAGCAAGCCAGCGCCTGCTCGACGACAGCGCGTTCGACATCGAGGCATGGCTCGCCGGCCGCATCGCCGACAAGTTCGCCCGTGCTGAAGCGCAGGCCTTCATCGACGGCGACGGCATTGATAAGCCCAAAGGATTTCTGACGCATCCCCAGGTCGACGAAAGCCAGACCGAATGGTCCTGGGGCAATATCGGTTACGTCAAGACCGGCGCTGACGGGGATTTCGCGCAGACAAACGCCGCGGATTCCATCATCGAGCTGGTTTACTCGCTGAACGCGCCGTACCGCGCCAACGCGACGTTCGTAATGAATTCCAAGACCGCCGGTGCGGTGCGCAAGATGAAGGACGCGGACGGCCGCTTCCTCTGGGCTGATGGTCTGGCGTCCGGTGAGCCGGCGCGCCTGATGGGATATCCCGTTCTGATCGCCGAGGAGATGCCGAATGTCGACGACGCGGATCCGGCGGCCATCGCCTTTGGCGATTTCGCAGCAGGTTACACCATCGCCGAACGTCCGGACCTGCGCGTGCTGCGCGATCCGTTCTCGGCCAAGCCCCACGTGCTGTTCTATGCAACCAAGCGCGTGGGCGGTGACGTCAGCGACTTTGCCGCGATCAAGCTGCTGAAATTCAGCGCGTGATCTGAGCATCGCGGATCGGGCTGGGCTCGATCCCGCCCGATGCGGGGCGCGCACCCGAGTAACCAGTGATCGTGTTGTCTAGCTGCTCCCTCTGTCCGAGCAACACGTGGGGTGCGCGCCCCATCCAGACGGTGGGAGCAAGTTTTGGAGTGTGTCGATGAACCTTGTGGAAACGAGCACGATCCCGGTGTTCGACCTTCCCCTGCAGGCGTTTCGCGACCATCTGCGGACGGCGTCGGGATTTCCCGATGACAGTCTGCAGGACGGTGTGCTGGAGGCTATGCTTCGTGCAGCCCTGGCGGCGATCGAGGCCCGGACGGGCAAGGCGCTGCTGTCGCGCGGGTTCCGGTGGACGGTGAGCGGGTGGCGCAGTCCGGATGCTCAGGCCTTGCCCATCGCGCCGGTCACGGAGCTGACCGGGGTGACTCTGATCGGGCGCAACGGAGATGCGACGCCCTACGATATGGGGTGTGTCCAGTTGGTTCAGGACAGCCAACGCCCGGTCCTGCGTGGAGTTTGCCACGGCTTGCCCCACATCCCGACCGGCGGCGTGGCGGAGGTCACCTTCACCGCCGGGTTTGGTCTGATCTGGGAAGATCTGCCGGCGGACCTGCAGCTCGCGGTTCTGGTCCTGGGCGCCTACTTCTACGAGAATCGCGGGGATGTAGCGGTCGAGGACGGCAACATGCCGCTTCCGGTGTCGGCGCTCACCGAGCGGTATCGCACGGTGCGCATACTGGGCGGGGCGTCGTCGTGACTGCACCGCGCCTCAATCGCAAGCTCATGCTCGAAGCGCCTCAGCGCGTCCCGGACGGGTCCGGCGGGTTTCTGGAAAGTTGGGTCGAACTGGGTCGGATCTGGGCGGAGGTGCGGGCGCGCCCCGGTCGTGAAGTGCGGCTGGGTGCGAGCGTGGTCTCCCGTGCGACCCACCAGATCACGGTGCGGGCAGCGCCCTTTGGCGCCCCATCGCGACCGACGCCGACCCATCGGTTTCGGGAAGGGCAACGGCAATTCCGTATCCTGTCGGTCACCGAAGCCGATCTGTCGGGACGCCATCTTGTCTGTGCGGCCGTCGAGGAGATTGCAGCATGAGCTATCTCGCATCCGCAGCGTTGCAGCGCGCACTCTATGACCGGCTGACCGATGCCAGCGTCCCGGCAGAGATGGCAGGGGTCCCTGTGGTCGACATGCTGCCCGAAGGGCCTTTGCCGGAAACCTACATCGCGCTCGGTCCTGAACGGGTGCGCGATGCCTCGACCAAAACCAGCCGCGGCGCGGAACACCGGATAACCATCACGGTGACCAGCGCCGGCGGTGGGTTTCAGCGGGCCAAGCAGATTGCGGGTGCGGTCTGTGAACAGCTTGAGGCTGCCGTTCCGGCGCTGGATTCGGGCCGTCTCTGCAACTTGGACTTTGTCCGGGCCCAGGCGGGTCGCGGGCCGAGCGGCGCCGCGCGCAGCATCGAGCTGATCTTTCGCGCGATCATCGACGACCTCTGATTGGGAGACCGACAATGGCGGCACAAAACGGCAAGGATCTGTTGCTGAAGATGGACACAACAGGCGCAGGTGGTTTTGAGACCATCGCAGGGCTGCGCGCCACGCGGCTGAGCTTCAATGCGCAGACAGTGGATGTCACCAGCCTGGAGAGCGAAGGCGGTTGGCGCGAATTGCTTGCAGGCGCGGGAGTGCGCAGCGCGGCCGTGTCGGGCTCGGGTGTCTTCAAGGATGAAACCACCGATGCCGCGGCGCGCGATGCGTTCTTCAATGGGCAGGCCCCGATTTTCCAGGTGATCGTACCGGAGTTCGGTACCATCGAAGGCGCGTTTCAGATCACATCGCTGGAATATGCCGGCAACCATGATGGCGAGGCGACCTACGAGTTGTCCCTGGCGTCGGCCGGCGCGTTGAGTTTCACCACGCTATGAGTGCAAACCCCTGGGCGGGCGAAGTCTCGCTGACCATCGACGGCGTGTCGCAGCGAATGAAGCTGACGCTTGGGGCGCTCGCGGAACTGGAAGCGGCGTTGGAGACAGGGTCACTGATCGATCTGGTCGAACGGTTCGAGAGTGGTGGCTTTTCGGCGCGAGACCTCCTGTTGCTGCTGAATGCCGGGCTTCGTGGCGGCGGGGTGAACATGCCCGCGGAGGCACTGGCGGCTGCTGAAATCGAAGGTGGACCGCTGGCTGCGGCCCGCGCTGCCGGGCATCTTCTTGCGTTGGCTTTCGGCCCTTCGGACCGCGACGCGGCGTGAGCCAGACGTTCGACTGGGCCGCGATGCGGCGCCGGGCGCTCCGCGATCTTGGACTGAAACCGAGCGAGTTCTGGGCTCTGACGCCCGTGGAATTCCTTGAGATGACGGGCCTTGGAGAGGGTCCGGCGCCGATGGGACGCGCGGTGTTTGACCGATTGTGCCGGGACTTCCCGGACCGAAGTTCCGACGGAAGGAATCACTATGACGATACGTGATGAACTCGAAGATCTCGATGACGGGTTGGGCACGCTCGAAGCAACGCTGGTGTCGACCGCGGGTCTGGCATCGGGTCTGTCCGAGGAACTGGCTTTGGTTGGGCGCGGCTTCTCCGAGGCCGGGGCGGGCAGCAGCAGCTTTTCGCGCGGGCTGTCGCGATCGCTGAGAGGCGCCTTCGAGGATTTGCTGGTCGACGGCGCGAAAGTGTCCGACGTCTTGCGGGATGTCAGCAGCAAGCTGGCCGATAGAGCCTTCCGCCAAGCCGTCACGCCTGTGACCGATGGGGTTGGCGCGGCTCTGGGAGGCGGGGTGCAGTCGCTGGTCGCGGGGCTTTTGCCCTTTGCCAAGGGCGGCGTGGTCTCACAAGGCCGGGTAACGCCCTTTGCCCGTGGTGGCGTTGTTGATGGACCGGTGACGTTTCCGATGCGGGGTGGGACCGGGTTGATGGGCGAGGCAGGTCCGGAAGCGATCATGCCGCTCAGCCGTGGGCCGGATGGCGCCTTGGGTGTGCGCAGCTCAGGCGGTTCTCGACCGGTCGCGGTCACCTTCAACATCCAGACGCCCGATACGGAGGGCTTTCGCAGGTCTCAGGGCCAAATCGCTGCGCAAATGGGGCGGTTGCTGAACCAAGGCCGTCGGCTGAGCTGAGGAGTAGGACATGAGTTTTCACGATGTGAGATTTCCGGCTTCCGTCAGCTTCGGAGCGCTCGGTGGACCTCAGCGCCGCACCGATATCGTCACGCTCTCGAATGGGTTCGAGGAACGCAATACGCCCTGGGCCCACGCGCGGCGCCGCTATGATGCAGGGCTCGGGATGCGGTCCTTGGCAGACATCGAAGCGGTGATTGCGTTTTTTGAGTCGCGTCAGGGTCAGCTCTTTGGCTTTCGCTGGAAAGACTGGACCGACTACCGGTCGTCGGCGGCGGACACGCTGCCCCGAGCGGACGATCAACTGCTTGGCAATGCGGACGGGGCGACGACCGAGTTTACGCTCTCCAAACTGTATGTCTCGGGAGGGGTCAGTTACTCCCGTCCGATCATCAAACCCGTGCCGGGCAGTGTTCAAGTATCCCGAGACGGCAGCGACCTCCAGACGGGGCTGGATTTCACCGTCGATCATGAAACGGGCGTCGTGACTCTGTCCGCAGCACCGCAGGCCGGGTCTGTCCTGCGCGCCGGGTTCGAGTTCGACGTGCCGGTCCGCTTCGATACCGACCGGCTCGATATCTCTGCCTCGGGCGTCGAAGCGGGCGAAATCCCGTCCGTGCCGGTTATCGAGATCAGGGTTTGAACCGATGAGCGATGCATTGAGTGCACATCTTGAAACCGGTGCGACCCAAGTCTGCCAGTGCTGGCGCATCACTCGCAGCGACGGCGTTGTGCAAGGGTTTACGGACCATGACGTCGCTCTGGAGTTCGACGGAACCAAGTTCGAGGCCGAAAGCGGGTTTGGCGCCCGTGCCGTGCAACATACCAGCGGTCTGTCGGCCGATAACAGCTCTGTCGTCGGAGCGCTGCAATCCGAGGCGATTACAGCCGATCTGCTGCGATCCGGCGTTTTTGACAATGCGGCGCTGGAGATCTGGCAGGTGCACTGGCCGGACCCCGAGATCCGAGAGCTGCGGTTTCGCGGATTCATAGGCGAGATCACCATCGCCGGGGACGCTTTCACCGCAGAGATACGGGGCCTCAGCGACAAGTTGAACCAGCCTTTCGGACGCGTGATACAGAGCGGCTGCTCGGCCGTTTTGGGCGATGCCGCATGCGGCGTGAACTTGAACGATCCCGCAAACTTCGCGGAGCTTGAGATCGCCGCAGGTGAGAGTGGGCGTGTGTTTCTTCTCAGCGGAACCGGTGGATTGGCTGCTGGAGAGTTCGACCGGGGGCGAATGCGGATCATTGATGGTACCGCTTCGGGCCAGGTTGCAACCATCAAACGTCATGAAATCACAGGCGGCGTGGCGCGCGTCGAGCTTTGGGAGCCGCTGCGCCGACCGCCGCGAGCGGGGGACCGTGTACGCTGCGAGGTGGGCTGCGACAAGACGGTGGGCACCTGCAGGGACCGCTTTGCCAACCTGCTCAACTATAGAGGCTTTCCCCACGTGCCAGGCGATGACTGGCTCATGGCCTATCCCCGCACCGCAGGAGGCAATACAGGTGGGAGCCTTTTGTCATGAGCGCACGCCGGCGTGAGATCGTCCGAGCCGCGCGCCGCTGGATCGGCACACCCTATCACCATCAGGCCGCGACGTGCGGCGCCGGGTGCGATTGCCTCGGGCTGATCCGGGGTCTGTGGCGCGAACTGGTGGGGGCTGAGCCTTTTCGCGTTCCCGCCTATACACCGGACTGGTCCGAACCCCAGGGCGAAGAGCTTCTTTTAACCGGTGCTCGGGATGTGATGCTCGAAAGGTCCCTGGCTGACGCGGAACCGGGGGATATGGTGCTCTTTCGGATGCGCGCGGCCGGGGTCGCAAAGCATCTGGGTGTTCTCAGCCAGACCGGCGACGAGCCAAAGTTTATTCACGCCTATCAGGGGCACGGCGTCGTCGAAAGCCCTCTGAGCACGCCCTGGCGGAGCCGGATCGTCGGCTGCTTCGCCTTTCCAGTCTGAGGTATCTCAATGGCAACTCTCGTTCTTTCCGCCGCGGGTGGCGCTGCGGGCGGTGCTCTTGGCGGCTCATTCCTGGGCATCGGTGCGGCGACCCTCGGCCGTGCGGTCGGTGCAGGTATCGGCCGGGTGATCGATCAGAAGCTTCTTGGAACAGGCTCCGAGGCGGTCGAAACCGGACGTGTCGAACGGTTCCGATTGAACGGCGCCAGCGAAGGGACGAGCCTGTCGCAGATCTATGGCCGGACTCGGGTTGCCGGGCATGTCATCTGGGCGTCACGCTTTACCGAAGAGGCGATTACGACGCCCACCGGATCCGGCAAGGGCGTGAGCGCCCCGAGTGGTGGCTCCCAAAGCAGTACTACCTACATCTACCGTGTGAGTGTGGCCTTTGCCCTGGGCGAAGGACCGATCAGCCATATCTCCCGGATCTGGGCAGATGGTGAGGAGATCGCCGACGACAGTGTCGCGATGCGGGTCTATCCGGGATCGGCGAGCCAACAGCCTGATCCCAAAATCGTTGCCATCGAAGGAGCCGAAAACACTCCGGCCTATCGCGGCACAGCCTATGTAGTGTTCGAGGATCTCGACATCGCACGGTTCGGCAACCGCGTTCCACAGTTCAACTTCGAGGTCATTCGGCCGAAGCCCGGATCGATCGATACCGGACGTGGCGAATTCCGCGATATGGTACAGGCGGTGGCGATGATCCCGGGCACGGGCGAGTATTCGCTGGCGTCATTGCCGGTGTTCTACGACAGCGGTTTCGGTGCGACGTCTGTGGCCAATGTGAATGCGCCGGGAGAAACCCCGGACCTGACCAGATCGCTGCGGGACCTGAGCCGTGACCTACCTGCCTGTCGGTCGGTTTCTCTGGTCGTGTCATGGTTCGGCGACGATCTGCGGTGCGGCTCATGCGCCGTGCGGCCATTGGTGGAGCAGCGCGAGATCGATGGATCTCCCTTGCCCTGGACGGTGGCGGGATGGTCGCGGGCAATTGCGGGCACGGTGCCGCAACTCGACGGGCGGCCGGTCTATGGCGGAACGCCGTCGGACGCCTCCGTGATCCAGTCCATTGCGGCGCTGCGCGCGGCCGGTAACGAGGTGATGTTCTATCCGTTCATCCTGATGGACCAGTTGGCGGGGAACGGTCGGCGTGACCCGTACACTGGCGCTCCGGACCAGCCTGATTTGCCCTGGCGTGGAAGGATCACACTGTCCAGCGCACCCGGAACGCCTGGCAGCCCGGACGGGACTTCAGCGGCCGTATCGGAAGTCGCAAGTTTCTTTGGCACTGCGCGGCCGGAACATTTCATCGTCGGTTCCGGCGGTCTCAGTTATACGGGTCCTCTGGAGAACAGCCTGCGCCGGTTCATTTTGCACTATGCGGCGCTCTGCAAGGCCGCCGGTGGCGTCCAGGCGTTCTGCATCGGGTCGGAAATGCGTGGGCTCACGCAAATCCGCGGGCCTGGTGACAGCTTTCCAGCGGTCGCGGAGTTCGTCGAACTGCTCCAGGACGTGAGAGCGATTCTCGGACCGGACACGAAACTCAGCTATGCTTCTGACTGGTCGGAGTATTTCGGCTACACGCCCCAGGATGGCAGCGGCGCGCACTTCTTCCATCTGGATTCCCTTTGGGCGCATCCCGACTGTGATTTTGTCGGTATCGACAACTACATGCGTATTTCTGACTGGCGGGACGGCACCGACCATGCCGACGCTGACCAGGCGCGGTCGATCTATGAACTCGACTATCTCAAGGCGAATGTCGCAGGTGGTGAGGGCTACGACTGGTTCTATGCCAACGATGCTGAGGCTGAGGCGCAGATCCGCCGTCCGATCACCGATGGTGCCTATGGCGAGCCTTGGGTGTTTCGCTACAAGGATATTCGGAGCTGGTGGGACAACGCGCATCACGACCGGCCCGGTGGGGTCCGTACGGCGACACCCACAGACTGGGTGCCGCGGTCCAAACCGGTCTGGTTCACCGAGCTTGGGTGCGCCGCGCTCGACAAGGCTACGAACCAGCCGAACAAGTTCCTTGATCCGAAGTCGTCGGAGTCGCAATTGCCGCGCGCATCCAACGGGTTGCGCGACGATTTCATCCAATTGCAGTATACGCGCGCGCTCACGGAGTATTGGGGCGATCCCGCAAACAACCCGTCATCGACGCTCTATGGCGGGCCCATGATCGATATGAGCCGGGCCCATTTCTGGGCGTGGGACGCGCGGCCTTATCCGTATTTTCCGTCAAGAGCGGCAATCTGGAGCGACGGCGACAACTACGACCGCGGGCACTGGCTGAACGGGCGGGCATCCTCGCGCTCGCTGGCCTCGGTTGTTGCGGAGATCTGCGAAATCGCCGGGTTGTCGGTATATGACGTCTCAGAGCTTTACGGTGTCGTGCGCGGGCTCGATGCAAGGTTCGACGGCGGTGCACGGGGAGTGCTTCAGTCGCTCATGACAGTGCACGGTTTCGACGCTTTCGAGCGCGACGGAGCGATGGTCTTTCGAACACGAACCGGCCGCGCAGATCATATGGTCGACGCGGAAAAGCTCGCAGAATCTGATGGACAGGCCGCGGTCCTTGAAGTGCAACGCGCCTCAGAGCATGAGGGCGCAGATCGCGTACGGTTAAGCTATGTTGAAGCCGACGGAGCATACGCGGTCCGCAACTCCGAAGCGATCTATCCGGACGCGGAGGCGATTACCGCAGCGCAGAACGAAACGGCGCTGGTTCTGACCGAAAGCGAGGCGCGCCGAACCGTCGAACGCTGGCTTTCCGAAAGCCGCACGGCGCGGGAAGTTGCGCGCTTTGCGCTGCCGCCATCCCGCGCGCTTGTCAGGGTCGGCGATGTCGTCAGTCTGGAGGGGCCTGAGGCCCCCGACCTGTATCGCGTGGACCGGCTAGAGGCCGATGGAGCACGGGTGATCGAGGCTGTGCGGATCGAGCAGTCGGTCTATGAAGCAGCCGAAGGCGTCACTGCACCCGCCCGGCTGAGCGCAACACCGAACCCCGGACCTGTGTTTCCGGTGTTTTTAGATCTTCCGATCCTACCGGGAGCGAGCGGCCGGGAGGACCCTTGGGTTGCAGTGAGCGGCGATCCCTGGCCCGGGCAGGTGGCGCTCTTTGCCAGTGCAACCGGTGCCGGGTTCACCGCTGCTGGAAGGATCGATGCGCCTGCAGTGATTGGCCGGACACTGAGCCCGCTACCTGCTGCGTCGCCTGGTCTGTTGGACCGTGGTCCGGCAGTGACAGTTCAGTTGACACGCGGGGCGCTCAGCTCGGTCGAGAGATCCGGTCTGCTCAGTGGAGCGAACGCGATGGCGATCGGCGATGGCACCGGCGCCTGGGAGGTGTTTCAGTTCGAGACGGCCGAGCTGATCGCGCCACTCACCTATAGTCTATCAGGTCGGCTGAGGGGACAGTTGGGCACCGATGCGCTGATCCCGCAAATTTGGCCCACGGGGAGTACGGTGGTTCTGCTCGGCCCAGGTCTCGAACCGCTGGAAGACGCGACGGTGGCACGCGAAACCGTCACGCAGTTCCGGATCGGTCCGGCACAGTACAGTTTCGACAGCGCCGCCTACGTCGCGCGTGAATTCGCATACGAGGCCGTATCACTGCGGCCCTATGCACCGGTTCATTTGGAGGTACGCCGCGACTCAGCCGGGCTGGAACATTACGAGTGGATCCGTCGGTCGCGCGTCGACGGGGATCTTTGGAACCTGCCCGAGATCCCGTTGGGCGAAGAACGCGAAGCCTACATCGTTCGGCTCGTTCAAGGCGGTAGCGTACGGTTGGAGCAGGTTCGCACTACACCGGATTGGATGGTCTCGGCCGGCGAACGTGCCGCGGCAGGGATCGTCCCGGGCGCGTATCACTTCGAAGTTGCACAACTCTCGGACCGCTATGGCCCGGGACCGTTCAGAAGGATCACTGTCAATGTCTAGCACGGCCAATCTGGGTCTTCCGCTGCTGCAACCTTCGCAGTCGCAAAAGCATGTCACGGTCAATGAGGCCATCGCTCGGCTCGATGGGCTGTGCCAGACGAACCTGGTGTCGATCACGACCACAACGCCCCCACTGTCCGCTGCAGAAGGAGCCACGTTCGGGGTTCCTGAGGGAGCTGTCGGTGCGTGGGATGGGCGCGACGGGGACGTTGCCATTTTCTCCAATGGGGGATGGGTGTTTCTTACCCCCGGCGGAGGTTGGCGTGCGTACATTGCGGATGCAGAAGCCTATGCGCTCCATGACGGAACCGAATGGAGGCTGAACGCTGTGTCTGTGTCGGCGGGCGGGGCAGCGTCTTTGATTGAGGTCATGGAGTTCGATCATGTGATCGGTGCGGGGCCGAGTAGCGACACGATAAGTGTGATCCCCAGCCACTCGGTTCTCCTGGGTGTCACGGCACGGGTTATCGGTGATATCAGCGGCACCCTTTCAAGCTGGCATCTGGGTGTGAGCGGCGGCGACAACCGGTATGGTAGCGGTCTTGGTCTCGGCGCCGGGTCTTTCGTCATGGGTCTTTCGGGCCAGCCCTTGGCGTACTATGCGGACACGCCACTGTTGCTGAGTGCAGAAGGCGGCGATTTTGCCGGGGGCGAAGTGCGGTTCGCTCTTCACCTTTACAGGATGACGCTGCCGCGCGCTTGAGTCGCCGTGCTTGAAATGGTGTAGTCGGAGGCGACAAGCGTCCGAAAGGAGCCATCCATGGGCACGCCATCGAGAACATCGCCGACCGCGCTGGATCCGGTATGGGCCGAGATTTGTCGAAATGCGGAGGCCGCGATCGCAGAAGAGCCTCTACTAGGCGGGCTGGTGCATGCGGGTATCCTGCATCACGACTCGCTGGAGGACGCGCTCGCGTATCGTTTCGCACTCAAACTGCATTCGAACGAGATGTCCGAACAGTTGCTTCGCGAGATTGCCGACACGGCCCATGCCGCGGATCGGTCTCTTGTCAATGCTGCGCGCGCAGACCTGCACGCGGTTTTCGAGCGCGATCCTGCCTGCCACGACCTGTTGCAGCCCCTGCTTTATTTCAAAGGATTTCAAGCGCTTCAAGCCTATCGCGTCGGGCATTGGCTGTTCCAGCAGGGGCGCTTGGGCCTGTCCTATCTGGTCCAGATGCGGATATCGGAGGTCTTTGGCGTCGATATTCATCCAGCGGCCAAGATGGGCAAGGGCATTATGATCGACCATGCCCACAGCATCGTGATCGGGGAAACTGCAAGCGTTGGCGATAATGTCTCCATGCTGCACTCGGTAACGCTTGGCGGTACGGGCAAAGAGGACGGGGACCGTCATCCGAAGATCGGGCAGGGCGTCCTGATCGGGGCCGGTGCAAAGGTTCTGGGCAATATCTCGGTCGGAGATTGCTGCAAGATCGCGGCGGGTTCCGTGGTTCTTGAGAGCGTTCCCCGTTGCAAGACGGTTGCCGGTGTCCCCGCCAAGATCATTGGCGACGCCGGCTGTGCCCAGCCGGCGGTTAGCATGGACCAGAATCTCTAGTTGCTACTGCAGAACCAGATCGTCCGGGCGGAGATACCCCAAGACGTCCCGAGCCTGTTCATCGAGAAGGTCGAGATCTAGAAAACTGTCCGAGAGCCGATAGGTTTTGTTTTTCATCTCGGCGATCTGGGCGCCGAGACGGTCCCGTTCCTGTGTAAGCGTCGTGAGCTCCGCGGAGACGGTCAAACGCTCGATGACCCCAAGGTCGCCGCGGATGGCGGCGAATGCGAAATAGAGAATGGCCAGAAAACTGACCGCAAAATAGACGGTCATACCCAAGGCGGGTTTTTCAGTCACTGCGTCTGCCTCCGTGCGCGTTGATCGCGCTTGGAAGCAGCATGGCATGTTTGCGTTGGGTCGGGTATTCCCGGTGTTGCCGCGGCGAGCAGTGATGCATACTCGCCACGGTGAAATCGTCAGGGCGAAAACGCTCCTGCGTCAGGCCTTGCCCTTGTAGATGTCGATCAATTTGCCCAGCATTTCGAGCGCATCCTCGCGGGTCCTCTGGAAGCTGTTGCGACCAATGATCGAGCCGTTGCCACCGCCGTCGCGAATGGCCTTGGCGTCGTCATAAACACTGTCGGTGCCCTTCTTTGCCCCACCCGAAAAGACAATGATGCGCCGGCCATCGAAGGCGGACTGCACGCAATGCGCGACGCGGGCGGCCTGGGTCGAGATGTCGATTCCCTGTTCCTCGTAAACCTTCTTGGCCTCGGGCAGCATCAAGTGGTCGGTCGAAAGCTTGATCTTGATGATATGCGCACCGAGCAGGGCAGCCATGTGAGCGGCATAGGCTGCGACGTCGATCGCGGTCTCGCCATCCTTGGTAACACCCTCGCCGCGGGGGTAGGACCAGATCACGGTCGCCAGACCGCAGGCGGCGGCCTCGCGACGCATTTCGACAATCTCTTCCTTCATGTCGATGGCCATGTCCGAACCAGGATAAATCGTGAAGCCGATGGCCGCACAACCGAGCCGCAACGCGTCATCGACGCTCGCGGTCACGGCCTGGTTCTTACCGGCGGTCCCAGACATCAGTGAGTTGGCGCTGTTGACTTTCAGAATTGTCGGGATTTGACCTGCGAAAGTGTCGGCCCCGGCCTCGAGCGGCCCGAGGGGCGCGGCATAGGCATTCAGGCCAGCATCGATGGCGAGCTGATAGTGATAGTGCGGATCATAGCCCGCGGGGTTGGGTGCAAAGCTGCGGGCCGGGCCATGCTCGAACCCCTGATCAACGGGCAGAATGATCATCTTGCCAGTTCCGCCTAGCTTGCCGTGCATCAGCATGGAGCACAGCTTGCCCTTCACGCCGGGATTCTCGCCCTCGTAATTCTTCAGAATGTTCTGGACGATCCGCGTCGATTTCATTTGTCGTGTCCCTTACCGTTTACCCGATGTGTCCCGGGTTTGACGCGGTTTCGCGCCATCAATCAAGGTTGTGACCGCTAACGGCGCGGGTTTTTCGTCATTTCGTCATGCAGCAGCGTCCAAAGCCGCGACGCCGGGCAGGGTCTTGCCCTCCATCCATTCCAGGAACGCGCCGCCGGCGGTGGAGATATAGGTGAAGCTTGCCGCTGCACCGGCGCCGTTGAGTGCCGCGACAGTGTCACCGCCTCCGGCGACGGAGACCATCTTCCCCTCTGCGCTCATCCTGGCAACCAGCGCGGCAGCGGCGTTGGTGGCGGCATCGAACGGCTTGGTCTCGAACGCGCCGAGCGGGCCGTTCCAGACAACGGTTCGAGCAGCGCTCAGGGCGGCCAGGATATCTTCAGTCGCCAATGGGCCAGCATCGAGGATCATCTGATCCTCCGGCACCGCGTCGGACGACACTGTCGTCGTTTCCACACCCTCGGCGAGGGCCTCTGCAACTACCACATCGCGGGGCAGCAGGACGGTGCATCCGGCGGCATGGGCCGTCTTGAGGATCTCGCGTGCCGTGTCGGCAAGATCCGGCTCAGCCAGAGACTTGCCAATGGCCATGCCTTGGGCGGCCAGAAATGTGTTGGCCATGCCACCGCCGATGATAAGCGTATCGACCTTTTCCACGAGGTTGCCGAGCAGGTCGAGTTTGGTCGAGACCTTGGCGCCACCCACCACGGCGGCGACCGGACGCTCCGGATTGCCAAGGGCGGCTTCCAGCGCCTCGAGTTCCGCTTGCATCAGGCGGCCGGCACAGGCGGGCAGGCGGCGTGCGATGCCTTCCGTGGTCGCATGCGCACGATGGGCCGCGGAGAAAGCATCGTTGCAATAAACATCTCCCAGATCGGCAATGGCGGCCGCAAAATCACCGTCGTTCTTTTCTTCCTCGGGGTGAAACCTTGTATTTTCAAGTAGTAAGACCTCACCTTTCGGTAGGGTGGAAATGCCTTTCGCGGCCTCCGGCCCGATACAGTCGGACGCAAAGTGCACCGGGACGCCAAATGCAGCTTCAATCGCCGGCACCAGCGGCGCGAGGGACATCTCAGGCACGATTTTGCCTTTCGGGCGTCCGAAATGGGCAAGCAGAACGGGTTTGCCCCCTTTGGCCAGGATCTGAGATACGGTCGGAGCGATCCGGTCTATGCGCGTGCTGTCGGTCACCTTGCCGTCTGCGACCGGCACATTGATATCCACGCGGGTCAGCACGGCCTTACCTGCCAGATCCATGTCATCGAGAGACTTCCAGGGCACTAGCTTGCTCCACAATTCCTGTCGTTTCGCGCCGACCTCACACTGGATCCGGGCATGGCGTCAATCGCCGCCGGCTTTGATCTTTTCCTTTGCGACCCTTCGCCCTAGGGTCCGCCCGACCCGAACGGACGAAACGCATGAAAGGACCGCCCTATGGCCGAAATCAAAGACCCGGAGAACACGATCCTTATGGAGCTGGCCGGCGGCACGGTGACGATCGAGCTGCTGCCGGATGTGGCCCCCAAACATGTCGAGCGGATGAAGACACTGGCCCGTGCAGGCGCCTATGACAATGTCTGCTTTCACCGTGTGATCGACGGGTTCATGGCCCAGACCGGCGATGTCGCGAACGGCAACATGGAAAACGACTTCAACCTGCGGATGGCGGGGACCGGCGGCTCCGAGCACCCCGATCTGCCGGCGGAGTTCTCCAAGCTGCCCCATGACCGCGGCACCCTCGGCGCGGCGCGTTCCCAGAACCCTGACAGCGCCAACTCGCAGTTTTTTGTCAATTTCGCAGACAATCATTTCCTGAACGGACAGTACACGGTCTATGGCCGCGTGATCGGGGGCATGGAGCACGTTGATGCCATCACCCGCGGTGAGCCGCCGTCGAGCCCCGACCGCATGATCAGCGTGAAGGTGGCCGCAGATGAATAAGCTTTTCTGCCTGCTGGGGTGTTTGGCGGCGGGCCCTGCGCTGGCCACCGGTCTTGAGATCGAAATCGCCGGAGAGGCCAACGGCACCGTCACGATCGATCTGCTGGAGGATATCGCGCCGAAGCATGCCGAGCAGCTCACCACCTTGGCGGCCGAGGGCGCCTATGACGGGGTCGTCTTCCACCGCGTGATCGACGGGTTCATGGCCCAGACCGGCGATGTGAAGAACGGGCGCATGGGATCCGATGAGTTCGATATGCGCCGGGCGGGTACCGGCGGGTCGGACCGGCCTAACCTGCCAGCGGAACTGAGCGATCTGTCATTCGACCGCGGTGTCGTCGGTATGGCACGGTCGCGGGAGCTCGACAGCGCGAATTCGCAGTTCTTCATCATGTTCGACGAGGCTCAGGCCCTCAACGGGAAATACACCATTGTGGGCACCGTCACGGGCGGGATGGACGTGGTCGATCAGATCAAGCGCGGCGACGACGGGGCCAACGGCGCCGTGATGGGAGAGCCGGACCGGATGGTGAAGGTCACCGTCGTCGACTGATCGGCACCCGGGAGACTGGCAGGACGCACTGCAGCGTCCTGCCCGACCCGTCAGTCCGAAGCCGCGGCATGGGCGATCAGCGCCGCCGCGGTATCGTCCGGCAACTCCTCGGGCAGGAAATGGCCACAGGGTAGACCCGCGCCACGGACATCTCGGGCTTTCGCGCGCCATGTCTCCGGCACATCGTAAAGCTGGCCGACAAGCCCCTTTGCCCCCCAGAGCGCAAGCAGAGGGGCGGTGATCCGTGCCTCGGCGTCCGCGGCATCATGGTCGAGATCGATCGTGGCCGCGGCGCGGTAGTCTTCGCAGCTTGCGGCAATCGCCGCGGGATCTGAAAAACAGCGGATGTACTCCGCCAACGCCTCCGGAGCGAAGATCTCCATCCCCGTGCGGTTCCATGCGGAGATCTTTTGTCGAAGATAGAACTCCGGATCCGCACCGATCATGCGTTCGGGCAGCGGAGCGGGCTGGATCAGGAAAAACCAGTGATAATAGCCGGTCGCGAACCGCCTGTCAGTCCGCGCATACATGGTTTCCGTCGGCGCGATATCGAGCACCGCTACGCTCTGTACAGTTTGCGGATGTTCCAGCGCCAAGCGATGGGCGACCCGTCCTCCGCGGTCATGGCCCACGAGATGAAACCGATCGAACCCGAGTGCGCGCATCACGGCGA
>JBCDBB010000033.1:0-28741 GCA_039184415.1 Pseudomonadota bacterium
CCACCTTCTGCATCGTCTAGGGCGATCTTCCCTGCGTCGTGATGCCGGGCTATGAGATGTATTATTTCACCATTCTCGGCGGGCTCTCGCAGCGCAGCCTCGTGCAGTATTTCGAGCCCACCCATGCCGAACAGCTGCACACGATCCCCGGCATTCTCGACATGGTGGCCAAGTTCAAATGACCCTGGCGACCCTGGCAGAGGTGCTGCAGCCCGCCTATCGGGAGGGCTATGCCGTGGGCGGGCTCGTCTGCCTCGGCTGGGAAGATATGCGCGCCTATGCCCGTGCCGCCGAGGCCGAAGGGCTGCCGGTGATCCTGCAGGCGGGTCCCTCCTGCCGGGCGCACACGCCGCTGCCGGTGCTGGGCGCGATGTTCCGGTCCCTGGCGGAGAGCGTCTCGGTCCCGGTCGTGGCCCATCTCGACCATGGCTACACAATGGAGGAATGCCGGCAGGCGCTCGATGCGGGCTTTACCTCGCTCATGTTCGACGGCTCGCGCAAACCGCTTGCGCAGAATATCGACGAGACCGCGGCGATTGCCGAGATGGCCCACGGAGCGGGGATTTCCTGCGAGGGCGAGATCGGGTTCGTGGGCTATGCCGCGGGCGAGGACTCCCAGGGAACCGACCCGGAGGAGGCCGCGATCTTCGCGCGCGATAGCGGGGTCGATGCGATGGCCGTCTCCGTCGGCAATGTCCATCTGCAGCAGAACCGCGAGGGCGGGCTCGATGAGGCGCGGCTCGGCGCGATCGAGGCGGTGACGGAGATCCCGCTGGTGATCCATGGCGGCTCCGGCGTGCCGGTGGCCCAGCGCGCGGCGCTGGCGCATTCCTCGGCGGTCTGCAAATTCAATATCGGCACCGAGCTTCGGATGGCCTTCGGGGCGGCCCTGCGCACCGCGGTGGATGCCGACCCCGACCGGTTCGACCGGGTACAGATCCTGAGCGAGGTCGAGCCGCCCATCGAGGCCGCCGCCCGTGGGGTGCTCCGCGCCTTCGGTCCCGACCGGGAGGCCGCGGCATGATCCGGATCGGCCTGCTGGGCTGCGGACGTATTGGAGAGGTCCATGCGCGGAGCCTCTCGCGGCTGCCGGGCGCGCAGCTCACCGCCGTGGCGGACGCGATGCCCGAAGCGGCCGACCGGCTGGCCGGCCAGTTCGGCGCGGAGGCCCGCAGCGCCGAGGCGGTGATCGGCGCAGATGACGTGGACGCGGTCATCATCGGCACGCCGACCACGGCGCATTTCGAGCAGATCCATGCGGCGGCGGCCGCGGGCAAGGCGATCTTCTGCGAAAAGCCCATAGATCTGTCGAGCGACCGGGTCCGCGCCTGCATCGAGGCGGTCGAGGCGGCAGGCGTGTCCTTCATGACCGCCTTCAACCGCCGGTTCGATCCGCATTTCGCAACCCTGGAACGGCGGCTGCGCGCGGGCGCGATCGGTGAGATCGAGCTCGTGATGATCACCTCGCGCGACCCTGCCCCGCCGCCCATCGGCTATATCCAGAACTCCGGCGGGCTCTTTCGGGACATGACGATCCACGATCTCGATATGGCGCGCTTCCTGCTGGACGAGGAGCCGGTGGAGATCTTTGCGACCGGCAGCTGTCTGGTCGATCCGGCCATCGGGGGGGCTGGCGATATCGACACCGCGGCGGTGACACTACGAACCGCGTCGGGGCGGATCTGCCAGATCTCCAACTCGCGTCGGGCCACCTATGGCTATGACCAGCGCATCGAGGTGCACGGCGCGGCGGGCATGCTCTCGGCAGCGAATGTGGCCGAGAACCTTGTCGAGCAGGCGGGCCCGGAGGGCTTCATCCGGGCGCCCAGCATGCATTTCTTTCTGGAGCGCTATGAGGCGGCCTACGCGCTGGAGATGGCGCATTTCGTGGACGCGCTGGTCCATGGCGCGCGGCCCAGGCCGGACGCGCAGGACGGGCTGCGCGCACAGCTGTTGGCCGATGCCGCCGCCCAATCACTGGCAGAGAACCGGCCGGTCGCACTGGAACGCTAGCGCGGGTCAGGCGCGGACGCGCGCATTCTCCGCATCATAGGGTCCAGTCGGGATCACTTCGGCCGGGACACGCTGCCCGATCACATCGACCTCGCAGGTGGCACCGAGCTGGCTGGCGTCGGGCGCCATGAAGGCCATCGCAAGGTTGAGCCCTGTCCTGTGGCCCTGCGCGCCCGAAGTCACGGTGCCGATCACCGCGTCGGCGCGCATGACGCTCGCGCCGGGATGAGCCGGGGCGAGGCTGCTGTCGAGCCGCAGCGTGACGAGCTTGCGCCGCGGGCCTTCATTGTGGCGCTTGATCAAGGCGTCCCGGCCGACAAATCCCGGCTTGTCCAGCGTCACGAACCGGTCGAGCCCGGTCTCGAACGGGTCGAACTCGGTCAGCAGGTCGGCCTTCCAGTGCAGATAGCCCTTTTCGAGCCGCATCGAATCCACCGCGCGGGCCCCGAAAAGCCGCAGGCCCAGCGGATCGCCCGCAGCCCGGAGCGCGCGGTAGACGGAATGGAGCTGCGCGTTCGGGACGTGGATTTCATAGGCCAGTTCGCCCGAGTAGCTGACGGACATCACCACCGCGCGGGCGATGCCGACGAGGGTTTCGCGGACCGAGAGCCAAGGGAAGGCCGAGGCGCTCCAGTCCCCGCGACTGACCGCGGTTAGGACCTTGCGCGCGTGCGGACCGGCCAGCACGAGGATCGTCCAGTCATTGGAGAGCGGACGGAGGGCGACGTCCTCGCCAGCCTCCAGATGCTGCGTGAGCCAGTCGAGATCGTGCCATTCGGCCGCCGCCGCCGAGCCGAACCAGAGCCGCTCGGGACCCAGCGGCGAGGCCGGAATGTTGGCCAGTGTCGCCTCCGCCTTCACCATGCCCTGGTCGTTCAGCAGATAGCTGAGCCCCACCAGGCCGGCTTTGCGCGGCACCCGGCCACAGCTCAGCCGGTCGAGGAAGGCATGGCGGTCCGCCCCGGTGATCTCGATCCGGTTGAACCCGTTGACCTCGGCCAGCCCGACGGCCTCCTGCACGGCCGCCACCTCTGCTGCGATGAGCGGCTCGGCGTTGGAAAAGCGGAAGCCGTATTCCTCGGCGAAGCCCTCCGGCGCATAGTAGTCGGCCCGCTCCCAGCCATTCACCACGGTGAAATGCGCGCCCTCGGCCTCCAGTACGGGCGTGAGCGGCGTGGTCTTGATGGGCCGGCCCGCCGGGCGGTGCTCATGGGGAAACTCGAAGCGGAATTCGTTCTGATACTCCTCGATCGCCTTCAGCGCGCAAAGCTCGGTGGTGCCGTGGCCGGTGAAGCGGCGCGGATCGAGCCCCCAGGTGTCGTAACAAGCCTCACCATGGACGATCTGCTGGGCCAGAAGCCAGCCATGGCCGCCGCCCTCGCCCAGCCCGGCGCGGAGCCCGATGATGCAGTAGGCGTTGCGCTTGCCGGGGATCGGCCCCACCAGCGGCGCGCCGTCGATCGTATAGGTGATCGGCCCGTTGACGACGGTGTGGATGCCGGTCTCGGCCAGCACAGGCATGCGTTCGATGGCGCCTTCGAGCACATCGGTCACGCGGTCGAGATCGTTGGGGCAGAGCGCGTTGGTGAAATGCGGATCGACCCCGTCCATGCCCCAGGTCCGGCAGTCCTGTTCGTAGAAGCCCACCAGCAGCCCCTGCTTTTCCTGGCGGCAGTAATAGTCGCTGATCGGGCAGCGCAGGAGCGGCATCCGGTGCCCGGCCTCGGCGATCCGGGCGATCGGTTCGGTCAGGAAATACTGGTGCTCCATCGAGGTGACGGGGTGGTGCACACCCATCATCGCGCCGACCTCGTTCACCCGGTAGCCGCAGGCATTGACCACGATCTCCGCCGCGATATCGCCTTTCTCGGTATGGACCGTCCAACTGTGATCGGGATGCTGGGTCAGGCCGGTGACGGGCGTGTGGCGATAGACCTCTGCGCCCGCTTTCCGCGCCCGCCGCGCCAGAGCCTGACAGAGCTGTGCGGGATCGATATCGCCGTCGGAGGCATCCCAGAGCCCGCCGATCAGGTTCTCGGTCGAAATCAGCGGGTGGCGGCGGGCGCATTCGGCGGCGTCGATGACCTCGAACTCCACCCCCATGCCCCGGGCCATGGAGGCGAAATGGCGATAGCCGTCCATCTGCGCCTCGGTATTGGCCAGCCGGATGCCGCCATCGCCGTAATGGTAGTTGATCGGATAGTCGGGATCGTCGGCCAGTTCGCGATAGAGCGCGATGGAATGGCTTTTCAGCCCCACCATCGTCTGGGTCATGCCGAAATTCGTCACCTGCGCGGCGGAGTGCCATGTCGTGCCCGAGGTCAGTTCATCGCGTTCGACAAGCACGACATCGGCCCACCCTTCGCGGGTCAGATGGTAGAGTGTCGAACAGCCCGCGATCCCGCCGCCGATCACCACGACTCTGGTCTGTGATTTCATCGTCTCGCCTTTCGTGATCGTCCCATGCGGCCCGAACCTGGGGTCGCGCGCAACGGGCCATTCCGTATTTCGATAGATACGAATGTTAAGATCGATTTTCTTGACGCTGCCATGTCAGGATTGCGCAACCGGCAGGATCCCACGGAAGATTTTGGGACAGGCCAGGGAAGGTGCGGATGGCAGCGGGAACCAAGCGACGGACAGGACGACAGAGGCGCATGGCCGCGCGGGCCGCGCCGCCGGTCATCAACCCCGCGCCCCCCGGCCAGACAGGCGGACAGTACCGCCCGCTCTCCGACAGCGATCTATCGGCGATCTACGAAACAGCGTTGCGGCTGCTGGCGGAGCCGGGGATGGGCGAGGTGCCGGAGCGTCTGACCCGTGACTTGCTCCGCGCCGGCGCGGTGGAGGGCCGTCCCGGCCGTATCTCCATCCCGCGAACGCTGGTTGAACAGGCCATCGAGACCACGCCGAAACGCTTCACGCTCCATGGACGCGACCCTGAGCGCTCGATCGAGGTGGGCGGTGATGACGTCTATTTCGGCACCGGCGGCGCGGCGGTCCAGACCCTCGATCTGGAAACCGGCGGCTACCGCCCCTCGACCCTCGCCGATCTGCACGATTTTACCCGGCTGCAGGATGTCCTGACCAATATCAGCTGGTTCACCCGCTGCTGCGTGGCGACGGACGTGGAGGACATTCTCGATCTCGATCTCAACACGGCCTACGCGCTGCTCCGCAATACGACCAAGCCGGTCGCGACGTCCTTTACACTCGCCTCATCGATCCCGCCCGTGGTCGAGATGTTCGATATTGCCGCCGGAGGCCCGGGCCAGTTCTCGGCGCGCCCGTTCTGTACCGCCCATATCAGCCCGGTGATCTCGCCCCTGCGCTACGGCGAGGATGCGGTCGACGTGATTTACGCCTCCGCAGAGCACAACCTGCCGATCAATTGCATCACGGCCGCGCAATCCGGCGCGACGGCACCCGCGACGCTGGCAGGGTTCCTGGCGCAGTCCCTGGCAGAAACGCTCGCAAGCCTTGTGGCGGTCCATGCGATCCGTCCCGGCCACCCGATGGTCTTTTCCAACTGGCCCTTCGTGATCGATCTGCGCACCGGAGCCTTTTCCGGGGGCGGTGGCGAGATTGCGCTTTTGAACGCCGCGGCCGCGCAACTGTCGAACTGGCTCGGCCTCTGTTCGGGGGTTGCCGCCTCGATGACCGACGCCAAGGCCATCGACGCCCAGTACGGCATGGAAAAGGGGCTGACCTCGCTCGCCGCGGCGCTGGCCGGCGGCAACCTGATCTACGAGAGCGCGGGCATGACCGCGTCGCTCCTGGGCGTGTCTTTCGAAGGCTTCGTGCTCGATGACGAAATGCACGCCAACAGCTACCGCATCCTGCGCGGGGTGGAGGTGGATGAGGACACGCTGGGCTATGACGCGATCCTGGAGGCGGTGCTGGGTGAGGGTCACTTCCTCGGAACGCCGCACACCTACCGCGCGATGGAGCGGGATTATGTCTATCCGAAGCTTGCCGACCGGATGGAGCCCTACAGCTGGGCCGAGGCGGGGAGCCTCGATGCCTGGGCGCGGGCCCGCGACCGTGCGCAAGAGATCTTGGCCACCCATCACCCCGCCTATCTGAGCGAGGAGGTCGAGGCCGAAATCCGGGCGCGGTTCAGGATTCTGGATCCGCCGGCGTGAGGCTGAACTCCGCCTCCAGCCAGGGGTAGTCGTCCAGGATCGGGACCATCACATGCTCGGTGATCAGCCCGCGCAGCTGCGCCACCAGCCGCGCGGTGCCCATCCGGTCCGGATCGTAGCCGGAAAAGAGCGAGATCGTCCGCCGGAAGGCCCGATAGGGAAAGGGGTGCAGCGCAATGCCGGGATAGCTCTGGCGCCCGCGGAGCCAGGACAGCGGTGTCGAGATCGCCCATCCCGCGCCCCGGTCGACGAGCCCCATCATCACCTGATTGCTGTCGATGGAGATCCGCGGCGGTATCACGATCTGATGGCGCCGCAGATGGGCCTCGATCTGGCGCTGGATGATCTGGTCGCTGCCGAAGCTCAGGAAGGCCGGGCCCGCGCCATCAAAGAGCGCGCGCGAGTCGCCATCCCAGTCCGCCGGCGTCATCAGGACGAACGGGTCGTGCAGCAGCGGCCATTCGGTCAGACCATGGTCGAAGGACACGTCACGATTGGCCACTGCGAGGTCGATCCTGTGTTCGCTGAGCTGTTTGAGCAGGTCGTGGGAGGAGCCGGTGACATAGCTCAGCGCGCGCGAGGATTTGCGCGCCAGGATCCAGGCGAGAAAGCGCGGCACCACCGCGTCCTCGAGGTCTTCGATCGCCCCGAAGCGCAGATCCTGAAGCACCCCTGCCCCGGCCGCGCGCACGTCGGTGACGGCCTCGCGCATCTGGGCCAGGACGCTCTCGGCATGGTTGGCCAGCACGCGCCCGGCCGGGGTCAGCCGCACCGGACGCCGGTCATGGTCGACCAGCCGTTCGGACACCGCATCCTCCAGCCGCGCGATATGATGGGACAGCGTCGAGGGCGCGAGCCCCTGCCGTTGCGCGGCCTCCTGGATGGAGCCGAAGCGGTGCACGGCGGCCAGCGCCTCAAGCGACCTAAGGGTGATCGGGCTGCGCGCCCCGGGTGGCTGATCTTTCGATGACATCGCAGCAAGACATATACGGATTCGATGAAATGGGTATCTGCCGAAGCCGGAAACACGGCGAAGCCGCTGCCGTTTTCTTTACCCAGGGCTCAAAATGGGCCTGGAAATCTTACACCGGGATGGACTACCGGTTCACCGGAGGTCCAGTTGCAACGAGCTTACAGAGCCCGGATCGGAACCGGGTTTACGGACAACCCGGACTTTGCCCCTGTCTCGGTTTGCGCCCGCTTTTCCTATCATGCAGATCCAGTCTTTTCGCCCGCTTCACCGGCCGTCGGCAACCTCTGAAGTGACCAGATCCGAGACGATGTCACCCAAATCGTTCCCTTTAGAAAGGTGGAAGCGGACGACATCCCCGAGCAGAAGTGTTCTCTGACCCGCCGCGAACACTGTTTCTGTCACAAAAGCCTCGCGGCTCCCGGAACGCGAGGAAGCCGATTCAAACCTCGTGAATCGACTGAAGCAGCATTGGGACGCGCTGGCCCTGTAACATCAAGTGATCACGCATCAGGTCGTCGGCGCGAACGGCTTCGTTCTCGAATATCGCCTTCATGATCTCCGCATGCTCCTCGACAGACCGTGGCAAACGTCCGCGGACGTTGTAAGGCATTGAACGGTAGGGGTTTATATGTACCGAGATCTGCTTGAGCTGCTCGAGCAAGCGTGCATTGCCGGATGCAAGATGGACTGCTTTGTGGAACTGCAGGTTGGCTTCGCCATAAGCTTCGGCGTCCTGCTTCTCAGCCGCGTCCGTGCACGCGTCCAAACCCGCTTCGATCCTCTCGGCTGCTTCATTCGTTAGTCGCTCAGCGGCGAGCCGGGCGGCCATGCCCTCGAGTTCCGCTGCGACTTCGAAGAGATCGATCAACTCCTTGGCCCCCAAGACACGGACAATGGCGCCTTTCCGAGATTTCATCTCCAGAAGCCCGCTGTCGACGAGGGATCGCACGGCCTCTCTGACCGGTGTGCGCGAGACGCCGAATCGTGTCGCCAGGCTGGCTTCTTCCAATTGATCGCCAGGGCGCAGGGCACCCGAGTGAATGTCCTGCGTCAGTCTCTCGATCATCCGATCTGCGGCGCGGGCCAATGGTAATACCCTGATTTTACGTGGATTTGGAAAGACAATCCCTTCCAGTCTTTTATGCGCAAAGGACATCATTGCGTCAAGAGAGGCACTATGTGTATACATATAAGTCATTAACGCATCCATGGAGGGTCAGATGAAGAATGCACTCATGACGGTGGTTTCGGTTGCCGCGCTTGGCACGGCCTCTGTCACAGGCGCAGAGGACCTGCGCCTGTCACACCAATGGTCGACCCAGGACATCCGGCACAACGTGGCGCAAATCCTTGCCGATGAAGTGGCCGCTGCCGATGTGGATCTTGAGATCACGATCTTTCCGTCGCAGTCGCTGTTCCGCGCCCGGGAGCAGTACCGCCCGCTGAGCAGAGGCCGGCTCGACATGACGGTGCTCCCGTTGAGCTATGCAGCCGGCGATCGCCCGGAGTATCACCTCAGCTTGATGCCGGGCCTTGTGCGCAACCACGACCATGCCGCACGCCTCGTGGAGTCGCCCTTCATGGACGCGCTCGAAGATGTCATGGCGCAGGACGATGTCATGGTCCTGGTCCACGGTTACCTTGCGGGCGGATTTGCCGGTGTTGATCGCTGCATCACCTCACCTGATGATGTCGAAGGGGTCAGCATCCGTGCCGCGGGGGCGTCTTTCGACCAGATGCTGGCGGGCGCTGGTGGCTCCATCGCATCGATGGCCTCTTCGGAAATCTATAGCGCGATGCAAACCGGTGTCCTGGACGCCGCGAATACATCCTCGTCATCCTTCGTGTCTTTCCGCATCTACGAGCAGGTGAGTTGCTACACGCCGGCGGGCGAAACCGCGCTCTGGTTTCTCTATCAACCTTTGCTCATGAACCTCTCGACCTTCGAGAAGCTCAGTGCAGAACAGCAGGCCGCTCTGCGCTCGGCCGCGGAAGTCGCCCAAGCCTATTACTTCGAGCATGCCGCATTGGAAGATGCGAAGTCGGTCGAAGTCTTCAGCGAAGCCGGTGTGGAGATCGCTGAGATGACCGCCGAGGATTTCGCCAAGTGGCGCAACCTGGCAGCGGAAACCTCCTATGAGCAGTTCGTTGAGAACTACCCCAACGGCCAGTCTCTGCTCGATACTGCTCTGTCGATTGAGTGAGTGCAGTGAAAGGCGACTGCGAGGTCGCCTTTACTTTTCGAAACTCAGGAAAGCTGGAGGCCTCTATGGCGACCCATAGCTCCGCAGTCGCTTCGCATACCGGGAATAATCCGTTTCTGCGCGCGGTCGCTGCCTTGTCCACTCTCGCCGGCTGGTGTTCGGCCTCGATGATTGTCGTGGCTGTTGGCATCACCTGCCAGATGATCTTCGTGCGCTTCGTGCTGAACGGCTCGACCTACTGGCAGACGGAAGCGGTCACATATCTTGTGATTGCCGCCACACTGGTGGGGCTTCCCTACGTGCAGCGCCTTCGCGGCCATGTGAACGTCGATCTGATCCCACTGGCTTTGCCGGACGGCACACGGTTCGTGTTGGCGGTGTTCACGTCGGTTCTGTCCATAGCGATCGTCACTGTCATGCTCTGGTACGGTTACGAGTATTGGCACTTCGCGTGGGACCGCGGCTGGCGATCGGACACAATCTGGGCCGTCCCTTTGTGGATTCCCTATCTGGCGCTGCCCGTGGGCTTCGGCCTGCTTCTCTTGCAGTTGATCGCGGATGTCTTCGCGGTGCTGACCGGCGTCGATAAACCTTTCAGCCTGGAGTGATCACAATGGACCCGCTTCTCCTTGGGGGGATCGTGGCGATCGCCACAATCCTGGTTCTTTTCTCCGGCGTGTCGGTGGCCATGGGCCTGATGATCGTCTCCGCCGGTTTCCTTATCATCTTCGACGGGTTCGGATCCCTCGAACTCATGCCCGAGATCTTCTTCGGCAAGCTCGACAACTTCGCGCTGCTCGCAATTCCGATGTTTATCATCATGGGCGCGGCCATCGCCTCGACCCGCGCGGGCGCAGATCTTTACGAAGCGCTTGAACGCTGGCTGACCCGGATCCCCGGTGGACTGGTGGTGTCGAATCTTGGCGCCTGTGCTTTGTTTTCGGCCATGTCGGGCTCATCGCCGGCAACCTGCGCTGCTATTGGCAAGATGGGCATCCCCGAGATGCGCAAACGCGGATATCCTGACGCGATATCCGCCGGATCGATTGCGGCAGGCGGCACATTGGGGATCCTCATCCCCCCATCGGTCACCATGATCGTCTACGGGATCGCCACCGAGACCTCCATCGGGCGGCTCTTCCTGGCCGGTGTGATACCGGGCCTGCTTCTCGTCGGGCTGTTCATGGTCTGGTCGCTCTACGCAACGTGGCGGTCCGGCAACAGGGCTGTCCTGAGCGCGCGCCGCTACAGCTGGTCCGAGCGGGTCGAGGTCCTGCCGCGTGTGTTGCCGTTCATAGCAATCATTGTGGGTGTGCTTTACGCGATGTACGGAGGCATCGCCACACCATCGGAAACCGCGGCCGTCGGCGCGCTGCTCTGCCTGTTGATCGCGATTGTGATCTACAAGCTCTGGAACCCTATCGCGATCTGGGACGTGCTGCGCGACAGCACCAAGGAAAGCGTGATGATCCTGTTCATCATCGCTGCAGCCGGTGTCTTTTCCTACATGCTTTCTTCGCTGTTCATCACGCAGTCGATCGCGGAATGGATCAGCGGATTGGAAGTGAACCGATGGGTGCTCATGGCCGCCGTCAATGTCTTCCTGCTGATCGCCGGTTTCTTTCTGCCGCCTGTGGCGGTGATCCTGATGGCCGCACCGATCCTGTTGCCGGTGATCACCACGGCAGGGTTTGATCCGATCTGGTTCGCAGTGGTGCTGACGATCAACATGGAGATCGGGCTCATCTCGCCCCCGGTGGGGTTGAACCTTTACGTCATCAACGGCATCGCGCCGGACATTTCGCTGCGGACCATCCTCGTCGGCTCGTTGCCTTTCGTCGCCTGCATGGTGATTGCGATCCTCCTGCTCTGCCTGTTCCCAGGTCTGGCCACTTGGCTGCCGGATCTCGTTATGGGGCCTGCCCTCTGACCACGTTTCCCAAACGCTCTACCGAAAGGACATCGAAAATGTCGAAAGTCTCCAATCTCCGCCGCGTCGGTCTGATCGTTCCCAGTTCAAACGTGACGATGGAGACCGAGATCCCCGCCCTTCTCAAAGCGCGCGAGAGAATACTGCCCGATCTCTTCACCTTTCATTCCTCGCGCATGCGGATGAAGGCCGTCGTCAAAGAAGAACTCGAGGCCATGGATGCCGACAGTGTGCGCTGCGCGACTGAACTGTCGGATGCCGCCGTCGAGGTGCAGGCCTATGCCTGTCTGGTGGCGATCATGTCCATGGGGCTTGGCTATCACCGAAAGTCCTCCGAGAAACTGCACCGGGCGACAGTCGACAACGGTCAGCCCACGCCCGTCCTGAACTCTGCCGGCGCGCTCGTTGACGGCCTCAGGGAAATGGGCGCCAAGAAGGTCTCGATCATTTGCCCCTACATGAAGCCGCTGACAAAGCTCGTTGTCGACTACATCGAAAACGAGGGCGTCGAGGTGCAGGATTTCCTCGCACTTGAAATCCCCGATAATCTGGAGGTGGCCTCCCAGGATCCGACGGCGCCCGCAGAACTTTGGCGGAAGCTGGACGTGCGCGGCGTCGATGCCATCGTCGCCTCGGCCTGCGTGCAGATGCCCTCCCTGCCGTCCATCGAGATGATCGAACGCGCCTCGGGCCTGCCAACGATGTCCGCCGCCGTCGCAACAACGGCCAAGATCCTGCACAGTTTGGGCCTGACACAGGTGGCGCCTGGCGGCGGTGCACTCCTGTCGGGCGGGCAGCCCGCGCAACTTGAGCAGGTCGCCTGATCCTGTCGCCATGGATATGCGGCCCCCGGTGCCGGATCAGGTCGCGCTATACCCGATCACCCAGGCGACGACCGCGACCTTTGCAGATCTCTATCTTCGCCTGACGTTTCTCTTTTTCATTCAGAGCGGGTCGAAGAAGGTGGTGACATCTGCAAAAGAAGTGGTCGCTGAGCAGGGCGACTTGCTGATCGTTCCGGCAGGATCTCTCCTGACGATGGAGAACCGACCGGTTCTTGATCGCAGCTACCGTGCCCTGGGCGTAGCGTTTCCTGATGCGTACGTTGCCAAGGTCTTTGAGGGTCGGCCGACCAGGAGCAACCGCCGGGATGTGGAGATCCTGCGCGCAGAACCGCATAGGCCCACAGACATATTGCCGATCCTGCACGACACGCTCGAGCGGGAATCCTTGCCGGACGTGATCCAGCGCCACCGGATCATGGAGCCGCTGATCTGGCTTCGGGACAAAGGAGTTCGTCTGACGCCCGTGGCCGAAGAGGCGCCGTTGAGCCGCGTCCGGCGATTGATCGAAACGGATCTGGGCCATCCGTGGCGTGCCGATGAAGTGGCGCGGCAGTTGGCGATGAGTGAGGCGACGATGCGGCGCTGGCTGAAGTCCAGCGGCGAGGGCTTTGCGAAAATCCTGATGAACGCGAGGCTCGAACATGGGCTGAGCCTCCTGCAGACCAGCGATCGGGCGATCTCGGACATCGCGCTCGAATGTGGCTTCAAGACCCCATCCCACTTTTCCGACGCCTTCCGCAAACGCTTCGGCATCGCGCCGCGGCAGATCCGAACGTCGGCAGCTGTTTGAGCGTTTCCCGACAGTTTTTGAGCGCGCGCCAGAAGCTGACGAAATCATTCACCGCTATGTCTCGGTCACAGAACGTCAATCGCAAAAGGAATGCGAAATGCTTCGTACTACGCTTCTTTCTTCTGCTCTTGTCATTGCCGGGCTGACCGGTCCGGTCGCGGCCGACAGCTTTCAGATCACAAGCTCCACGATTGCCGAGGGCCAGCAACTCGATACCGCACAGGTCTTTCAGGGCTTCGGTTGCGAAGGCGGCAACACAGCACCTGATCTCGCTTGGTCGGGGGCGCCGGAAGGTACCCAAAGCTTTGCCGTCACTGTCTATGACCCCGACGCGCCGACCGGTTCGGGGTGGTGGCACTGGTTCGCTTTCAACATACCGACCGACGTGACCGAGTTGTCGGCGGCCAGCGCTGTTCCAGCCGGTGCAGTGGAGCTAACAAATGATTATGGCACTGTTGGCTTTGGCGGCGCCTGCCCTCCGCCCGGAGAAGTGCACCGCTACCAGTTCACGGTCCATGCACTCGGCACGGTGTTGGAACTTGATGACAGTGTCAGCAATGCGCTGGCCGGCTTCATGGTGAACGCCAACAGTATTGCGTCCGACTCCATCACAGCAGTTTACTCTCACTAGTAACGGTCGAATTGGATGAAGCCCTCCCGTTGCACCCAAGTCAGCGTTGGGCGCGGCGCTATAAATGTCGGCTTCGTTCCTGCGCCGACGCAAACGGTCGCGCACATCGATCGGTGCGAATGAGCCAATTGCGACGTTCGGCCACCAGTTGCGACGTATCGAAGGGTCATCTCGGTTGGCAGCCCCGTATCCCGGTGCCAGGCAACTGTCAGACCTTAGCGTAAGTTGGTCACTGAAAAGCCGATATTCGAAGAACCTGCAGCATCGGTCGAACTGGAGTCACTCCGCCCATCAGAGAACAAGTTAATCCAGCCGGGCACCAAAGCGGGGCTTGGACGTCACATACCAAAACTGGATCAAGGTTAGCCTGGTCGCCCGAGTTCTTATGGCGACGAGCTCCCGCTGCCTGGATCGGAACCGGGTATGCCGACGAGTCTGCCATTCGCTGAGGCTGCGCAGATCTCCTCTCCTGGTCCCGGCCAAGGACTCTGTGCTTTGAGCAAAATTGCATCTTGGCCTTCCAAACAGCCTTGATGTCGTTACGGTAGTCAAGCTTCCAGAAAGGAACCCGCAGAGTGATTGCCTACATCACCGTAGGGGCTGATGACATCGCCCGCGCGAAACAGTTTTACGCCGCGTTCCTGCCGGCGCTTGGCTACGTGCTGACGGAAAGTGCCGAAGGCATAAGCTGCGTTCTGCACGAGCAACCAGGTCAGTCTGCCGCGTTGCCAGAGCTGTACATTAAACCACCCTTTAATGGACATACGGCCTCGGCTGGGAACGGTGCCATGATCGCGTTCAAGGCCCGAAGTCAAAAGCAGGTCCGTGACCTTCACTCCGCCGCGCTTGTAGCAGGTGGCTCGGACGATGGTCAGCCAGGCTTCCGTGCAGCCTATGGACCCCGGTTTTATGTCGGCTATCTTCGCGACCCCCAAGGCAACAAGATCGCGCTGTTTTCCAACGATCCGAACGAACCGGGCCGAGACGGATAGCGACCAAACCGGCCCTGCATCCAAGATGCAGCATAGGTCAAAGAGGGCTCACGCCGGCCATCAGAAAACACATCAAGCCGACCGGGCTTCGGCGGAGGCGCCTGATGACAATAGAAACAGAACGACCCCGCCACCAGGGTGGCGGAGCCGCTACTGGTCCCAGGACCCGGCAAGCCGCGGGCTGCGGGGTGGCTTCAGGCAGCCTGTTTGCCGCCGATGACCTGGGCCATTGTTGCGCCCATGGAGGACGGGTTCGGGGCGACCGTGATCCCCACCGCGCTGAGCAGTTCGACCTTTTCCTGCGCGCTTTCGCCGAAGGCCGAGATGATCGCGCCGGCGTGGCCCATCTTGCGGCCCTTGGGCGCCGAGAGGCCGGCGATGTAGGCGACCACGGGCTTGCTGACATGGTCGCGCACATAGGCCGCGGCTTCGGCCTCCTGCGGGCCGCCGATCTCGCCGATCATCATGATCGCATCGGTCTCCGGATCATTCTCGAAGAGCTCCAGAATGTCGCGAAAGCTCGATCCGTTGATCGGGTCGCCGCCGATACCGACGGAGGTCGACACGCCGATACCGAGCGCGGACATCTGGCTCGCCGCCTCATAACCCAGCGTGCCCGAGCGCCCGATGATCCCCACGCGGCCCGGCATGTAGATATGGGGCGGCATGATCCCCATGAAGCCCTTGCCGGGTGAGATCACCCCGGCGCAGTTCGGCCCGATCAGGCGCATCTTCTTGTCCTTGGGGTACCGACGCAGGAAGCGCTTGACCCGCATCATGTCCTGCGCGGGGATGCCATCGGTCACACAGACAGCCGTCTTGATGCCCGCATCGGCTGCTTCCATCATCGCGTCGGCGGCAAAGGGCGGCGGCACGAAAAGCAGGCTTGCCTCGGCGCCGGTGGCCTCGACGGCCTCGCGCACCGTGTTGAAGACGGGGCGGTTGAGCACGCTTGTGCCGCCCTTGCCCGGCGTCACGCCGGCCACGACCTTGGTGCCGGCCTCGATCATTTCCTGCGCATGGAACTGGCCAATCCGGCCGGACATGCCCTGCACGACGACGCGGGTGGTTCCGTCGATCAAAATCGCCATGGTCCGATCCTCCTCAGGCCGCTGCCGGTGTTGTGTCGCGCGCCGATACCGCCGCCTCGGCCGCCTCGGCCAATGTGTCCGCCGCAACAATGGGCAGGCCGGAGTTGCGCAGGATCTGACGGCCTTCCTCGACATTCGTCCCGGCCAGCCGGACGACCACGGGCAGTTTCAGACCGACCTCGCGATAGGCCTGGATCACACCCTTGGCGATCCAGTCGCAGCGGTTGATGCCGGCAAAGATGTTCACCAGGATCACGCTGACATTGCTGTCCGACAGCACGGTGCGGAAGGCCGTGCAGACCCGGTCGGGGCTCGCACCCCCGCCGATGTCGAGGAAATTCGCGGGCTCCCCGCCGGCCAGCTTGATCATGTCCATCGTCGCCATGGCGAGCCCGGCGCCGTTGATGATGCAGCCGATATCGCCATCGAGCCCCACATAGGCCAGACCATTGTCCGCGGCGGTCGCCTCGCGTGGGTCTTCCTGGGACGGATCCCGCAGGGCCGCCACGTTCGGGCGGCGGTAGAGCGCGTTGGTGTCGAAGCTCATCTTGGCATCGAGCGCCACGAGATCGCCGGTGCCCGTGATGACGAGCGGATTGATCTCGACCATCATTGCGTCGAGGTCGCGATAGGCGCGGTAGCAGGCCCCCAGCACATTGACCATCTGGGCGATCTGCCCCCCCTTCAGGCCGAGCGAAAAGGCCAGTTCCCGCGCCTGGTACTCGGCCAGACCCACGGCCGGATCGATGACCATGCGGCGCAGGCTGTCGGGATCCTCGTCCGCCAGATCCTCGATCTCCATCCCGCCATGGGCGGAGGCCACGATCATGATGCGCTCGGTCTTCCGGTCGAGCACGAAGCCGAGATAAAGCTCCTGCTGAATGTCTGAGGCGGTTTCGACCCAGACGCGATAGACATCCTTGCCATTGGCGTCGGTCTGCTTGGTGACGAGCTTGTGACCGAAGAGCGTGGCGGCGTAGTCGCGCACCTCTTCGTCGGTGCGGCAGAGCTTGACCCCGCCGGCCTCGCCCCGGCCACCGGAATGGATCTGGGCCTTGACGACCCAGGCGTTGCCGCCGAGTTCGCGGGCGCGGTAGCCGGCCTGTTCGGGGCTGTAGGCCAGTCCGCCGCGCGGCACGGGCACCCCGAAGGATGCCAGGATTTCCTTGGCCTGATATTCATGAATGTCCATGCTATCCTCCCGGAATGGTTCAGACCTTGGCGGCGATCGCCTGCGCCACCTCGATCACGTTGCGCGCCATTTTCTCGGACGCGGCATCGATCATCTTGCCGTCGAGGGCGGCCGCACCGCTGCCGGCGGCCTCGGCCTTTTTCAGTTCCTCGATGATGCGTTCGGCCTTGCTGACCTCGGTTTCCGGCGGGCTGAAGACCTCGTTGGCCAGTGCCACCTGGCTGGGGTGGATCGCCCATTTGCCTTCGCAGCCGAGTGCCGCGGCGCGTTTGGCCCCGGCCTTGTAGCCTTCGGGATCCGAGAAATCGCCGAAGGGGCCGTCGATGGCCCGCAGACCGTAAGCCCGGCAGGCGATGACCATCCGCGTGATGGAGGCATGCCATTGATCGCCGGGATAGTCCGGGTTGAGCCCGCCGATATTGACCGTGCGCGCCCGCAGCGAGGCCGCGTAATCGGCGACACCGAAGTGCAAGGCCTCCAGCCGCCCGCCGAACTGGGCAATGGCCTCGACATTGGCCATGCCGAGCGCGGTCTCGATCAGTGCCTCGATGCCGACACGGGTTTCCAGACCGGTGCCCTGCTCGATCTGATTGACCATCGCATCGACCATATAGAGGTCCGCCGGGACGCCCACCTTGGGCACCAGAAGCGTGTGCACGCGATCGCCCGCCTGCTCCATCACATCGACGACGTCGCGGTACATGTAATGGGTGTCGAGCCCATTGATGCGCACCGAAACCGTCTTGCCCTTGCCGGCCCAGTCGATGTCGTTGAGCGCCTGGACGGCATTCTTGCGGGCCTGCTCCTTCTCTGGGGGCGCCACGGCATCCTCGAGGTCGAGAAAGACGAAATCGGCGGCCCCATCGGCGGCCTTGTCGATCATCGTGGGGTTCGATGCCGGCACCGCGAGCTCAGAACGTTGGAGCCGCTGCTTTCGCAGCGGGTGAAGTGTATGGGACATTGGTTTTGCCTCGTTTGACCCACGGCTCGCCCGTGGGTCGCTGTCAGGAGGGGAGCGCGGTCACTCCGCCGCGATGGTCAGCCGCGCGGTCTGAGGCGCGTCGTTGGACGCTTCGGACGCCTCGATGCGCGCATACCAGTTCTGCGCCGCGCCGACGCCCGACCCGAAGCGGATCTGTGCCCCGGCCCTTGCCAGCGCCATCTCGGCAACCGACAGGGCGCTCAGGCACATCGCCTCGTTCATGTCGCCCAGATGGCCGATCCGGAAGACTTTGCCATTGAGCTCTCCGAGCCCGGTGCCGAAGGAGGTGTTGAACTCCTCATAGGCGATGCGGATCACCTCGCGGGCGTCCACGCCCTCGGGCACGCGAATGGCTGTCACCGTGTCCGAATGCACCCTGTGGCTTTCGGCGACGAGATCCAGCCCCCAGGCCGCAACGCCACGGCGGACGCCTTCGGCGAGCCGGTGATGGCGGGCGATGACGTTGTCCAGGCCTTCATCAAAAAGAATCCGATCGAGCGATTTGCGCAGTCCGTGCAAAAGCTGCGTCGGCGGGGTGTAGGGGAAGTAACCCGTGGCGTTCATCCGCAGCATGTCGGAGAACTCGAAATAGGCGCGCCGCATGGTTGCGGTTTCGGACGCGGTCATGGCCTTGTCGCTGACCGCCAGCATACCCAGACCGGCGGGCAGCATTAGGCCCTTCTGGCTGCCGGTCACCGCCAGATCGACGCCCCAGTCGTCCATCCGGAAATCGATCGACGCCAGGGACGAGACCGCATCGACGAAGAGCAGCGCATCATGGAAGCTTTCGTCCAGCGCACGCCGGACCGCAGCGACATCGGAGGTCACGCCGGTCGCCGTCTCGTTGTGGGTGACGAAAACAGCCTTGATCTCGTCATTGCTATCCGCACCGAGCCGGCGGGCGAACTCCTGCGCCGGGCATCCTGCGCCCCAGGGCACATCGATCACCTCGACATCGAGGCCCAGACGCTCGGCCATCTCGACCCAGAGCGCCGAGAACTGACCGTGGCGGGCCATCAGAACCTTGTCGCCAGGGCTCAGCGTGTTGGAGATCGCCGCCTCCCAGGCGCCGCTTCCCGAGCCGGGAAACATCATCACCCGGCCGGTCTCGGTCCGGAAGATCTTCTTGAGATCATCGAGAATGCCGATGGTGAGCCCGCCGAAGTCCGGCGCCCGCATATCCTGCATCGGCACGTTCATCGCCTGGCGGACCGTTTCGGGCAGGTTGGTCGGGCCGGGAACGAAAAGCTGTGTCTGACCGGTGCGCATGATTCATCCTCGCTGTTCAGTTGACCTTGTTCTGCCTGCAAAGCGGCCGTGTTCAAAAAGGAACCGGGTCCTGCTGTGAATGCGAAATTTGACAAACCTAAGAATTGTAAATTTGTGTAATTCGCAATACTGTCACATTATGAAAAAGTTCATCGGACCCCGACTGCGACGCCTGCGCGTGGAAAACGGTCAGACCCAGGCGCAGATGGCCCGCGCGCTCGGCATCAGCACATCCTATGTGAACCTTCTGGAGAAGAACGAGCGCAGCGTGTCGGTGCCGGTGCTGCTGAAACTCTTCGAAAGCTACCGTGTCGACTGGCGCGAGATTGCCGAGGACGACGAAACTGTCCAGCTCGCCGATATCCGCGCAGCGCTCCAGGATCCGCTGTTCGAGGCCGTCCGACCAGACCTGCCGCAACTGCGCGCCGCGCTGACCCACAGCCCCGACCTTGCGGGCTGCTTTCTACGTCTGCACAGCGCCTATATGGCCGCGACCGATCAGCTGATGAGCCTGGCCGGCACCGACGAGAGCGGCGGCGCCGTTCTGCCGGCCACGCCCGAAGCGAGCGTGCACAACTTCTTTCGCGCCAACCAGAACTATTTCGACGATCTCGAACAGGCGGCCGAAGCCTTTTGGGCGGGCGAGAGGGTCCCGGCGGACGATGTCTATAGCGCGCTCAAAGCACGTCTGCACGATCGGTTGGGCCTGCGCGTGCGCCTCGTACCGGCGATCGAAATGCCCGGGACCCTCCGCGAGTATGACGAGGACCGGCGGGAGGTGCGGATCTCGGAAGCGATGGACCATCCCAACCGGGTGTTCCAGCTCGTCCATGTCTCCGGACTGATCGAACAGGGGCCGGTGCTGGACAAGCTGCTGGCAAAGTCGGGGCTGGACGATCGCCCGGGCCGGGCGCGCTGCCGGGTCGAGCTTGCGAACTATTTCGCCGCTGCCGTGCTCATGCCCTATGGCCCGTTTCTGCGCGAGGCGTTGTCGAGCAAGTATGATTTCGACCATCTCGCCACCCGGTTCGGGGTCAGTTTCGAGCAGGCCTGCCACCGCGCCACGACACTTCACCGGAGCGGCGCAAAGGGCGTCCCGTTCTTCTTCCTGCGGATCGACAAGGCGGGCAATGTCACCAAGCGCTTCAACTCCACCGACTTTCACCTGGCCGAGTATGGCGGCGCCTGCCCGCGTCTGGAGGTCCATACCTCGTTCAGATCGCCGGGCCGGATCGTGGCGCAATTCGTGGAGATGCCGGACACGAGCCAGTTCTTCGTCTTTGCCCGCACCGTCGACCGGCCCAGTTTCACACGCCACGCCCAGGACAATCGGCTCGCCGTGGCGATGGGCTGCGGGTTGGAGCATGTCGGATCGATCGGCTATGCGGAGGATCTCAGCCTGACGGCGGCCCATATCACCGAAGTGGGCATCAATTGCCGGGTGTGTCCGCGCATGAATTGCGATCAGCGCGCCTATCAGGCGGTCGTCCTTTCGGAACCGGTCGACGAGCGCAAGCGTGGCGCGACGCGATACGCGAGTTGATCCGCACCCCGGAAACAGCATGCCGCTCTAACCTGTACCCGCGCCATTGCCTGCCGACACCGGGCCACGGAATCGGCCGCTGCGTTCCGCGTCTGCTTATTTGTCGAGCGCTTCACCGTTTTCCCTGCCCATCGGCGGAAATCCACCGCCGCAGACTCCGCAAAACCAAGCGCTGGGCTGGCCGCAAGCAGAAAGTTAACGTAGGGTTTACGCGGGCAAATGCCCTGGCGACCGCAGCGAGAGGACCCGTTCAATTGTCTGTTTCGGATGCCGCAAATCATCGCCCCGGAATGGGCATGGATCTTGCTCGCGAAACCGGCGGGGACGCTGCGCGCGCCACGGTCACACCCTACGATCAAGCCGACTGGGAGGCAAAGCTGCGCGCGGCCCGCGCCAAGCGGCATGAGGTGCTGGAGCAGCGCGGTGTGTCCGATCGCCCCGCGCCGCTGATCCGCCCGGATGCGCGTCCGCCCTTCAGCCCACCCGCGGGAGAACCTCCACCGGGGTGCGATCCCAGAATGGCTCCGGTGGCACCCGAAAAACGCTGGTTCGATCCGGACGCTGCACCGGGCAAGCCCGCACCGCGCCAGCCCAACCTGTCCGATCCTGCGCCGGTTGAGACCGCGCCGGCGGCGCCAAGATCCCAACCCATGGCAATGGCTCTGCGCCGGATCTCTGACCAGGTGCCGAAAATGGGGGCTCCGCGTGCCGGTACGCCGGGCGACCGCACCGGAGCGCATCAGAACCGCGACAAGCGGCCGGGAACTCAGGTCCTGGCCGCTTTTGCATTGGGTTTAGGCGTCGGTGTGCCGCTCGCATCTGTTGCCTGGCTTCTCGTTGATCAGTCGAGCGGACCGGCCATCGTGGCTTCCGCCGATCTAAGACCCGCGGCACTGGACGGGCCGGCGCCAGTGGTATCGCAGGCTGGTCCCGAGGGCGCTACGGAGGCTGCACCGCAAGACACCGGCGCGAAAACCCTCGGCGAAGCTCTTCCAGCGCAACCGACGCCTCCGTCGTCGATTGCTGGCACCACTCCCCCTGTTCCGGGCTTTCCATCTGGACCGACCGACAGCGTGGTCACACCCGTGCCGGTTCTTGCGGAGGGGACAGCAGACAGCGCCACGACACTCCTCGCGGGCGACGAACCCCGCGGATCGGAGCAGGACGGGACGGCGGGTGACGCGGCCATCCAGATGGCCTTGGCAGACGCCCTCGGACAGAGCCCGGAACCGCCAGCGGCGGCACCTCTGGACATCGCGGTAGCTGATCCGAGCAGCGCCGGAACGGCAGCTTCGGACCACACTGGCGCTGTGGCGACGCTTGTCCCCGTGATCCGTCCGACCAGCCGACCATTCCGGGCGGCACCGGAGACGCCTTTCGCCATAGTGGCCGGTCCGATGCCAGACGGCAGTGTCGTTGGCCAGGACAGCGAGGTCCGCATCTATGCGCCGAGCCGCGTACCATCCAGCCAGATGAGCGCCATCGCGGCGGATCTCCGGCAATCGGGTGCCAATGTGGTCGATCCGGTACGCACGCGCCTGACGATCCAAGACACCCACGTGCGCTACTACCATGCCAGCGACGCCGCCGAAGCGCGCGCGATCGCGGCACGTGTCGGGGCGGAAGCCCGGGACTTCACGAGCTTCAGCCCATCGCCACCCGAAGGCATGCTGGAGCTCTGGGTGTCGGGGCGCGGCACCTCCGCACCGACGCGCAGCACCCGCCCCAACGATCCTGTCGCGGCAGTGGCCCGGGATTTGGGCGGGGCGCTTTCGCGGCTGTTGTCGTCGATCCCTCCGAGCGACCCGCAGCACTGACGGTACAACCTCACGCATCGACGCCCCACTAGCACGGGTTTCTAGTGGAGTTCTCTGACCCGGCTGGGATCTACTCGGGGTATCCGAGTGTGTGGATCAGACGCCAGATGTCTCGGTTGGCCGCGGTCAGTTCCGACAGCGCCTGGTCGATGCGGGACATCTCGCCTTCGTCCACCTCGTCTGACCGTCCAAGCCGGATATCGGTCTTGCGGTCCGAGATCCGCATCAGGATCGTCCTGGGATTGCCGCTGTCAGGGTCGAAGGAATAGATGCAGTGATTGTACTTGTTGCGTACCGCCGAGAGCTTTCCCAGACGTTGGGTCTGCGCCAGGATGAGATCGCGATCCTCGGGCGCGCGCCCGTCCATCTTGGCCAGACGTTCGACCAGATCGATCCGCGCCCGTGTGGTGTTGAGCGTGAGAAAGATGATCACGGCCACCTCTTTCTCCGTCCCGCTCAATCCCGCGATCAGGTGGATCAGCAGGCTTTCCGTGTTTGTCCACATATAGTTGAGCCGCCCGATCTGCATGATCAGGCGGTCAAAGCGCGTCTCGGCCGGAGCCGGCATTTTAGCCCGACCGCTCGGGCTGTCCGGCGACCTCGAAGTAAAAACTCGCCGCCGCCGTCCGGTTGGACACGCCGATCTTGTTGACCAGATTGTGCACGTGAAGTTTCACGGTGTGCTCGGTGATCCCGAGTCGGCTGGCCACGGCCTTGTTGCTCTCGCCCTGGGCCACGAGCTTGAGAACCTGTTTCTCGCGCTTGGTGAGCCGGTGGTAGAGCGTTTGCCGCGGCCCCTCCTGCGCCGGTATGAGCCCGCTCCAGGGCAGGTCGAGCGCGGGAGCCGACCCTGTTTGCGCCGCCGGCGTCACCAGCGTCATCGGCAGGTGAAGATGGTGGTGCAGAAGCAACCGCAATGTCGACCGCCACACCTCGACCGGCACACTTGTCGGCAGATACCCGATATCGCCGTGATCCGCCCGGTTCCAGGTCCCGTGAAACGCTCGGGCCGCGTCATCATCGCGGTAGGCAAAGGCAATGCAGCCTTCCCCGGCGGTCTGGCGGTACATCGCGGGACGTGCCAGAAGATCTTCTGCCAGACGCTGATCGACCACCAGAAGCCGCAAGTCCGAGACATCGCCACCGGACGACTCGTTGGCATCCTCGATGCTGTCACAGCGCAGCGCCAAGACGCCGAACTCGAACTGAACACTGTTCAGTGTTTCTGTGGAATAGTGCAATCCGCTTCCCACGAAGAGGACCGAAATGCGGTCGTCCACGGCTGCACGCGAGCCCTTGGGCTCTCTCGATGTAAAATGTGTCATGTCACCCCCCGGGAAATGACCGTCAAAAAATGCCTTCCTGTTAGATTCTTCCGAGACCGGCTCTGCATCCCTACGGAGAACGCGTAGAACGACTGGGTAACAGACTGCCCGAATGCATAGCGCTCTGACAGCTTAGCCACACCCTTCAGTTGTATCAATAAAGATTTTGTTAGCCTTAACGTTATAAAAATGGGCTGTCTTTTTTGTGTTACAAATACAGGTTTCAAAAAAAATCACGCACACCTAAACAAAAGTCTAGATTGAGGTCTCCAGCGAAGTCGAATCCAAAAAGAAATCATGGCCGAATAGGCAGTGTGCCGTTAAAATAATCAGTAATTATATCATATTTTCAATTACCTAAGGTAAACTGATCATTTGGCTGGATAGCCAGCGACCAGATGTCTTGCGACGATCCCGCTGTCCGAAAACGGATATTTATTAATTACGGCGGTGGGTTGCGCAGCACTTTTTGCCCGAAATCAATCGCCCTCAGATCGGCTTGGCCGGAGGAGGTGCACCACTCCAACAGACATGTCTCTGCAACCAAGGGATGCGCAATTGCATCCGGTCCTTCAACAATATCCACGAAAGTGCGCCCTTACCGCCTTTGAGATGACTGGTGGTCCGGCGTTTCGTGAAATCCACAGGATAATTCAATGAGACGCAATACAGCGAACAGCACTGCAAATGCCGACCCCACGGCCATCGCCGTTGGTGAAGCGCAGTTCAACGACCTCAACGCCTCGCTCGACACCGATATCGAGAATATCGAAAATGTCGAGGTGGACCTGAATGCCCAGGAACAGTCGCAGGATCAGGACCAGGCCGTCGACAACACGGTCGACACGTCCGACAGCCAGGACCAAGGGCAGGATCAGGCTCAGGACCAGGGACAGGATCAAGGCCAGGATCAGGGACAAGACCAGGGTCAGGATCAGGACCAGACGCAGTCGGCTGACAACGACAACACGGTCGACAACAGCAACGATATCGACATCACCATCGGCGGCGAAGACGGCATGCCCTGGAGCGATGACGACATCGTCGATATCGACCAGAACAATGGCTCGTCGATCAATGACGTTCTGACCGCTGGCGGCGACATCGACTATGATCCGGGCAACGACGTGAAGGCGGGCAACAACCTGGAGTATGATCCGGGCAATGACATCAAGGCCGGCAATGATCTCAACTACAACCCGGGCGACGACATCACTCTGGAGGATGTGCTGAACGGCGACGGCAACGACTTTGCCTCGATCAACGTTCAGGCCGCCGAACTGAACGACAACGACACCCTCGACACGCCGACCGTTTCCAACAATGCGGCCTTCACGCAGAACGGCAGCGCCAATGGTGGTACCGCGACGGCCGAGGAGGGCATCGATGCGGATGCCGATGGCGGCGAATCCGGAGACGGGGGCGAGACCTGGGGCGGCGACGGTCACGGCGCCAACGGTCTTGGCGGCATGGCAATGGCCAAGGGCGGCTATAGCGGCGACGCATCGGCCGACGCCTATGGCGGTGACGCAGGCGGGTCTGGCCGCGTGGCGTCCGACACAGACGGCCATGTCGATTCCGATGCGGAAACCGACTCGACCAGCACCGGTGGAGATGGTGGCCACGCGCTCGGACACTCCGCCAGCGACTCCAACACCGACAGCAACAGCGACTCCAGCGGCGACGGCGGCGACAGCGGCGATGCCGGTGCGATCGGGCTGGGCCATGGCAGCGGTCATGCCGGTGCGGATGCCGTCAGCTATGCGGACGGAGGCGACAACTTCAATCAAAGTGACGTCTCCGCCAATAGTGACGCCGATGGCGATTCGGACGCCGACAGCGACGCCAGCGCAGATGCAGACGCAAGCGGGAATGCCGGGGTCGGCGGCACCGACAACGATGCCGATGCCGACGCGGACTCCCAGGCCGACGCGATGGCGGATGCGATGGCTGACAGCGCTGCCGATGGCTCCGCCAGCGGCAACGCGGGTAGTGGTGGAACCAACGACACCGCCGCTGATGCGACCGGCACGGGCGAAGGAAACGGCGATGCCGCCGCGGACAGCGGTAATGGCGGCATGAACGAGCTGTTCGCGACCGCAGAGGCCGATGGCGAAGCCCAAAGCATGGCCGAGGCCATCGCCGGTTATGGCGGCGAAGGCCGCTCCGACGATGACGCGGACTCTGCGGCCACCGGGACCACGACCAGCACGGCCTATTCCGGGCCGGGTGGCACAGGTGGCGACGCCACGGCGGCCGGCGGCACCACCGGTGACGTCATGGGGACGGCAACCGGCGGCGGCGGTACCGGCGGCACGGCCTATGGCGGCGACGCGAGCGGCGCGTACTCCGGAGCCGGTGGCGCCGGCGGCGACGCCGGAATGTGGGGCTCCAACAATGGCGATGACGGCTATGTCACCGGCGAGTCCTACGCGTCGGCCGCTGCAGTCGTCGACACGTCCGCCTTCAACCAGTCGATCGTCATGGGTGCCAACGTGCTTGGCAACTCGGTCGACACGACCATGGTCGGCGGCTCGATGACTGCCACCTCCATCGGCGACGATTCCGAGACCTGATCGATTGATCCTATCCGGGGGCGCCACCTGCGCCCCCGGACACCCCAACCGCTCGGCAGGAGCGGACCGAACCAACCAGAAGAAACGGAGCGCAGGCCATGGGTCTCAACAGTACCGACGAAATTCTCTCGCATTTCATCGGGATGTTTGACCTCACCGTCGAGCAGATGCGGCTTCGCGATCAGTACCAGGATTTCACGGCGGAACGGCGGCAAGCCGAGCTTGATGAGCTCGCCGGTCCAATCCACACCGACATTCAGGCGCCGCTCGGACCAAAATCTGCCGAGTTCGACCCACTGCCGCTGATGTTTGCAACGGAGGCGCCGGACCTTCAGGTTCCGCCCGCAACCGCTTCCGCATCCGCAGCGGACATCTCCGAACCGCTCGCGCAGCCGGAGGACCCAGCAGAGATAGACATACTCGCCGCGGCGGGTCCCGGTCAGGAGATCACTTTCAGCGTTCGCTCCGAGGGATCCACTCTGTCCACGGGCAACGGATCGGGGTCCGGCTTCAATGGCGGTGGCGGACGCTTTGAATGGGACCTCGACTATCAGGGGTCCGTTTACTCGAACACCACACAGGTCGCATATCTCAGCGACATCGACATTCTCGGTGACGGCGATTTCCGTAGTATCGACGAGCTGATCGCACAGACCGAAGCCGCGGTGGACGCCGCTATATCGCTGCAGGCGCTCTCCGGCCCGCTCCCGGATCTGGAAGCGCTGCGCGATATCGAGACCGTAGAGGATTTGGCGGATGCGATCCGCGACGGCACCGAGATCAGCATTCCGGGCGCCGAGGTCTTCACGCTGACGGGCGAAGATGCCCAAGGTCTCTTCGTCAATGGCGAAGCCGCCGATGAGTTGCCCGTCTGGAAAGACCTCTTGCCGGCGTTCCACGTAGCACCAGAGGAAGAGGACTCCGAGAGTACCGTCGAGAAAGACGCCCCCAAGGAGTGGGACCGCTCGGATCCCGGAGACGAGATCGAGGGCCACACAATCATCACCGGCGGCAATCTCCAGGTGAACCAGGCCCAGATCACCAGTGCCTGGCTCGACGCGCCCTATATCGCCGTCGGGGGCAAGGCCATTGATCTGGCAGTCATCAGTCAGGTTGCCGTTGTCTCGGAAATCGACAGCGGGCTGTCAGCGGGACAAGGTCCCGGATCCAATGTCATTCAGGCCGCACAGATCACGTCGCAGGCCAACCCCGCCGCCTGGCTGCCCGCTGCGTCGACGCCGGGCAGTGAGCCTACGGTGCTGACCATCGACCGGATCGAGGGCGACCTCGTCGTGGCGCATTTCGTCCAGCAGATGATCCAGACTATCGACACAGATCAGATCGGCACCGAAACTGCGGCAGCGGCGACCTACTGGTCGCTCGGCGACAACCAGATCCTGAACCTGGCCGATATCGGCGCCTTCGCCGGAAATTACGATCTGATCCTGATCGGCGAGAACATGATCTCGGTCGACATGCTGTTTCAGACCCATGTGCTGATGGACGATGACCGGCTTGAGGCCGGGCCTCCCCTCGCATCGCAAGCGCCGCCTTCCGATGGGCCAGCGGCATTCCAGGACACCGGTCTGGCGCGGGATGGCGAGTCCCACCGCCAGGACGATGTCTCAGGTCCGGATCTGCCCGCGCTCGAGGACCCCGCAGGGCCCGGGTCCGGCGATGGGTCGGAGCCGCAGGCAGCCGGCGTCAGCGGTGGCGACAATCTGGTAATGAATCTCGCCAGTCTGAAAACCATCGGAGAGGACATACACGCCGATGTTTCCGACTCGATCGCGGAGATTCTGGCGACCCAGAACACGACCGCCGAAGCGTTGGAGGCGGCACTTCTGTCCGACCCGCTTCTGGCCGGGTTGGAGCAGGTCCGCGCGCTTCAGATTGAAGGCAGCCTGATCCAGGTGAACATCGTCGAGCAGGTTAACATTCTGTCCGACCAGGACGACATTTTGATCGAAGGTCCTGTTCCGGCAGGCGCCGAGATCATTGCCGGATCGAATGCGATGCTGAACGCGGCCGAGGTGATCAAGTCGGGCGTCGACTCGGTCGTCATGGCCCGAACCGAAGGCTATTCGGACCTGTTGCTGCACCAGGCCAACCTGATCGAAGATCCTGACCTGCCTTCGGCGGACGAGACGTCCGAATACATCAACGAGGCCGTCGTTGCCCTGATGGATGACATGCCGGTGGCCGACGACATCGCGGAGCAGGTCAACATGCTGGTCAGGGCCCAGGACATCGCAGCGTCCGATCCGCTGCATACGATGCTCTCCTAACAGGGCGTCCTATCGAGTTTTTCTTTCGTCTGAGTCAGCAGGGTTACATGTCTTCAGGATCAGCAGCGCGCGCAACCGACCAGCCCCAACCGGAGACATCCGATACCGAGCCCGGGGGCGCCGGATCGCCCTGCG